>DAINOS010000019.1:0-23367 GCA_036743855.1 Prevotella sp. | reverse complement strand
CCGATGAACGCTATCGAGGCAACGCGCAACCTCTGCGATGACTACTATTGCACCGATGGTCTGCCAATCGACAAGTCGCCGCTCTTCAAGGGCAAGAAAGGTGCCGAGGCAAAGGATGCTTATGATCCCGACCATCCCGACTTCGCTCGCTATGAGAACCGTGACCCACGATTGAAGGGAACCCTTTTCGTGCCAGGCATGAAGTGGCTCAACGACACATACGATTACGACAAGACCACCAACCCGAGCGGCAAGAAGATTCCATCAAAGTCGCAAGTCGCGATAATGAAGTGGTTTGTGCCAGAGAACATGGCAAACGAGTATGACGGCAGTCTCGACTATTACGTCATCCGCTATGCTGAGGTTCTTCTCTCGCTCTCCGAGGCGATGATTGAGAAGGGTGGTTACAGTCAGGCAGAGATTACGAAGTATATCAACGAGGTGCGCGAGCGCGTACACATGCCTAAGGTTGAAGACGTAGAGGGCACAGGACTCTCGCAGGAGCAACTTCGCCAAATCGTGCGCCATGAGCGCCGCGTGGAACTCGCGTTTGAGGATCTCCGCTTCGCCGACCTCTATCGTTGGGGTGAGTGGAAGAACTCCATCGACCGTATGCACAAGGAATATGAGACATACGGTGATGGCTGCTACGAGCGCCAGTACCGTGGAGCACAAGACGACGTTTGGCCAATACCACAAAACGAGATTGACACCGACAAGAACCTGAAACAACATAAGGAATGGGGCGGTGAATAACATCTGCCACTTCAAATTTGACATAAGGTTTAAGATTTAGGATGACTGGGCAGGGAAAACAATTTATCAATGTTGTTTTGCCTGCCCTTTTCCTATATAACGACTAAGACTTTGCTTATGAAATATGTTGTAGTATGCTTATTGGCTGCCCTTGCGTCGTGCCAAGCCATGGCACAAGAACCAGATGCCTACCACCTCGTGTGGAGCGAGGAGTTTAATGAGCCAGGCAAGCCCGACACTACAAAATGGAACTATGAAAAGGGCTTTGTGCGCAACCATGAATGGCAATACTATCAAGAGGACAACGCTTGTGTGCACGATGGCATGCTGACCATAACCGCCCGCGAAGAAAACGGACATGATGGGATAGAATGCACATCGGCAAGCATAAACACACGTGGCAAGTTCGAGTTTCTGTATGGCAGGTTGGAAGTTCGCGCCCGCATACCATACGCAAAAGGCGCATGGCCGGCAATATGGACTCTCGGCAAGACATGGGAATGGCCTTCGGGTGGAGAGATAGACCTCATGGAGTTTTATCACATAGACGGCATTCCTTACATCCTTGCCAATTTCGCGCATGGCAGCGACGAGCGACACAAGGCCGTGTGGAACTCAAAGACCGTGCCTTACTCTCATTTTCTTGAGCGAGACCCGTATTTCAGCGACAAGTTTCATGTGTGGCGGATGGACTGGGACGCTGATTCCATAGCCATATTCCTCGATGGCGAATTGCTGAACAGCATTGACATCAAGAGCACCATGAACGGCAAACTTGGTGAGCACAAGAGCCCATTCCGCACGCCCCAATATATACTACTGAACCTTGCCATGGGTGGCGACCATGGTGGAAAGGTGGACAAGGCAGCCATGCCAGTGTGCTATGACGTTGATTGGGTGAGGGTGTATCAAAAGTAACCGTTGATGCTAACGCTCATTAGGGAATATCATGCCTTTAAGCAAAATCCCAGTAAAAAGTCTTTTCAATGTTGACTTTTTACTGGGATTTTACGTAACTTTGCATAGTATACTAATATACATATATATTATCTATGATGCAAGCAATGATATTCGCGGCTGGTATGGGCACACGCCTTAAGCCACTCACCGACACGATGCCAAAAGCGTTGGTAAGAGTTGGAGGCGAACCGCTCATCAAGCGTGTCATCATGAACCTTGCCGACGCTGGAGTTGACCACATTGTCGTCAACGTCCACCATTTCGCCCAACAGATAATCGACTACTTGAAGGCTAACGACAACTTCGGCACTGACATTCAGATTAGCGACGAGACAGCAAACCTTCTCGACACGGGAGGCGGATTGCGCAAGGCGGCACAACTTTTCAATAAGAACTACCCAATACTCATACACAACGTTGACATCCTAAGCAATGTCGACCTGCACAAGTTCTATACGCTCGACCCCAAGGTTATGTGTCCCGACTGTGGCATACCACACCAAAAAGCAGGAGCGCAACTGCTCGTGAGCTGGCGCAAGACAAAACGATACCTCGTGTTCAATGAGGCGATGCGTCTCGTGGGATGGGTAAACATTGAGACAGGGGAGGTGAAATCGCCCTATGAAGAGGTGAAAACGGCGTTGCTGAAAGAGCAATATCCCATCAAGGCCACTGACGAGCCTTTGATGATAGGAGGCTTGAAACTGTTCGCATTCAGCGGCATACACCTCGTTTATCCAGAGCTATTCGCATACATGGTCGGAGAGCCAGAAAAGTTCCCGATATTGGACTTCTATCTATCCGTTTGCAATCGTGTGCCCATCAAGGGTTATCTCAAGACCGACCTCAAACTGATGGATGTCGGCAAGTTGAACACCCTGCAAGAGGCTGAAAAATTCTTGGAAGAGGTGAACCATTAGACAACCAACACGTCTTATGATTCACATCGCACATAGTCAATCCCATTATTAACAATATATGCAACAGAAAATCATTATCCTCGACTTCGGTTCGCAGACCACACAGCTCATTGGCCGACGCGTACGCGAGTTGGATACCTTTTGTGAGATTCTGCCCTACAACAAGTTTCCTAAAGACGACCCATCCATCATAGGAGTCATTCTCAGCGGCAGCCCCTACTCTGTCCACGACAAGGAAGCTTTCAAGGTAGACCTCACGGAGATTATCGGGCATTATCCAGTGCTCGGTATCTGCTACGGAGCCCAGTTTATCAGCTACTCCCTCGGAGGAAGCGTTGAGCAAACGGGCACTCGTGAATACGGGCGTGCCAACCTTGAGACCGTAGACACTACATCGCCAATCTTCAAAGGATTTGAAAAAGGTTCGCAAGTATGGATGAGCCATGGAGACACCATCACGGCAATTCCTGAGAATTTCAAGGTTATCGGCTCAACCGCAGACGTGAAATACGCGGCTTTCGCAAACAACGACGAGCGTGTGTGGTGCGTGCAGTTCCATCCGGAGGTATACCATTCATTGCAAGGCAAGCAGTTGCTCAAGAACTTCGTGGTTGACATCTGCGGAAGCAAGCAAGAATGGAGCCCTGCCTCATTTGTGGAGAGCACCGTGAAGGAGCTCAAAGAGCAGATAGGCAACGACCGAGTAATACTTGGCTTGTCTGGTGGCGTCGACTCATCAGTATGTGCCACACTACTACATCGTGCCATTGGCAAGAATCTCACTTGCATCTTCGTTGACCATGGCATGCTTCGCAAAAATGAGTTCAAGAAGGTGATGGATGCCTACAATGGCCTTGGACTTAATGTCATCGGCGTGGATGCAAGCGAAAAGTTCTTCAAAGACTTGGAAGGCGTGACAGATCCTGAGAAGAAGCGCAAGATAATTGGTCGCGACTTCGTGGAGGTATTTAATGCAGAGGCAAAGAAAATCACTGATGCCAAATGGTTGGCGCAAGGCACTATCTATCCCGACCGCATTGAGAGCCTTAGCATCACGGGCATGACCATAAAGAGCCATCACAACGTTGGCGGTCTGCCAAAGGACATGAAGCTACAGCTCTGCGAGCCTCTGAAATGGTTGTTCAAAGATGAGGTGCGTCGCGTAGGTTATGAGTTGAAGATGCCAGAGCGCCTCATAAAGCGTCATCCTTTCCCGGGCCCAGGTCTCGCGGTACGCATACTCGGCGACATCACAAGGGAGAAGGTACGCATTCTTCAAGATGCCGATGACATCTATATCGAGAAGATGCACGACTACACCATGCCAGACGGAACGTCACTCTACGACCATATTTGGCAGGCTGGCACCGTGCTGCTATCAACCATACGCTCAGTAGGAGTCATGGGTGACGAGCGCACATACGAGCACCCTGTCGCACTGAGAGCCGTGACATCAATGGATGCCATGACAGCAGACTGGGCACATTTGCCATACGACTTCATGGCCGATGTCTCCAACGAGATAATACGCAAGGTGAAGGGAGTAAATCGCGTATGCTACGACATATCCTCAAAACCACCATCAACAATTGAGTGGGAATAATAGGATTGTCAATCTATACACGAACATAGATACAAAAAAAACTCGTTGTAAGCCCAACACAGAGCATACAACGAGTTTTTATTTATTTTATTATCTTATTATCTTATTCTTGACATGGACTTTATAAGTTCCTCATCAGCTTTAATTCCCGAATGAGCAAGAGCAAGCAAGATGATTGCCACAAAAGGCAAGCAAACAGCGAAGCTCATTGAGAACGACCCAATGCCTTTGAACATGGAAAGAGCCATGAACGCATAATATGCGTACCACACAAGGCAAAGGATAATGTTAACGACACATATCTTCATCTGCAACTTGCGTTTGTTGTAGAGAAGAATGTTGATGAAAGATAGAGCCGCAACCACTACAATGTCAACAAACAATATAGGATGCGCCTCCATGCCTGTTGTGGTGTAAAGGCCAATGTTGTAAACTGCCACTTCACTTCCCAACGTCGCGCTGTTTGTCAGTTTGCCAATTGGAAGGCAAAGGCAAACAATCAGCGCAGCCAAGGCAAGAAGCAAATAGACAGTTTGTTTACGCTGTATCATAGCTTACAATTCTACATCAACGGGCTCGTCAGTTGTCTTTGTCGGGTCTCTCCAATAGATGTTGCCCTCAATAAACTCCTGTGTAGCGAGAAGAGTTGGCTTTGGCAGCTTTTCGTAGTAGCGACTGATCTCAATCTGTTCGCGGTTCTCAAACACCTCCTCAAGCGAATCGTTATAAGAAGCGAACTCTTGAAGTTTCTTGCTCAAGTCTGCCTTGATTTCCACGGCGATTTGGTTAGCGCGTTTGCCAATAATAACCACGCTCTCATAGATATTGCCTGTGTCCTTGCACAAATCCATGATGTTACGCGTAACTGTGTTTACTGGAGCTTTTGATTTTCTGTAATCCATCTTAATACAGTATATTATTAAAATATATTATTGTTAATCTTTAGCATTTGCGGTCACTTTCTCCTTGGAGTCCGGAAACTCATTAAGGAAACCATAACACTCATCCTCTGCGTCTTGGAAACGTTCCAGCTTCTTCGACTCCACGCTTTGCTCCGCCAAGTGAAACTTGCTCTTCATGATGAGTGTGGCAAATTCCTCACGTTTCTTAGTGTATGGATAATCCTTCAAGGCGTTTTGTGAGGTAACGATGCATGCCTCGTAGTTGTTGCCACCATCATCACCACCGCTGTTATTGCCGAAATATGTGCCCAGATTATAATACAACTCTGCAGAGTACAATTCCTTTTGCACAAGCTTGTCTTGCAAGGCGAACAGCTTGTTCTGAGCGTCTTCCTTATGCTTGGCATCAGGGTACAAGTCCATGTACTCTTGGAAGGCGTTGATTGCCGCGACCGTCTCCGTTTGATCAAGTCGTGGCTCCGGCGTGCTCATGTACAAACTTTGCCCTACATAATATTTCGCTATTTCGGAATAATCGCCACGAGGATAGGACTTCACATACTTCTTGAAAGTCTCCGCCGCGGTCTCATAATCCATGTTCTTATACTCGGCCATGCCAAGCATATACAAACATTCTTGGGCATCCTGGCTGCCCTTTTCAGGTACTATCAAGTCTTGAAGGAGAGATGCCGCACGCTGGTATTTGCCCAATGCGTAGCACTCTTTGGCATATTCGTACTTATATTTGATGTCGCTCGACTTGTACACGCTATTAAATTCCTTGGCGCAACCGCTGAGGAGCATCAATGGCATAAGCGCGGCTAAAGCTTGTTTTATCATACTCTCTTTTTAATGAGCCTTAAAATATGAATTGCAAATTTACACAGATTTATTTGGGAAACCAAACATGTAGAGATTTTTTTAGCAAAATTTCGTGATTATATATGCGCAACTGACATAAAATAACTAACTTTGTCAAACATGAAGTTTCATATATCATCCAAGTATAAACCGACAGGCGATCAACCACAAGCAATTGCGCAACTTACGGAAGGCGTGAAAAGAGGCGACCCGGCACAAGTGTTGTTGGGCGTGACAGGCTCTGGCAAAACATTCACCGTGGCCAACGTCATAGCCAATGTCAACAAGCCGACACTCGTGTTGAGCCACAACAAGACGTTGGCGGCACAGTTGTACGAGGAGATGAAAGGGTTCTTTCCAAACAACGCGGTCGATTATTACGTGAGCTATTACGACTACTATCAGCCAGAGGCTTACTTGCCCTCAACCGACACCTACATAGAGAAAGACCTCGCCATAAACGATGAGATAGACAAGCTTCGTCTTGCCGCGGTAAGCGACTTACTGTCAGGAAGAAACGACGTGGTAATCGTGTCTTCCGTCTCGTGCATCTATGGCATGGGCGCGCCTGTGGCAATGCAAGAGAACATCATCAAGGTCAAGCAGGGACAGAAGTTGGACCGCAACGAATTTTTGCGCAAGCTCGTCAGCTCGCTCTATGTCAGAAACGACATCGACCTGCAACGAGGCTGTTTCTCGGTGAAGGGCGACACTGTCACCATAGCCATGGCCTACTCTGACTCACTGCTCAGGGTGACGTGGTGGGATGACGAGATAGACAGCATCGACGAGGTTGACGCCGTTACCATGCACACCATACAAAGTTTCGCTGAATATGACCTTTATCCAGCGAACCTCTTCGTCACGTCCAAGGAGCAGACGGACAACGCCATACGCATGATTCAAGACGACCTCGTCAAGCAAGAGGCCTACTTCCACGAGATTGGCGATGACATCAAGGCGCAGCGGATAAAGGAGCGCGTGGAATATGACATGGAAATGATAAAGGAGTTGGGGCATTGCTCGGGCATAGAGAATTATTCACGCTACTTCGATGGCCGTGAACCTGGGGAACGACCTTATTGCCTACTCGACTTCTTCCCCAAGGACTATTTGATGGTAATAGACGAGAGCCATGTCACCGTACCGCAAATAAATGCCATGTATGGAGGAGATCGGGCGCGCAAGCGCAACCTTGTGGAATATGGTTTCCGCCTCCCAGCCGCTTTCGACAACAGGCCATTGCGCTTTGATGAGTTCCACGACATGCTGCATCAAGTTATCTACGTCTCGGCAACTCCAGCAAACTACGAGCTTCAAGAATCGGAAGGTGTTGTAGTAGAACAACTTATCAGACCAACTGGCCTACTTGACCCAGAAATAGAGGTGAGACCATCTGAAAATCAGATAGACGATTTGCTTGATGAGATTCTCACTCGCAGCCATAAGCATGAGCGCGTCCTGGTCACCACTCTCACGAAGCGCATGGCTGAGGAGTTGACCGAATATCTGCTGAACCATAGCGTAAAGGCCAACTACATCCACAGCGACGTGGCGACTCTTGACAGAGTGAAAATAATGAACGACCTCAGGGCTGGGGTCTACGATGTCTTGGTAGGCGTAAACCTTCTTCGCGAAGGGCTCGACCTGCCAGAGGTCTCTCTCGTCGCAATACTCGATGCTGACAAGGAAGGGTTCTTGCGCAGCCATAGAAGTCTGACGCAGACAGCCGGACGCGCGGCGAGAAACGTCAACGGAAAGGTGATAATGTATGCCGACACCATAACGGAGAGCATGCAAAAGACCATAGACGAGACGGCAAGGCGCAGGACAATACAGATGAAATACAATGAGGAGCATCATATCACGCCAAAACAAATCGTCAAGGCGATAAAGGGCTCATTGCCTGAATCTGACGGCACGCAGAAGCAAAAGACCAAAGCAAGCGTGGCTTACAGCTACGTGGAGCCTGACAAGGCAGCTTTTGCAGCGGACCCAATAATAAAGGAGATGACACGCCCTGAACTTGAGAAGAGCATAGACAACACCAAACGGCTAATGGAGGAAGCGGCTAAAAAGCTCGATTTCATTCAGGCGGCGCAATATCGCGATGAAATGCTCAGGTTGCAGAAGATGCTTGAACTCAAAAAAAGTTAAATCACTATGATGTATACAGATTGACGATGTTAATTTGTAATTTTGCTCTATAAAATGGCATTTTGAAATAAGTAAACTTAAACACCATGAATATGAAGAAACTGATAGCCTCCATCCTTGCCCTCATTCCAATGGTGGGCATAGCGCAAAATAACGTGTGGGAAATTCCTGACCAGCCACAGCAACAAGCCAAAGTGGTCAAGAAGAAAGCAGACGCACCCAAGGTTGACATGAAGTATCTTGCCGGTGCCGTGCCAGAGGTTAACGGAGAGGTGGTTTTCTCTCTTGAGAAAGACGTGCCAGGCATGCCAGCCGACAGCATATATGACAAGGTATACTCCGTCATCTCAAGCGTGGTGGAAGAAGGCAAGAGCTCTGGTCTGCAACCACAAGCTCGCATAGCGGCTGTCAACAAGTCTGAGCACACTATCGCGGCACGCGTGAAGGAGTGGCTCGTATTTACATCCAACTTCATTTCGCTCGACAGGACAGAGTTTAACTACACACTCATCGCAAAAGCCACTGACGGGCACGTAAGCGTAAAGATGGAACGCATAAGCTACGCATACGAAATGAACCGCAAGGACGCGTCTGGCATGAAGGAAAAAGCCGAAAGCTGGATTACGGACAAATACGCGCTCAACAAGAAAAAGACCAAGCTCTCGCCTATCAGCGGCAAATTCAGGCGCAAGACCATTGACCGCAAAGACAATATTTTCCAACGTGTGTGCCAAGCTCTAAACGTCAAATATTAAAAGGTGAAAGTGCCGATAGGCAAAAACATAAAAAAGTAGATGTTAGCAAAATCATATAGGGACAAGCAACAACTGCCAAAGGAAGATCATTTTCGCAACGTTCGCCAATGGTTGAACATCATCTTCATGGTGGGTGCCGTTGTCGGTGTCTTGATATACCTGTTTCACTCCCCACAGACCGTAGGAATAATTATAATTCTCGCTTCCATGGTCTTCAAAATCATTGAATGCGCTTTACGCTTTATTAAATGAAGAAAATTCTTTCCTTCATACTCCTTGCGTTCATGTCGGTGACACCTCTATGGGCGCAGTTTGAAAATGCGGACAATTACAACTCCATGGGTCCAGACGGTGTGGTCAGCAACCAGCGTAACCGTGGAGGAAAGACCGACTCGCTCGGAACCGACAAGGAAATACCAGAAGGCTTGCACGTTTGGACTGTCGATCCTCGATTCGGCGATCGTATAGAGGCTAAACCTGACACCCTCTCGCATATGTTCATGAACTCCATCTTCACCACTGGCATGCGCTCAGAGTATAACAGCACAGGCAACCTTGGCGCGCCACGTCAGGCAAGGCTTTTCATTGACAGGAAGGAGAACAACAACTTCATCTTCGTCAATCCATACGATTATGTTGTGACACCAGTGGAGAAATTCCAGTTTACCAACACTCTGTCGCCACTCACAAACATATCATATAACAATTGTGGTGACCGTACCAACGGTGAAGATCATTTCAAGACCAAATTTGCCGTGAATGCCGGCAAGCGTTTGGGTGTAGGCTTTATTATTGATTATTTGTATGGCCGAGGCTACTACAATGCTCAATCCACGTCGCACTTCAAGGCTGGCCTGTTCGGAAGCTATATTGGCGATCGCTACCAAGCGCATTTCCTGTTTAACACTCTTCATGAGAAAGTCACAGAGAATGGTGGTATAACCAACGAACTATACATCACGCATCCAGAATCGTTTAACGAGAACTTCGCAACTTCCGAGATACCTACGATGCTTGAGCAAAACTGGAATCGCAACGACAACCAGCACATCTTCTTCACACAGCGTTACAGTGTCGGTTTCAACCGAAAGGTGCCGATGACACCAGAGGAAATCAAGGCGAGGAAATTTGCCATAGAGTCACAAAAAGAGAAAGACGAGAAGAAGGCAAAGGAGCAGGCGGAAAAAGACGCAAAGGACGCTGGCGTGGAATTTGACAAGAAAAACGCCAAGTTGCCTAAGTCTTATTCCGGTCGACCAGACAATGCCAAGGTCGCTACTAAAAAAGCAGACGCTGACAAAAATGCTATCGCGTCAGAAAGAGTGAAAGTAGACGGCAAGAACATGGCCGACAGTCTGTTGGCCGCCGCTGACAAGGCGAAAGAGGACACGTCTTGGCTTAAAAATGAGTACGTTCCAGTGACAAGTTTCATCCACACAGCCGACTTTACCACTTATCGCCGCATATATGAGGCATATGCAACGCCAGAGAACTATTATCTCGACACCTATAAGGTTAAGGAAAAGCTTGCGGGTGACTCCATCTACGACAAGACAAGCAACTGGAACCTGCGCAACACTTTCGCAATAGCCTTGCTCGAAGGTTTCAACAAATGGATAAAGGCAGGTGCCAAGGTCTTTGCCACACACACGCTGAGCCACTATGTGCTGCCAGACTCCGTGGGCACATCATCATGGAATGAACACAGCGTCACGGTGGGCGCTCAGCTCAGCAAGACACAGGGGAAGAGCCTTCATTTCAATGTCACTGGCGACGTGGCAGTGGTGGGATATAATGTCGGCGAGATAAAAATCGACGGAGGCGTGGATCTTAACTTTCCCCTTTTGGGCGACACCATGACACTTGCCGCGTCTGGTTTCTATCACCACGTGAAGCCTTCTTTCTATTTCCGCCATTATCAGTCTCGCCACCTGTGGTGGGATTCTGACGACTTGTCCATGATAGACCATCTTCGCGCGCAAGGCGTGTTGAATTATGCTAAGACGCGCACGCGATTCCGCTTCGCTTTTGATGAAATTAAGAATTACGCCTATTTTGCCAGTTCTTACACGAGTTCTGATGACAAGGGTCGCCTTTACAACATGGCATTCTCGCGTCAGGCGAGCAGCCCGATAACCGTGCTGACAGCCGAAATAGCACAAGACTTGGCCTTTGGCCCACTCCATTGGGAAACGACGCTGACGTGGCAGAAGTCAACAAATCAAGACGTGTTGCCTCTGCCTGCCATCAATGCTTATACAAATCTCTATCTCCGATTCAAAATAGCCCACGTGCTCAATTGCGACTTCGGAGCTGACGCAAGATATTTCACTAAATACGCCGCCCCTGACTATTTCCCCTCACTCGGGCAATACACGGTGCAAGAGAATGAGACTAAGCAAAAGATTGGCGGTTATCCCGTGATAAACGCTTATTTCAACTTCAAGTTGAGTCGCGCGCGTTTCTTTGTGATGATGAGTCACGTGAACTGTGGTTCGGGCAACAAGGAATATTTCTTCACGCCAAACTATCCGTTAAACGGACGAGTGTTCAGGTTCGGCATAAGCTGGGACTTCGCCAACTGAGCTTGCTAATATAGATAATGACAGAAAACGAACAGATAAAAACAAATTCCTTGAAGGCGTGGATACTCGCGACACGCCCAAAGACCCTTGCTGGGGCAGCGGTGCCCGTGATGGTTGGCATGGCCCTTGCCATGAGGACAACAGGGTGGCTACACTTTCGCATAGTGCCTGCTGTCATATGCCTCTTGTTTGCCTTCCTCATGCAGATTGATTCCAATCTCATAAACGACTATTTCGATTTTCGTCACGGCAACGATGACCCAGCCACACGTTTAGGACCCAAGCGAGCATGTTCAGAAGGTTGGATTACGCCTCACGCCATGGTTGTTGGGATTTTCCTTGTTTCCACCATGGCTTGCGTCATAGGTTTGCCACTTATCTGGTATGGCGGATGGCAGATGATAATAGTGGGTGTGGCGTGTGTGCTTTTTGCCTTTCTTTACACCACATTTTTCTCTTATCAAGGTCTTGGCGACATTCTCGTGCTTGTCTTTTTTGGTATAGTACCAGTTTGCTTTACCTATTATGTCATTATCCCGGACGCGTTACGCTCAATGACTTGGCAAGTGATAACCACATCCATTGGATGCGGTTTGGTAATAGACACATTGTTGTGTGTCAACAATTTTCGCGACCGAGAAAACGACAAAGAGGACGGCAAGCTCACGCTCATAGTAAGGTTAGGTGAAAAGCGTGGAGCTATACTCTACAACGCCGTAGGCTCTTTGGGAGCCGCAACCACGATGGTCGTGACAATGTGTCAAGCACGCCACGCTCAATTGGCTGCCGTATGCGTGTTTCCGTTTCTTGTTTACGCCTACAAACATTCTCAGAGCTATGCCAAGTTGCGTGAAGTTTGGAAAGGACGAGAATTGAACAAGGTGCTTGGCATGACGGCACGAGACATGTTCATCTATGGCTTGATGACCGTAGCGGCAATATACCTTTCCTCTTTATAGCATCAACTATCACATCAAGATTTTTCAAAACATGAATAGCCTATGAATGTAAGCCTTGAGATAATGAGTTTTATCGAACAACAGATATTGCCACGTTACAATGCCTTTGGGCCTTCGCATGGCGTCGCTCATGCACAACGTGTGATAAAAAACTCACTTGAGCTTGCCAATATGCTTGGTGCGGATGTTGACATGGCTTATGTCATAGCGGCTTATCATGACCTTGGGTTGGAAGGGCCACGAGCCATTCATCATATCACTGGTGGCAAGATACTCGCCGCGGACGCACGCCTTCGCAAATGGTTCTCTCAAGAGCAAATCAAGATAATGAAGGAGGCCGTGGAGGATCATCGCGCCTCTTCATCCCACGCGCCACGCTCAATCTATGGCAAGATTGTGGCCGAAGCGGACAGGGACCTTGACCCAGAAGTGATATTTGCACGTGCCATTGAATATGGACTTGAACATGAGCCCGAACTCAACAAGGAGCAGCAATGGCTAAGATTCTGCAAGCACATGGAGGAAAAATACAGTTCAAATGGCTATATACATCTTTGGATCAATGGATCTCCAAATGAGGCTCGACTCAAGCAGGTGAGAGAGATCATTGCCAACAAGAACTTGCTTAGAAAGACATTCGAAAGAATATACAGTCAAAAGGCTTCTCATTGATTTACACACCTCTATACATTGAATTATTAAATAATACGACGATATGAAGAAACTTACATTGACCTTGTTCTTCGCAGTCATCACCATGATGGTCAGCGCACAGACAAATTTGAAGAAGGTTTACGATGAGACTATCAATCCCATGGAGCAAATAGACAAGGCTCTTGCCGAGGTAAAGGCTCAACCTGAAAGGAAATTCGTCATTTGCCAAGTCGGTGGCAATTGGTGTCCTTGGTGCCTTCGCTTCGCTGACTTCATTAGCAAAGACCCTGACATCATGAAGGTTGTTAACGACAACTTCATATACCTTCATGTCAACTACAATCCTCGTAAAGGCAACAATGCCGCAGCTGAGGCTTTAATGAAGCGTCTCGGCAATCCACGGCGCTTCGGCTTTCCTGTGTTTGTAGTGCTTGACGACAATGGCAATGTGCTGCATATTCAAGACTCCAGTTTCCTTGAGGAAGGACAAGGCTACAACAAGGACAAGGTCTTGCGCTTCCTAAACAATTGGACACCAAAGGCTGTAAACAAATAATAAGCCGGCACTCTTACCATTTAATACTTTTTATGACTGTCTTTTAACGATTTATAGTTAAATATGCTTATATTTGCAAATGATTAAAAGACAAATGATAAAATGCCTGAAATGAAAAACAAGAAATATACCTTGATTTTAACTGTCTTCGCTCTTATATTTCCTTTTTTCATTAGTAGCGCGAATCCTGCCGTTGTTACTGGAGCGGAACAAACCAACGCTTACCTCAAGTTGCTCAAGGGTAAACGTGTGGCTTTGTTTTCCAACCAGTCGGGTATTGTCGGCAATAAGTTGACGTTGGACGTTTTGCTGGAACATCATGTTAACGTGGTAGAGATATTCTCTCCCGAACACGGGTTTCGTGGCAAGGCAGACGCGGGAGAGAAAGTCAGATCGTCGGTAGACAGCAAAACGGGCATTCATGTTTTTTCTCTTTATGGCTCGCCAAAGGACGCCCCAGACAAGGATGAAATGGCCAAGTTCGACATTCTTGTCACGGACATTCAAGACGTTGGCCTTCGATTTTATACCTATTATATCACCATGATGCGGTTGATGGATCGTTGCGCTAAATACGGCAAGCGAATGATTATACTTGATCGTCCCAACCCTAACGGCTTCTATGTGGATGGCCCTATCTTAGACATGAAATACGCATCCGGAGTAGGGGTGCTCCCCATTCCCGTCGTGCATGGCATGACACTTGGTGAACTGGCAAGGATGATTAACGGAGAGCATTGGTTGAAGTCGGGTAAGACTTGTAAACTGACCGTTATACCTTGCAAGAACTACACACACCAAACAAGATACGACCTGCCCGTGGCACCATCGCCCAACCTGCCAAACATGAAGTCGGTATACCTTTACCCTTCATTGTGTTATTTCGAGGCGACCCCTGTGAGTTTGGGTCGTGGCACGGACAAACCTTTCCAAATATTCGGCCACCCTGACATGAAGGTCTATGATTTCCGCTTTACACCAGTAAGCCGACCAGGAGCTAAGAACCCGCCACAGATGGGTAAGACTTGTTATGGAAAAGACCTTAGCCAAATGGCAAATTCCGATATTTGGGCACGGAAAATAGACCTAAGTTATCTGATTGAGGCCTACAATGCAGTGAACATAGGTGATAAATTCTTCACCTCTTTCTTTGAAAAACTCATTGGAGTGGACTACGTTCGCAAAATGATCGAACAAGGCCGGAGCGCGACAGAAATCAGCAGGATGTGGCAAGGCGACGTTGAGAAATTCAAGAAGCAAAGGCGTAAATACCTACTATACAAGGAATAAGAGCAGAAGAATGAGCGAGTATAAAATAAAAATCTACACCAAGGGAAGCAAATTGCCACAAATGCATTGTGACAACTTCTTCCACTCCACGGAGCTGTTCCATATCGTGGAGAAGTCTCCCGGGCAGCGACCTTATATGGCAGTTGCCTTCAAGGAGAATGGTGAGATCGCGGCCCACATGCTCGCTTATATCCGCCATCGTAAGACATGGCTGCCTCCGTTTCTTTACTCTCAAGGGCGAATATATGGAGAGGGCGAATACGGCGACGAGGCCGACAAGGATTTGTTGTTCAGCCTAATGCTCCACGAGATTACCCGAAAGTTGCGCAGGCAACTTTGCCTCTACATAGAGTTCAGCGACCTTTCCATGAAAATGTTTGGTTACAAACACTTCCGGAAAGAAAAATACTTTCCTGTGAATTGGCAAGAAGTGCACAATTCGCTCCACTCCGTTCCACCAGTTGAGCGACTCTCTGAAAAGATGAAAGAGCGCATAAGGAAAAGTCGCAATGCTGGCGTGGAGACTCGTGAGGCGAAGACTGATGATGAAGTGCACAGCTTCTATAAGCTAATGCACGGTTTCTATCGCTTGAAACTTCGCAGGATAATACCTGAGGAAAACCATATACGCCAGCTTTACGATAGCGACAATGGCAGGATATTCATAACATTATACAAGGGCAAGGTCATTGGTGGTTGCGTATGCGTTTTCAGCGATGGCAACTCGTACCTTTGGTACCTTGCATCCAAGCGTAAGCGTTATGCCCTACTCCACCCAAATCTCATGACTGTTTGGGAAGCCATAACGTGGTCGTGGAAGCACAACTATGCCCACATCAACTTCCTCGACGTAGGGTTGCCATTCCATAAGAATCCTTTTCGCGAATTCATACTGTCGTTTGGCGGCAAGCCTGTCGGGAAATACAGATGGTTCAGGATTAACATCCCATGGGTGAACACCCTATTTGGCTACCTCTACAGGGAATAATCTTAACACAATGGATATATAAACCACAGAGATATGAAAAAGAGAATACTTTTAATACTTATGCTCGCGGTGTCGTTGGGCAGTGTCGTAGCACGCTCCTTGGCAGAAGGCGATACCACAAAATGGGCAATCATCAACGTGTCTTGTTGCAACCTTCGCTCAACAGGCGACTATGACGCTGGCATGGAGTCGCAAGCCTTGCTTGGCATGCCCGCGAAGATACTTGAGAGCGGAACATGGATGAAGATAGAGACACCAGATGAATACCCTGCCTGGGTGCTGAAGTCATCGCTTGTCTTGGTCAATAAAGAGCAATTGGAAGCATGGAACCGCGCCCCACAGGTTGTCGTAACATCCATTTATGGCTTTGTTTACGAGAAACCAAACACGCTCTCACAACACGTCAGCGATGTCGTGGCATGCAACCGCCTCAAGCTATTGGGAAAGACTGGCACTTTCTATAAGGTGGAATATCCTGATGGCCGACAAGGATACATTTCCATGAAAGATGCCCAAAAGGTAACCGATTGGAGGAAGAGCATAAAGCAAGACGCCCAAAGCATAATAGCAACAGGTATGAAGCTCAACGGCGTGCCATACATGTGGGGAGGAATGAGCACCAAGGGTGTGGATTGCAGCGGTTTTATCCGCACCATCTTGTTTCAACACGACATCATCATCCCACGCAATGCCTCGCAGCAAGCAAAGAAAGGTCAGCATTTGGTAATAGAACCAGATTTCAGCAATCTCGTGCCAGGCGACCTTGTGTTCTTTGGCAGGAAAGCCACGGAAGATAAGCCTGCCCACGTCTCTCACGTGGGTATGTATATCGGAAACAAGAAATTCATCCATTCTCTGGGTTGGGTGCATGTGAGCAGCTTCAATCCATTGGACCCGGAATATGACGAATATGACCTCAACCGTTTGCTGTGGGCACAAAGGGTTTTGCCTTACATCAACAAGGAAGAAGGGCTGAATACGACAGACAGAAACGAGTTCTATAAATAGGGGGCTTAGCGATTCGCAAGCATCATAAACAGGAAACAAACATTTACGATATGACAACAAGAAGAGATTTTATCAAGAAGGCCGCACTGACAACGGTTGGCTCGGCATTGGCTCTGTCAAACATCGACGCGCTCAACATCCTCGGATCCAAGACCAAGAGTGTGAATATCAACAGGAAAGGATTGTCGCATAAACTGGAGATGAAATTCTTTCCCTATGAGTTGAAGCTGCGCCATGTGTTTACCGTGGCCACGTATTCGCGTACCACGACCCCCGACGTGCAAGTGGAAATCACATACGATGGAGTGACAGGATATGGAGAGGCGTCAATGCCTCAGTACCTTGGTCAAACTGTCCAAAGTGTCACGGCTTTTTTACAAAAGGTTGACTTGAGCCAGTTTAACGATCCGTTCCAACTGGAGGACATCTTGGCTTACGTGGACAGCCTCTCGCCTGGCGACACGGCGGCAAAAGCGGCTGTTGACATTGCCCTCCACGATCTCGTTGGCAAACTCCTTGGCGCACCCTGGTATAAGATTTGGGGACTGAACAAGGCAAAGGCTCCGTCAACCACGTTCACCATTGGCATAGACACGGCTGAGGTAGTGAAGCAAAAGACAAGGGAGTGCGCCAATCAGTTCAACATCCTGAAGGTGAAACTTGGTCGCGACAACGACAAGGAAATGATAGAGACCATACGAAGCGTCACCGACCTTCCGATAGCCGTGGACATCAACCAGGGATGGAAAGACAAGGAGAAGGCCATTGACGAGATCTTCTGGCTGAAAGAGCACGGCATCGTGATGGTTGAACAGCCCATGCCGAAGGAGATGAAAGACGACATAGCTTGGATCACAGAGAAAAGCCCACTGCCCATCTTCGCCGACGAGGCCATACAAAGATTGAAAGACATCAAGAACGTGGAAGGGGCTTATTCAGGTATCAACATCAAATTGATGAAATGCACCGGCATGCACGAGGCTTGGAAAATGCTCAACTACGCGCGTGCCATAGGAATGAAGGTGATGGTTGGCTGCATGACCGAGACTTCGTGCGCAGTCAGTGCGGCGGCACAGTTGTCGCCAGCCGTCGACTTTGCCGACCTCGATGGAAACCTTCTCATTTCCAACGACAGGTTCAAGGGCATGGAGGTCGTCAAAGGCAAGATAACGCTGCCCGACAGTCCTGGCATTGGTGTCGTAAGAATTTAATAGCAAAAGCGAGTGGTCTTATATGACAAATCGGTCATTAGAAAAAGTTTCTTTTCATTTTTCTAATGACCGATTTGTTTTAAACATCACGATTCAATATGCACGCCCCTCATCACGAACCGTTTGAGCAGGAAAGTAAGGAAATAGGGGAATGTGTAGAACTGGCCATTGAAGCCTATATTGCGATTGCACAGCTTTATACCGTAACGTACGTCTGGATATTTGCCGTCGTGTGCCGTAAGCTTGCAAAGTGACTTCGTGGCATTGTCAGCGGCCTTCACTTCGACAGGAATAAGAGAATCAGTGTCACGTATAAAGAAATCTATCTCCAGCGTAGATTTCTCATTGCGGTAGAAATACAGACTGTAACCTTGCTTCACAAGCATGTCGCCCACCACATTCTCATACAATGCGCCCTTGTAAGTGCCGTAATTCTTGTTCACCCTCATATCCTCCTGTGACTCTTCATCGAGCGAGGCCACCAGCAAGCCAGTATCCTTAAAATACAACTTGTATGCCTTTGGGTCATAATTACCCTTTAGAGGCAACGACACCTGGGCCAGACAGTAGCACACATTAACTATGCCTGCATCACGCAGCCATTCCACTGTGCCCACATACTCGCGATTGCGAGCCCCATGCGCAATCTTGCTAATCTGAAATTTTTTGTTGTCCTGCCCGAGAAACACGGATATATGACTGTACACATTCTTTATCCTGCCCTTGTCAAGCCCTTGCGCATATTTGGTAATATCCTCCTCATAGTCAAGAAGTAGCTGCCGCTGCATCTGTAACGTACCACTGAAGTTGCCTTGCACTATGAAGCGGTTCACCACAGCAGGCATACCACCAATGGTCATATACTCGCGAAAAAGCCGGCCCATAATATCCATCTCAAGGTTTGAGAGCGGCATCACGGCTACCATCTTGCCGTAAAGGCTCTGTACGAATTCATCGCCATAGCCCTTTGCCCACAGAAACTCTTCAAAGTCCATCGAGTGCATGGTATAATCCTCCTTATAACCCACGCTGTTCGACTCTATCTCCTTGTAATTTATGCCCATAAGTGACCCTGAGCATATAACGTCATACCGACCGTCCATCTTGAACGCCTTCAAACTTGTGGCACAGGCAGGACAATCCTGTACCTCGTCAAAAAAAATGAGGGTGTTGCCAGGCTCCAACTTGAGCGACGGATTTATAAGCGTAAGATTTCTCACAATGTCATCCACCTCATAGCCGTCGTCAAATATAGCCTTATACTTTTGTTGCAACACAAAATTTATAGCCACCACATTTCGGTAGTTGCCTGTTCCAAACTGCATTATCGAGGCGGTCTTACCAACCTGCCTTGCACCCTTCACCACAAGCGGCATCCTGTTCTTATCATTTTTCCATCTCAGCAAAAAGCTGTCTATTTTTCTTCGCAATAGCTTCATATTGAGCGAATATTTTCATTTAGTTGTATTGCAAAGGTACTGTTTCTTCACAAAATTCCATATATTTCAAAGCTAAAAATCACAAAAATCCGCACACGGAACTTGCTTTTCTCACAAAATTCCAGACCTTTTACAATCAAGTCCTTGACCTTATAAAAAGCCACCGACCCTAAAAAATTGCACAAATCAAGAAAAATGAGAAAAACATGAGTAAAAACTACAAACTATCAAGGCTTTTTCGTAACTTTGTTGGTCGAAAGAAAACATATGATATTAGCACAAAGGTATTATGAAGGTCGGTCTTTTCGTTCCATGCTACGTTGACGCGCTCTACCCATCGGTTGGCGTCGCAACATACAAACTACTGCGACATTTCGGCATTGATGTCAACTATCCCGAGAAGCAAACTTGCTGCGGCCAGCCCATGGGCAACGCGGGGTTTGAGAAGATGGTAAAGCCCCTCGCCGATAAGTTTGAGACTTTGTTCAAGGATTTTGATTACGTTGTGGCCCCGTCGGCATCGTGCGCCGCCTACGTGCGCCTTTACTACCCTCAACTGCCCAAATGCGGCAACGACCACTTCACGGTGCCAAAGAAGACGATGGACATAGTGGAATTTCTCCACGACGTGCTGAAAATAAAAGAACTTCCAGGGTCGTTTCCTCATGCCGTCAGCGTGCACAACAGTTGTCATGGCGTAAGGGAGCTTGGCCTGTCGGCACCATCTGAAAGAAACGTTCCTTCATATAACAAGATTATTGACCTCCTCAAGCTGAAAGACGGCATTACGGTGTTCGAGCCCGATCGCAAGGACGAGTGTTGCGGCTTCGGCGGCATGTTCTCCGTGGAGGAGCCAGATGTCTCTACCAGGATGGGCGAGGACAAGATCATGCGGCACATGGCGACTGGAGCCGAATACATCACCGGGCCCGACTCCTCTTGCCTGATGCACATGCAAGGCATAGCGAAGAAGGAGCACAAGGACATAAAGTTTATTCATGTAGCGGAGATATTAGCAGCAGGATTATGAGCACAGAGCATTCAAGAAGAGCACAGGAGATTCTTAAGAATCATGATAAGGTGACGCGCCACGACACCACGTTCTGGGGCGTGCGCCAGGGTCACGACCGCATGATGCACGGCCTGCCAGAATGGGAGTCGCTACGCGACCACGCCTCGCAAATAAAGAAACACACCATAACACACCTCGCCGACTACCTGGAGCAATTCTCATCGCAACTGGAGAGCCGAGGCGTGATAGTGCACTGGGCAAAAGACGCCGATGAGCTGAACGAGATTGTCTACGGCATCCTTAAAAGCCATGACGTGAAGAAGATGGTGAAATCGAAGTCGATGCTCACCGAGGAGTGCGGACTCAACCCATACCTCATCAGCCGCGGCATCGACGTGGTAGAGACCGACCTTGGCGAGAGAATATTGCAACTCATGAACCGCAAGCCAGCCCACATCGTCATGCCCGCCATCCACATCACCAAGGAAGAGGTGGCGCAATGCTTCGAGGAGAAAGGCATAAGTCCAGAAAAGGGCAATTGCGACCCCACATATCTAACCTATTGCGCACGCAAGAGCCTTCGCCACGAGTTTGAGGAAGCGCAAGCCGGACTCACTGGCTGCAACTTCGGCGTGGCCAAGACCGGAGACATAGTGGTATGCACCAACGAGGGCAACGCCGATATGTCCACGTCTATGCCCAAGCTGCACATCGTGACCATGGGCATAGAGAAACTCGTGCCCGACTACGACTCGCTTGCCGTTTTCCAGCGTCTTCTCTGTCGTTGTGGCACAGGACAACCCACCACGACCTTCACGTCACACTTCCGTCAGGCAAGGCCAGGAGCCGAGATGCACGTAGTGTTGCTCGATGGATGGCGAAGCGACGCCATTGCCGACCAGGAACACTGGCAGACGCTGAAATGCATTCGCTGCGGAGCCTGCATGAACACGTGCCCTGTTTACCGCCGCTCCACTGGCGCGAGCTACACATTCTTCATACCAGGGCCAATCGGCATCAACCTCGGCATGCTGAAAGACCCACGCAAATATTCTGACAACGTGTCGGCATGCTCGCTTTGCATGAGTTGCGACAACGTGTGCCCTGCCGAAGTAGGTCCAGGCTCGCAGGTTTACCTTTGGAGACAAAGACTCGACAAGCTTGGCAAGGCCAACAAGCTGAAAAAAGTCATGTCGGAAGGCATGAGCGTACTTTTCGATCATCCCTCGCTCTACGACACGGCGGTTTGGTTCGCGCCACTCGCCAACTACGTGCCCGACTCAATGACGCACCTTTCTCACCTAAATCCTTGGGGCATAGGTCACGCCAAGCCTGAATTCGCTCACAAATGTTTCCACCAAATCTGGAAAGACTTGAAGAAAAAATCGGAAGAATAGACCTCTTTTTGCCCCATTAAAATGCCATTGCCGGCTTTACGCTTGAATCGCATCGGCTTTACGCTTGAATCGCGACGGCTTTACGCTTGAATCGCGTCGGCTTTACACTTGAATCGCAACGGCTTTACACTTGAATCGCGTTGGCTTTACACCAGTAAGGCCAACGCGATTTTTTAGTCAACAGGAAGTTGCGTCAACTGCTTGCCAAAGCAGTAGAAACAAGACTTGCTTTCAATGTTTTATTATGGTCTCAATTTCTTTTGCTGAAAGTCCAGTGGCAATAGCTATAGTGTTTATATCCATACCAATGGCAGAAAGGCGCTTCGCGGTTTCTGCTTTTTCATTTTGTATACCTTCGGCTCTTCCTTCGGCCATTCCTTGTGCTCTTCCTTCGGCTCTTCCTTCGGCCATTCCTTGTGCCCTTCCTTCGGCCAAACCGTCTTGTTTCGCGCCTTCAAGCACAGACAGGGTATCGCGGTATTTTTTCAATCCAACGTCGTATTTCATGCGCTCTTGTCTTGAGAGCGAAGCGACATCTGCAATTTGTTCAAGTCTTTTGAACACTGAGCTTTTTGCTGCCCACGGCAATCTTGTTAAGGTCTCCATATTTTTTAGCACGTATATCCATTTGTCGAAATCCGTCTCACACTCGTCTGCCTCCTTGGTGAATAAGGGAAGTTGCATGAATGTCATTCTCTCCTTGTCGGAGAACACTTTCCCGCTTTTCCTGTCAATCAATCCCACGTCTGTGCGAAACTGCTTGTCAAAGTCCATCGGACAGAAATTCAGGAAAGCCACGAGATACACCGCGTCAATCTTGTATTGCCAATCAGCCCCTTTCTCTCCTTGCCTTGCAATGGCTTCGGAAACATAGTATATGCTTCTGTTCTTGAAATATGGCTGCGACTTGTTTTGCATCTCAACGATAATGTTCTCGTTTTTGTCTGTCTCGCAATAAATGTCGTAGATAAGCGAACGGTCGTCCTCAAAAAGAGCAGGCTGTTCCTTGTCGAGGAACGTGATGTTTGTGATATGTTCCTCGCCCACGAGCAGGCTATTAAGAAAGTCTAATATCAACGGCTTGGAAATCTCTTGTCCGAAGATTCTCTTGAAGCCAATGTCAGTAAAGGGGTTGATGAATCTTGCCATAATCTGCGCCTCTTTGTTAGTTTGTTTGCAAATGTAGATAAAAATCTTGAATTATAAGCCATACACGGAAAAAAACGATAAAATATATTTTGCTCTCCTCCTGATTTACATTACCTTTGCATTTGGATTGATTCGCCGTAGTGCGATGATGTTTTTTGTGGTGCAAGTTCAACATAGAACTGCAATATAATAGATGAAAATGATG
>DAINOS010000018.1:6692-23740 GCA_036743855.1 Prevotella sp. | reverse complement strand
CTGTCAAGCGGCAAGGGAAACGTTTGCGCTTGTGCCATGTCGGTGCCGATGGCCAACGCCAATGCCAAGATTATGTTTCTTTTCATATTGGTTGTTGTTTATTCCTGCTGCCCCAAAAGGCATAACATAACATCACGATCTCTCCCGCGAGCACGAGCAGCCACGACCATCTCCATAGGCCGTTGACGTCGGCGATGAATCCCTGTGCCAAGGGAAACACCGCCCCTCCGCATACGCCCGTCATGAACGCGCCGGAAGCGGATGCCGTGTATTTACCCAGTCCGGATATGGCGAGCGTGTAGACGCACCCCCACATGATGCTGTGGAAAAATCCCACCGCCACGAGCAGCCACGGCTCTTGCAAGATGATGCCAAGGACTATCAGGATGGAAGCGGCTGTCGTGGCTATCGACAATTGCACACGGGGACTGACGGTGCGCAGGGTACTGCCAAGGAGTCGGCCAAGGAGTATCAGCGCCCAATAAGCCGTGGCCATGCCAGCCACCTCTGCGACGGAGCCCTTCAAGTCTTGAACCACATACAGGTTGATGTTGCCTCCTATGCACACCTCGCAGCCCACGTAGCAGAAGATGGCCACGACACCGAGGCGGAAGTGCTTGAAAGACCATACGCTCTTGTCAAGCCTCTCTTGCTCGTTGGCGTGGGTGTCGGCCATGTCGGGCAAGTGGAACCGCGAAAAGAGCAGTGTCGTCGCCAAGATTACGAGGGCCAACACGGCGTAGGGCGTGAGCACTTGCCCGATGTTGACATCTTGTATCGAGACGTTGTTGAATGCTATGGCTGCGACAAAATAAGGAGCTATCACGGTGCCGATGGCGTTTGACGAGCCACCGATGGCCATTCGCTGCACGGCTTGTGTGTGTGGTATGTCGCACGCCACGAGGTATGGGTTTATCACGACCTGAAGAACCGTTGCCGCGCCTCCCGTGAGGAAGGAGCCCAAGAGGAAGATGTAATAGCCCACTGGCAGTGGGGAATTGAGCCGAATGTCCCAGCGCGCGCTTGCCGCTGACAAGACAAACAACGCCACGCCGACGGTCATCAGCACGAGTCCGCGGGTCATGGTGTGCTGATACCCCTTGCTTGACACCCACTTGCCCCCAATCCATCCGAAGACGGGGTATGCCACGAACCACGAGAAGGTGATGAGCAGCGTGAGTGAGTTTTTGAGTCTGCCAGCACCCGACAGGAACGCCTCTTTCAGGGGTGTCTGAAACTGCATGTTTGCCGTCGTGAGGAAACCGACGACAAAAAAGAGAAATACCATCGTGGCGAAAGGCCACAAATAGCTTGTCGCGTTGTCGTGTCTTTTCATAGTTCTTTCGCTGCTTCCGCGTCTAAAAGATATTCACAGTTTGGGTGTAATTGCAATATTGAAGCCGGCACGTCGGGTGTCACGGGACCGCGCAGCATCTTCTTCACTATGGCAGCCTTGCGCTCGCCGTTGGCCACGAGCATTATCTTGCGTGCGCGCATCATGTCTTTCAATCCCAAGGTCGCGCCTCCGAGCTGTTGGTCGCTTGGCGTGGCGGTCTCCCTGTGTATGCGCGCGTCCAGCTCCGGGTCCATCTTGCTGAGCCAGGCGGTGCTGCCGAATGGGGTGCCAGGCTGGTTGAAGCCCAGGTGCCCGTTCTCGCCCAGCCCAAGCATGAGGATGTCTATCCCGCCTGATTGCCCCAAGGCTTCGGTGAACCGTTGGCAAGCCTCGGGGTAAGCGTCCGGGTTCGTGGGGAGCATGAGGAAATGGTCATCGGCTATGTCGAGCGAGTCCAATAGCTCGGTGCGCAGCATGGTGTAGCATGCGCCGGAGTAAGACCTTGGCACGCCGACCACCTCGTCGACACCGAAGAAAGTGGCTTGGCTGGTGTCGATACCCAGCGCAGTGATTATCTCCGCGAACTTTTGGTGTATGCGTTTCGTCGTGCGCCCAGTGGACAGCCCGACCACGGCGTTCCGCTTCAGCAGTATGCCTTGGACGACCCGCAATGCCGCTTCTTTATAAAAACTCTCTTCTTTGTCAAATATTGTGATTGCGTTCATCTTTTTTACCTTTGTTTTTCTGTTCCTTTCATTGCCATTGCCGCGGCGCCGAGCAATCCCGTCTGGTGTCCGTTGAGCCTTGTGAGAACTATGTTGTCCTTGACAAAACGGAAAGAGTTGCCGTTAAACGAGGGGCGCATCTTCTTTATCAGGAATCCGTCTGCCACCACGCCGCCACCCAGCACGATATATTCCGGGTCTATGGTCCGGGCGATGTTTCCTATCAGCGTCTTCAAGGCTTGCGTGGCTTGCCCTACAATCACGTGGCAAAGCTCATCGCCGTCTTGCTCCAGCCGGAACACCTCTTTTATGTCTATTCTCCTGTCCGTGGGGAATGTCAACCGCGTGTCGTGCCGTTTCCTGAGTTTCCTTGCGAGGCAGTCCATGCCGGCACCGGAAGCCACGGCTTCAACGTAGCAGTATTGCCCAGGGTCGGACAGGTCGACGTTTATTCCGGAAGAAGTGTAGCCCACTTCGCCCGCGTCCCAATGATAACCATATATTATCCTCCCGTCAACGACTATGCCGGCACCTACACCTGTCCCTACATTAATATACACGAAGTTCTTTGAGACGCGACCATAACCCCAGCGTTGCTCCGCGAGCGTCGCGCTCTTCACGTCGTTGTCGATGAAGCATGGCAGGCCAAAACGCTCTTCAAGCATCTTGCTCAGTTGGAGAGGCGATGTGCGATTGGGGTCAATTTGCAGCCAAACGCCTTGGCTGGCGTCGACACGTCCAGGCATGCCGGCGCCAATGGCCAAGGTGTGAGTGCCGCCTTCATCATCTTT
Source organism: Prevotella sp. (assembly GCA_036743855.1). GTDB lineage: Bacteria > Bacteroidota > Bacteroidia > Bacteroidales > Bacteroidaceae > Prevotella. The sequence goes on along the minus strand of DAINOS010000018.1, from coordinate 20,888 downwards.
CATGAAGTCGGCAAGGCTATTTATTATCAACTGTGCCGCTATCTGCTGGCTGCCTAAATCGGAGGGGTAACGTTTCTCCCTGAGGATTTTACCCTCACGGTTAACCTCGCCTATAAGCAGCTTTGTGCCCCCAAGGTCAATTCCTATATAGGTCCCGTCTTTCATGTAGGTCGTGTCTTTCATTTATTATGATTGATGTTTTGATGAGTGGTTCCATTTTGCCAATGCAATATTAGTGTATTTCCGATGATGAGAGGTCGAAAATAATACGAAAAAGGTTGAAAAGGATTATTGCAGGTAATAAATCAGACGGTTTGCGGTCGTTTGGGGCGTTTTTGAAAGATTGGAGGTGAAATATCGCCAAGGTTTGTTTTTTGCCGAAAAAGGTAGTGCAAATATCTATTTGCCCTTTTCAAGTCAATTATCCAACATCGTTTCATGCATTCTTGCATAAATTTGCGGCATTATTTGTTAATCTAATAACTTAATCTAAAAATTGACGCTATGAGAAAGAATGTATTGTTTGTCTCTGGCTTAATAGTTTTCGGATTGCAGATTCCAAGTCCTGCAAACGCCGTCCCCTTGCCTCATGTGCAGGGACAGCAGGCGGTATCGCAAAACGACGCGGCGGTAAAAGGAACGATCCTTGATGAGAATGGTCAACCGATAGTCGGAGCCAGCGTGTTGATAAAAGGCTCAAGCACTGGGGCCATTTCCGACCTCGACGGTCACTTCACCATTCCCAATGTCCCGTCTTCCGCGACGTTGGTCATCAGTTATGTGGGTTATCAGACCAAGCAAGTGAAGGTTGGAAACACGCGCAACATAAAGTTGACGATGCAGGTTGACAGCAAGGCCCTCAACGAAGTGGTCGTCGTGGGCTATGGCACGCAAAAGAAATCGTCGCTTACCGGTGCCGTGACTTCGATAGGCTCTAAGGACATCGTGTCGACAAAGACGGAGAACCTTATCAATAACCTCGAAGGCAAGATGCCGGGATTGCTCATCAGGCAGAAGACAGGTGAGCCAGGCACATTCGACAACATGATAAGCATACGCGGCTATGGCGAGCCTTTGCTTGTCATCGATGGCGTCACCGCGGAAATGAGCGAGTTGGCACAGCTCAACTCCAACGACATAGAAAACATCTCCATATTGAAAGACGCTTCCGCCGCGATCTACGGCATGAACTCAGCCAATGGCGTGATAATCATCACCACCAAGCAAGGCAAGGCGGAAAAGGCTCATGTGTCATATACGGGATTGTTCGGACTCAAGCAAGCCACGGGCATGGAGAAGACCGTGGACGCTTACACCTTCCGTCTCATGGAAAACGAGATGGCACGCAATGGAAAGAAGGCGCAGGTCTACACGGACGACCTCTTGGAGAAGTATCGCACGGGCGAACCAGGCTATCAAGACTGGGACTGGCTCGACATGTACATGAACAAGACCGCGTTTCAAACATCCCATGACGTGTCGGTGAGAGGCGGCTCTGACCGCGTGAAGTATTTCACGAGCCTTGGCTACAACCGCGACGAGGGACTGCTCAAGAGCGGCGTGCAGTATTATGAGAGAATAACCATGAGGAGCAACATCACTGCCAACTTGTCGAAGAACCTTACCATGAACGTCAAGTTCGGAGGCCGTTGGAACAGGACGCAGCGTCCACGCGAGGACTTCCAGTGGACCTACAAGACGTTGCTGGTCAACGACCGTGGCGTGGGACCTTACGCCATTGGCTCAACCAACCATTTCTCTGACATTCAGCCAGAAAGCAAGAACGCCGCCGCATTGACGGACCCCGACATTGACGGTTATCGCAGGAACAGGGAACTGGACTATAAGGTGGATGTCGACCTGACATGGAAACTCCCGTATGTCGATGGCCTGTCGCTCACGGCATTGGGCTCATACCAGGGACATCATTACAACGACACTCAGCTGCAAAAAGCATACCAACTGTACGACTACTTCACGGACACGCCCACGAAGACCTATGGCATAAACCATTATTCCAGTCAGATGGGCATCTACGAGAAGGCTTATGGCAGGCTGCAAGCAAACTATGACCACACCTTCGGGCAGCATCATGTGGCGGCGACAGCCGTGATGGAAGCGTCGACGGGACGCTACGACGAATTGCAAGGCGCGCGCGATTATGCCGGATTCTACAGCAACGACATCTTGAACCAGGCAGACGCGAGCACGGCAACCAACAGCGGATACCGCAACGAGTTCCGTCTTGCCGCTTTCCTGGCACGTGCCAACTACGACTACGCTGGCAAGTATCTCCTCGAATTGGTAGGCAGATACGATGGCTCTTACCGTTACGCGCCTGGACACAGATGGACGTTCTTCCCGTCCATGAGCGTCGGTTGGAGAGCCTCCGAGGAAAAGTTCATCAAGGACAACCTGCCTTGGGTCAACAACCTCAAGCTCCGCTTCTCCTATGGCAAGAGCGGATACGACGCGGGCAGTGCCTTCCAGTATGTAGCCGGATACACCAAGTCGGACCTTGGCTATCTGCTTGGCGGCAATTCGCAGACAATGGGCATGGAGGCTCCGGGTGTCGTGCTTGACAATCTTTCATGGGTTGTGTCAAAGACTGCCAACTTGGGTCTCGACATGGAGTTGTGGAATGGCAAGCTCTATGGCACGGTGGAGCTCTTCCTCCGCAAGAACACGGGTTTGCTTGCCAACCGCTTGATGGATATACCCAACACCTTTGGCGCGAGCTTCCCCCAGGAGAACATCAACTCCAATGAGACAAGGGGCATCGAGATACAAGTAGGTACGCGAGGAAAGATTGGCAAGGACTTCACCTATAATGTCTCAGCCAACTTCACTTATGTGCGCCCGAAGAACCTCTACGTGGAGCACGCCGCTTACAGCAGTTCCATGAACCGTTGGCTCTATGGCACTGACCATCGCACGATAGGCGGATTCTGGGATCACTCCAATGGCATGTGGATCCAGAAGACGGACGGAAGGTTCCTGTCTCTTGCCGAGCTTGAGACCGCGCCTCTTTACGGTGGCGGCAACGGCAACTCCATGATGCTGCCAGGCTCTTTCCGCATTGTTGACCGCAATGGCGATGGTGTCATCGACATGTATGACATGACGCCTACCTCGCGAGCCACGGGTTCCAATCCTCCATTCCAATATGGCATGAACATAGCCTTGGCTTACAAGGGCTTCGACATGAACATACTGTTGCAGGGCGCTGGTGGCTTCATCATCGGCTATGCCAACGACGACGTGTTCGGTTATGGTTCAAAGACCAACCCAACCCTGATGGCTAAATACATGGACAGGTGGCATACTGCCAATGTGACCGATGACCCATACGACCCGAATACCAAGTGGGTCTCAGGAAAATATCCTGCCTTGCGCCGCGACTTCTCCGGCACTAAGGACAACGGTAACTCTTGGGGCGATGGCGCCATTGACTTCTGGAACCCCAATGCCACGTATCTCCGCTTGAAGAGCTTGGAGATTGGCTACACCTTGCCAAGGGCTTGGACATCCAAGATTGGCATCAGCAGTTGCAGGGTATATGTAAACGGTTTCAACCTTCTCACCTTCTGCAACTCGCAGTTGAAGAACGCCGATCCAGAGCGAGAGGAGCGCGACTGGGGAGCCAGCTTGGCTTATCCTTTGATGAAGTCCTACAACGTAGGACTGAACGTGAACTTCTGATTAGACAAACAATCATCAATAATAGATTATTGAAATGAAAAAATATATTATAGCTGTTATGTTGTCATGCGTGGGGATTGGTTTCACCTCATGCGACGACTTCCTTACCTTGAGCCCGACAGACAAGGTCTCTGGCAGTGTGCTCACTGAAACAGACGGTGGAATCCAAGCTCTCCTCGCCAAGGTATACACGACGGTGCCCATGGAAGACTTCGTGTTTCGTCCCAACGCCGGATTCAACCAGCGTGGCTACGATGGCGTGAACGGCACTTCAAACATCGCTTTCCTCAGCGATGAGGCCGCTCGCTCCGAAGGTGGCCTGGGATTGACGGAAGGCTTCACATATTGGCCTTACAGTGACATCCGTCAGGTGAACCTCTTCATCCAAACCATCCAGCAAGCCGTGGAAAGCGGCAAGATAGAGCAATCTGACGGCAAGCGGCTTATTGCCGAGGCCAGGTTCGCGCGTGCCTACATCTATTTCGGGTTGGCGAAGCGCTATGGTGGCGTGCCAATCATCGCCGCGCCACAAGACGGCGACTATGACCCGTCCAACCTTTCACAGCTGAAAGTGCCGCGCAGCACGGAACTGGACACGTGGAAGTTCATTGTCAATGAGTTTGCCGAGGCAGCCAATGACTTGCCGGAGAAGAAAGACGGTTACCGCTTCACGAAGTGGGCGGCACTGGGCATGGAGTCGAGATGCGCCCTCTTTGCCGCGTCAATAGCCAAATATTGGAACCGCGCGCCATTGGCAGGCGAGGCGGTGAACCAAAAGCTCGTGGGCATGGATCAGTCGGAGGCCAACGGCTTCTATAAGCAATGCATCGACGCTTGCGACGAGATAATCGCCAAATCGGGCAAGACGCTGCATGGAGCCAACCCCTCAAGCGTGAGCGATGCGATAAGCAATTACCAGCAAATCTTCCTCGACACTCCCGACGATGAGGTGATTCTGGCGCGAGGTTATGTCGATGGCTCGGTCAACACCAACCAAGGACATAGTTACAGCTTGTTCTACAGTCTCGCGCAGTTCAACCCCGGTGCCTTGCGCTATGGCCGCTTCAGCCCCACGCTCAACCTTGTTGACCTCTATGAGGATTACACGGACGATGGCACGGGCAAGAGCGCGCCAATAAAGACCCGCGCGGATGGCAAGGAGACCAATGTCTCCAATATCCAGGCTACGGGAAGTGTCAATCCTTCGGATCCATACATAGAGTATGATGACCTGTCGGAGCCGTTCAAGAACAAGGACGCGCGTCTTCAGGCAAGCGTCATCGTGCCCGGGGCTGAGTATGGCGGCACGAAGATCATCATGCAAGGCGGACTGATAGACCAGAAAGGCAATGTCTATGTTTACAACAACACGTCGGCCCAAGGCAAGGACGGCAAGACCTATTACGCCTTTGGTGGCGAGGGAGCTTCTTCCTATTCCGGCTTCGGCAACATAGGCAACAGCGAGAACGGCAACTACACCACGAGCGGATTCTCGGTACGCAAGTACATGGAGGAGTTCAAGACCGTATCGAGCAACAACAATTCGTGCACCACGCCTTACATCGACATACGCCTGGCAGAGATTTACCTCAATTATGCCGAGGCGGTCGCCGAAAGCGGGCAGGGCGACAAGGCCAAGGCCGCAGAGTTGCTCAACGCGCTCCGTCATCGCGCCGCGCACAAGGACAACATTCCTCTGACCCTTGACAACGTGCTGAAAGAGCGTCGTGTGGAGCTGGCCTTTGAGGGCAAGCGCTTCTGGGACATGATTCGCCGCCGCGAGAACCACACGTTCTTCGACGCGGGCATGCGCTCGGCTCTCGTGCCCATCATCGACCTCAGGCAGGGCAAGCCGAAATACATCTTCGTCCGCACCAACCTTCAGGGCGATGAACTGCAAAACGGTCGAACCTTCGCGCCACAGAGCTATTATCACAGCATACCGGGCACTTCGACAAACGGTCTCGTGCAGAATCCTGGATATTAACATGAATGGTTAATCGGGCAATATCACATTGCCTCCTTCGTTACATTAAAAACAAGAATATGAAAAAGAATACGTTTATATTTACACTGTTGCTCTTCGTCTTGTCGCTGGCTTCATGCAGCATCGACAACTATGACGCTCCCAACGCGCAAGTGAAAGGCAAGTTGGTCGATGCGAAAACCGGTGAGCTGGTGGGTCAAGACATTCAAGAATGTGGACTGACCGTCGTGGAGCAGGGATTCCAGAATCCGGAGAACCAGGGCTGGAAGATCAAGAACACGGGCGAGTATGAGAACAACATGATTTTTGCCGCCACATATAATATAAGGTATGAGAATGGCAACTGCTTCCCCTTCTCCGAGGACAATGTCGTGCTCAAGACCGGTGGCAACACCAAGGACTTTCAGGTGACGCCTTTCATCAGGATCGTCAACCAGTCGGTCACTCGCGAGGGCAACAAGATTATCGCCAAGTTCTCCGTGGAGGGCGGCAAGCCTGAGGTTAAGCTCTCCGAGTTGCAACTGTTCGCCTTCTCCGACATGTGGGTGGGCCACAGCGTGAGGTTCGGTCTTACGAGCGGCACCGACCATCAGGTCTTCAGCCCATCGGCGGACATTGATGCCTCCAAGCAATACACGTTGGAGATAGACCTCGACAAGGACAAGGGCTCATTCAAGTATACTGGAAAGAATTATTATTTCCGCATCGGGGCTTTGGCCGATGTCAGTGGTGTCGGTACCGTCAGGTTCAACTATGGACCATTGGTGAAAATAGCATTCTAATTCCATTCTCTTATGAGCAAGTTTAGGTTGTTTTTAAGTATATGCATTGTTTGGGTGCTGGGTGTGACGCAGGGCGAGGCTTTTTCGCCGCGTTCCGTTTACACTCAGCGTCCGAACGACGCTGAGGCATCCTATTTCGATGCCAAGAACTATGGTGTCAAGGCCGACGGTCGCACCGATGTGTCCGCGGCTTTGCAAAAGGCCATCAATGACGTGAAGCGAACCAAGAACTTTGGCATTCTCTTCATTCCCGAGGGAAAGTATCTCATCTCGCGCACCATTTACATCCCGTCCGCGATAAGGCTGATAGGGTATGGCAAGCGCCGTCCGGAGATTGTGCTTGCCCCCAACTCGCGCGGGTTCGACCAAGAGCCGCAAGGCGACAAGGGCAAGGCCAAGTATATGTTCTGGTTCACTGGTGGCATAGTGGAAGACGACAATCATGTCAACGACGCCAATGCCGGAACGTTCTACAGCGCGCTGTCCAATGTCGACTTGACCATTTCCAAGGGCAATCCTGCCGCGATAGCCTTGCGCACTCACTTTGCGCAGCACTGTTTCATCAGCCATGTGTCTATCAACATAGGCGATGGCAAGGCGGGCATCTTTGATTTGGGCAACGAGATAGAAAACGTGACATTCACTGGTGGGCAGTATGGCATCATCACCACGAAGGCGTCACCTGGATGGCAGGTCATGATGACCGATTGCGGTTTTGAGGGACAACGCAAGGCTGCCATACGCAGCCAGGAGTCTGGTCTCGCGATAGTAAACATGCGCGCCAAGAACGTTCCCACGGTCTTCTTGACTGACGACAACTTCTGGGAGAAGGTCTTTATAGAGAACAGCGTGTTTGAGAACGTGTCCGGCCCGGCTATCGTCAATGGCGACGAGAACAACAGCAACAACCAGATAAACCTGCGTAAGGTTTATTGCCGCAACGTGCCTACCCTGATAAAATTCACAAGAAGCGGCAAGGTCACCACGGCAAACCATGGAGCTTACGTCATCAATGAGTTTGTGCATGGGTTGCAGATGGACGATATGTTGTCAGTGCCAACCTATCGCACCGTATGTAAGATTGAGCCCGTCAAGGCTCTTCCGAGGCTTGCCGACAGGGATGTCAAGCCGTTGCCCGACATGGCCGTTTGGCACAACGTGCTCGACCTTGGCGTCAAGGGCGATGGCACCACCGACGACACCAAGGCGTTGCAGGCAGCCATCGACAAGTATGAGGTGCTCTATTTCCCACAAGGAATGTATCGTGTCACGGCGCCTCTCGTCATGCGCAAATCCACTAAGCTCATAGGTTTGCACCCTTATGCCACTCAAATCTTCATTGGCGAGAGCACTCCGCTGTTCAGCGGCTTTGGCAAGCCCCAGGCGGTGGTGGTGTCGTCGAAGGGTGGCGACAACGTGATAAACGCCATTGGCATCAACACTGGTGCCTACAACTATCGTGCCGTGGGCATCAAATGGATGGCGGGAGAAAACTCGCTAATCAACGACGTGAAGTTTGTCGGCGGACATGGCAGCATGTGGCGACCCAAGCCTGGGCAGAAGGAACCTCAGTGGTGGGGCGGCAAGCGGAGAATCAGCACGCCTGACAATCCTGTCAGGGCCCAAGGCAAGGACTTGGCATGGGACAACCAGCACTGGAGCCTTTGGGTGACCGACGGTGGTGGCGGAACGTTCAAGGACATTTGGACTGCCAACACGTACGCCACCAATGGCATCTATGTGGAGCACACCTCGACACCGAGCCGCGTTTACGCCATATCCATAGAGCACCATGTGAGGAATGAGGTGCGCTTCAACGATGTTGCCAATTGGAAGGTCTATTGTATGCAGACCGAAGAGGAGACGGTGGAGAGCTCCGAGTGTCAGCCAATAGAGATGGACGATTGCCACGACATCACGTTCGCCAACCTGTATATGTTCCGTGTCATTGCCGTCAACACTCCTTACCACAGTGGCGTGAGGATTCGTGGTTGCAAAAACGTCACCTTCCTCAACCTCCACAACTACGCGCAGACCCTTTATCCCAACGACATCTCTGTCTACGACCAGGACAAGAACATCGAGGTCAGGCCGTGGGAGCTCGCGCTCTTGAACGTGTCTGGCGAGGAGGCTTCGCAAAACCCGAGATTCGATGGCAACGTGCGGCAGGTCGCTTCCGACCTCGACTTTGCCCGTGGTGCCGCCACCGACAGTCAGGGCAACGTGTATTTCACCGACCAGCGCATGCGCCGCGTCTACAAGTGGTCGCCTGTCAGCGGCTTGAGGCTCATTGCCGATTTTCCGTGGAAGCCAAGCAGCATAGCCTTTGATTCCAAGGACAACCTGCTCGTCTTGTTCCAATACACTCCACAACCAGGCTTGATGATTGATGGCAAACAACAGGAAGCTGAAGAACTGCCCGACTCTCACGGCACGTCGTTCAGCGGATGGGGCAACAGCGGCTACGACATGATGGTCTACACCATCGACCCGCGAAATCCCGAGGAGACCATTGCCCTTCTTCCGCAGCGCGACATGGCATCCGTGTCAACGGTCGCCAAGGCCTTGTATCCTTCCAACCGCTGGCGCGACTTCCACGATTTCAACGACGTGGCGGTCTATCAGCCAAAGAAGTGCTTCGTGGCTCCCGACGGCATGACGATCATCCCGCGTGTCTACGACCTGGCGCGCACGGCAGCCCTTTCAGCCGCCATTCCTGGCAAGCCATTCTATGCCACCAACGAGTACGACGCTCGCATGGTCAGGATGGATGTCAATGCCAATGGCACGCTTGGCAACCTCAAATATTTCGCCGAGGCGGGCGAGTTCGGCTCATGCGTTGACAGCGAGGGCAATGTCTACTCCACGTTTGGTAATGTCTATAAGTTTAACCCGCAGGGGCAACTTCAGAAAGTCATCCAGATGCCGGAGCGACCCTCCACGTTGACATTGACGGGAGCTAACGGCGACAAGCTGTTCGTCACGGCGCGTCATAAGTGTTTTGTCGCCGATAAGTAACAATAGTGTTTTATTTACAAAAGAAAGATATGAGAAAGATTATCAGTCGAGTGACGGTGCTCGTGTTTGCCATGTTGCTCATGCCACTGTCGCTCCTCGCGCAGGACGCTTATCCTGCCAACTATGCCAAGGCGCCACGTTTCCGCGCGCTGTTGGTGTGGGACCCGTCTGCCGAGGAGGCACATGTGCAGTTCGACAAGGATGCCCTTACGTTCTTCAACAAGCTGTCTTATGGCGAAGGCTTCTTGTATGAGACGACGACCGACTTCCATCGCTACATCAACTACCTGCAGCAGTATGACATCATTGTCTGGCTCAACTTCTCGCCGAAGCGTCAAGACGACCGCGACGCGTTCCGGAAGTATATGGAGAACGGTGGCGGATGGATGGGGTTCCACGCTTCCGCCTACAACGACGCGAGCACCAAGTGGCCGTGGTACAACGAGTTTTTGGGATGCGGCACCTTCCTGTGTAACAACTGGCCGCCGCAGTGCGCGCTGATGGATGTTGACACCAACAACCATCCCGTGACCAAGAACCTGCCCAAGAGCTATGTGGGTCCGGCGTCGGAGTTTTACCAGTGGAGCGTGTCTCCAAGGAAAAACAAGAATGTCACGATCTTGCAGACTTTGTCGCCCAAGAACTATCCTTTTGGCATAAAGGATATTGTCAAGAGTGGTGATTTCCCCGTGGTCTGGACCAACAACAAGTATCGCATGATATATCTCAACATGGGTCATGGCGATGAGTGCTTCTCCGATGCCGCGCAGAAGTTGCTCTTCACAAACGCCTTCCGTTGGGTGGTCAGCAAATCGCCCAAAGGAGACCCGTTTGAGAAATGAGGTGTTTGAGGGGGCGTGTTATCACCCCCTCATTCCCCTCGCCTTCCACACCGTTTCCTTGGCGGCGTTTATCTCTTGGAATTTCTTTTCCGCTGCCTTGCGCACCTCCTCGCCAAGCGAAGCCACGCGGTCGGGATGGTTCTTCAGCGCAAGGCGGCGGTAGGCTGCTTTCAGCTCCTCGTCGGTGGCTGTGGGCTCCACGCCAAGCACCTTGTAGGCGGCGTCGAGCGACGATGAGGCGTCGTGGAGGTTGAGCATGCTGTCGAGGTCTTGCTGGTCAACCCCGAGCTGGGCGGCGCACTCGCGCAGGGCGGTGACCTCCTCGGGCGACACCACGCCATCGGCTTGGGCTATGAGCACGAGAAAGTGGACAAGCTCAAGCCGCTGCTCGTAGGCCATGTATTGGCGCAGCTGCTGGCAAGAGCTGAACACCGCCGAGCGGAACTCTGCCATGCCGAGGCGTTTTTGCTGGTCAAAGAGTTTCAGCATTATCTGTTCGCCCTCGGCAACCGCCTGTTCGCCAAAGGTCTCGCGAAGAAACGCGCGCACCACGTTCATCTCCGAGTGCATCACCTTGCCGTCGGCCCTGACGATATAAGATGCCAAGACGAGGAGCGAGAAGCGGAACGTGTTGCGCTGACCCTCATAATATTGTTGTTGGCTTTGTTGCGTGTTGCTGTCCACGGCAGGCTCGGCCTTCTCGTTTGAGTCGAAAAGCGAGCCCAACACGAAACCGGCTATGGCTCCCAAGGGGCCGCCAGCCATGAGGCCGAGGAAGCCTCCTATCCATTTACCCATTGACATATTATCTTATTTGTGAGTTTTAAGTGCAAAATTAATAAAAAACAATTACCAAGTGGTGAAAATAGTGGGATTTTCAGTAACTTTGCCAAAAATTATAAATTAGAAAATTTATCACATCAAAATAACAATTGCATTATGAGCTATGCATTAGCACTTATAGCATTCATCGTCGTGGCGTGCCTCTTGTGGGGCATTGGCGAGATGCACTACAAGAACTTCAACTATGTTGAGGATGTTCCCCACCATGCCGATCCCACGGCTCACCAGGGTGGCCCCTACGTGGAGAAAAACGTCCGCGACATCATGAAAGAGAATTCAACCAAGGGTTACAGCGCCATCTAATCAGGCGCCATGACCCATCGTTGACATTCAGTGTCAATGGCAGAAAGGCGAACCAGACCTCGTGTCGGGTTCGCCTTTCTGCGTTTTCAGCGCAATGCCGTTGCGATTCAAGCGTGAAGCCATCGCGATTCAAGCGTAAAGCCATCGCGATTCAAGCGTAACGCCGACGCGATTCAAGCGTAATGCCGACGCCATTTCAGCGTTAATTCGTGAAAAATGCCTAACTTTGCATATAAATTAATGTGTGTCAAAGTTTTATATTCAGGAAAATCAAAATAGATAGAGACCGTATGCATATCAGAAAGTTAACCCCGAATGCTTGCCGTAGCGTCTTGTTGGGATGCTGTCTCGCCCCCTTGTCCCTCGTTCCTGCCCACGCGCAGGACACACAGGAAGGCGCGGCCCCACAGGATGGTGTAGTTGTCAAGCAAGGATTCGTTGAGGGCAGAGTCTTCGATAGTGCCGACCACGAGCCGATGATTGGCGTGACAGTGGCCATCGAGGGCACCACCAACGCCGTGACGACCGATGCCGATGGCCATTTCTTGTTGCCTGTCGACAAGAAGTGCGACATCGTGCTGTCGTTTATTGGCTACAAGAAGACCGTCATCCGATACACGGGCGGCAACCAAGCCGACTTCTCGCGCGTCTACATGAAGTCGGAGGCATTGAACATCAAGGACGTGGTGGTGACGGGTGTTTACCGCCGCAAGAAGGAGAGCTTCACCGGCTCGTCCACCTCGTTCAAGGGCGACGAGCTCAAGAGCGTGGGCGCGCAAAACGTGCTCCAGAGCTTGAAGACCCTCGACCCGTCGTTCAAGATAATGGACAACAACCTCGCGGGCTCCAACCCAAACAAGATGCCCGACGTGGAGATACGTGGCAAGTCGAGCGTGGCGGGACTGAAAGAGGAGTATGGCTCCGACCCCAACCAGCCGCTCTTCATCCTCGATGGTTTCGAGACGACGCTTGAGACCGTGATGAACCTCAACATGAACCGCGTGGCTTCCGTCACCCTGCTCAAGGATGCCGCGTCCACCGCCATCTATGGCTCCAAGGCAGCCAACGGCGTGGTGGTCATAGAAACAAAGGCGCCCGTCAATGGCAGGTTGCAGATCTCATACAAGGGCGACTACAGCCTCGACTTTGCCGACCTCTCCGACTACAACTTGATGAACTCTCGCGAGAAGTTGGAGTTTGAGCGGCTGGCTGGAGTCTACAAGGACAACACCGGCAACCCCTTCAACCAGGTGAAGCTCGACGACCTCTACAACTCCCGCCTTCGCGCCATAGAGCAGGGCGTGGACACCTATTGGCTCAGCGTGCCCCTGCGCACGGGCTTCACCCACAAGCACAATGTCTATGCCGAGGGTGGCGAGGGCAACATACGCTATGGCATCGGCGTGAACTATGGCAAGGTGAACGGCGTGATGAAAGGCTCCGACCGCCAGACGCTGGGCGGCAACGTCGACCTGATTTACCGCACGGGCAAGTTCCAGTTCAGCAACAAGCTCTCCATCGACTATTTGGAGACCAACGACCCAGCCGTATCCTTCTCCGAGTATGCGCAAGCCAACCCTTACTACAAGAAGTATGGCGAGGACGGCAAGATAAACAAGTATCTCTACTATCCCGAGTACGGGCTCAACGACAGCCCCGTGTCGAACCCCCTTTGGAACGCCCACCTCAACAACTACGACAAGGGTCAGCGTTTCAGCTTCACCAACAACTTCATAGCCGAGTGGTTCGCCACCAACGACTTGCGCTTCCGCGCCAAGTTTGGCATCACCAAATACGACGACACCCAGGACGAGCGTCTCTCGCCTGAACACACCCAGTTTGATGACAAGGACGCCACGCAGAAAGGCTTGTTCACCCACAGCCTGCAGAAGTATCTCTACTATGAGGGCGACGTGTCTGCCACCTATGGCAAGTTGATAGCCGAGAAGCACCAGATAAACGCCGTGTTGGGCTTCAACTTCAGCAACACCACGAGCAAGGCCAACGGCTATTCCGCCACGGGCTTCACCGACGACCAGTTTGCCGCGCCCTCGTTTGCCAACAACTACCCGAGCGGGGGCAAGCCCAGTTACAGCGAGAGCGTGAAGCACGCTTCCAGTTTCTACCTCAACGGCGGCTACGCCTACGACAACCGCTACCTGCTCGACTTCAACCTGCGCAACGACGGTGCCTCCATGTTTGGCACCGACAACCGTTTCCGCACCACGTGGTCGGTGGGCTTGGGCTGGAACATCCACAACGAGAGCTGGATGCGCGACAATGGCATCTTCCAGATGCTGAAGCTCCGCGGCTCGGTGGGCAACCCGGGCAACCAGAACTTCTCGGCTTACCAGGCTTACACCACATACGTGTTCAACAGCCTGATGACCAACGTCTTTGGTACGGGTGTCATCGTCAGCGGCCTTGGCAACAGCGAGTTGGCATGGCAGGAGACCATCAACTACGACATTGGTGCCGACATCACCACCTTGGGCAACCGCCTCAACCTCACGCTCGACTATTATATCAAGAACACCGACCCGCTGCTCGCCATCATCACCACGCCTGGCTCCATGGGTGTGACGAGCGAGGCGCTCAACGCCGGCAAGCAGAAGACCAACGGTTGGGAAGCCACCATCAAGTTCTCGCCAATCTACATGCCCGAGCAGCGCGTCAACTGGAACATCTCGCTGAGCGCGACCCACTCGAAGTCGAAATA
>DAINOS010000018.1:0-6592 GCA_036743855.1 Prevotella sp. | reverse complement strand
TGCTTGGCACAACGTTCTATTTCAAGGGCTTCTCCTTCAACTGCTACTTCCGCTATCGGTATGGCGGCCAGTTGTTCAACAGCTCGCTCTTCGACAAGGTGGAGAACATCAGCACCGCCGACGTTTACAACAACCAGGACCGCCGCGCCCTCTACGACCGCTGGAGCCAGAACAACCGCAACGCGCGCTTCAAGGGCATATCCATGGTGCAGAAGACCGATAAGTCGTCGCGCTTCGTGATGGATGAGAACACGCTCACCTGCGAGTCGGTGAGTGTCGGCTATGAGTTCCCGCTCCGCGTAGCCAAAAAGTTGGGCATGCAAGCCCTCTCCGTGCAAGCCAACATGAACGACCTCTTCCGCTGGTCAACCGTGAAGGCTGAGCGAGGCATCGACTACCCATTCGCGCGCACCGTGTCGTTCTCGGTAGGCGCGACATTCTGAACACACACTATCTCAACATGACAATGAAAAAGACATTATATACACTGGCGTTTGCCCTCTTCGCGCTCCTCACCTCGTGCGACAACTGGCTGGAAGTGAAGCCCTACGACAAGATTTCGGAGGGTGAGCTGCTAAAGACGGAGGAAGGCTACGAGAAGATGCTCAACGGCATATACATCGACCTCAACAGCGACGCCCTCTATGGCAAGACGCTCACCGTGGAGATGATAGAGGTGATGGGCGGTGCCTACGCCATAGGCTCCGACAACAGCGTGTGGGGCAACTACAAGGATCTGTCGTCGTATCAATACAACACCGAGTATTGGCGCGACCGCCTCGACCAGACTTGGAACAAGGCTTACGCACTCATCCTCAATTGCAACAAGATATTGGAGAGCATAGACCAAAACCAAGGCATCTTCACCGGCAGCAACTTCTATGTCATCAAGGGCGAGGCGTTGGCGCTGCGTGCCATGCTCCATTTCGACATGCTGCGGCTCTTCGGCCCTGTCTATTCCAAGGACAGCGACAAGACCTCGATACCTTATTACACCAAGGTGGGCAACTCGCCCGAGCCCTTGCTCACCGCCAAGGAAGTGGCACAGAAGGTGGTGGCGGACCTTGAGGACGCGCGCACGTTGCTTGCCAACGACCCCGTGAAGACCGAGGGCACGCTCATGAGCGGCTCCAAGGACGGCACGAGCAACTTCTTGCGCTATCGTGCCTTGCGTCTCAACTATTATGCCGTGGAGGGCCTCCTGGCTCGCGCCTACCTCTACATGGGCGACAAGGCGAATGCTTTCAAGTATGCCACGGATGTCATCAAGACTGCCGACAATGGCATATTCCCATTCGTGGACAAGAACCTCGTGGTGGGCTCGCCTGCCGACCCCGACCGCATATTCTCCTCGGAGGTGCTCTTCGGTTTGACCAACACCAGCCGTGGCAACCTCTTCAAGAACTATTACGACCCCTCGCGCTTGCCCAACTACGTGTTTCGCATGGACAACAGCCTGATGGACAAGTTGATTTACGGCGGCGCGGCTCAGACCGGAGGCTATCAAGACGACTATCGCTACCGTGCCGACTGGGTGGCGACGGGCAGCAACAGATACTTCTACAAGTATAAGGACATGGTGGCGACAGGCAGCATACAAAACACCATGATCCCGATGCTCCGCCTGGGCGAGATGTTCTTGATAGCCGCCGAGAGCCAGGGCGACGACCTGGCAAAAGGTGTGCAGTATGTCAACGCCTTGCGCCGCAACCGTGGCGTGGCTAACCTCCAGACCTTGACGCCCGACCTGCTGAAGTATGAGTACATTCGCGAGCTGTATGGCGAGGGCCAGCTCTTCTATCTCTACAAGCGGCTCAACAGCGACATCATCACCTCGGCATCGAGCGGCAAGAACGTCAAGGCGAGCGACCTCGTGTTCGTGGTGCCTTTGCCCGACTCGGAGACGGAGAACAGATAACCATGGATAATGAAGAAACGCAAATGAACAACATAAAACACATGATAAGTGCCGCCCTCATGGGGCTGATGACCCTCGTGGGTCTCGGCTCGTGTGGCGAGCAGACCCCCGACCTGTTTCAGGACATCGACGGCGTGTATTTCAACAACCGCACCAACACCAACGTCTTGCAAGATTCCACCGACGTGACCTTCGTCTACCAGAAGGGCGACGAGATGCAGGTGCCCGTGCAGATACAGTTGGTGGGTCGCCCGTCAGACCAGCCTCGCGAGATAGCCCTCGCCGTCAGCTCCGACGACGCGCGTGAGGGCACCGACTACGTGTTGCCAGCCAAGGCGGAGATGCCCGCGGGCGCGACGACCTGCCAGTATGTGGTGACCCTGAAGCGCACCGCCGCGCTCAAGACGCGAAAGAAGCACATCAAGTTCACGCTCCAGCCCAACGCCAACTTCACCTTGCCGGTGACGCAAGAGACGACCTCCAATGGCGACGTGGTGACGACATTGACGTATGGCATAGTGTTCTCCGACCAGTTCACCACGGCTCCGAAGGCGTGGGAGAAAGACCTCTTGGGCGCGTTCACCCAGCAGAAGTTTGAGTTGGCTTGCAAGGTGCTCGACCTCGATCCCGCCGACTTCAACGATGCCTCGAAGATGACGCTCGCCATGCAGTCGTATGTCAGCGCGGAGATGCAGACCTACGTGCGTCAGCAAGAAAACCTCAAGAATCAAGGCTTGGCTTACGACAAGGACGCCTTCGACGCGCAAGGCAATCCGCTCTTGTTTGCCGACAACTAACGGGGCACACACATAAACATGATTACGACAATGAGAAACAACATATTATGGGCAGCGGCCCTTGTGCTGGCTACGGTCTTCACAGGCTGCTCGCAAGACGAGGGCAACTACGACTACCACTCGCTCAACGAGCCCAACATCACGGGCGTGCCTGAGACCAACTCGGTGCTCATCCACGACGTGCTCGACCTCGACCCGTCAATGGGCGACAACATCACCGACCTCGACGCTTACGACTACGAGTGGAAGGTCATCAACAACGCGGGCGACCACGAGGAGACGGTGCTCGGCCACGAGAAGCACCTCCACCAAGAGGTGACGCTCAACGCCGGCGAATACACGCTCTACTTCACGGCAAAGGACAAGCAAAGCGGCTTGTTCTGGCGCAAGAGCTATGCGCTCAAGGTGAGCGACTCCTCCTCGGAAGGATGGATGGTGCTCTGCGACGTGGACGGCAAGACACGCCTCGACATGATTTCCGACGTGACGGGCAAGACCTATCACGACGTGCTGAAGACCAACGGCATGGCGGAGTTGAACCACCCTTACGGCATAGAGTACCAGCCAAACTGCGGCTACAACGACTCGCCCTTCTACCTCTTCACGGCGGATGGCGCGACGCGCCTGTCGAAAAACAACTTCGCTTGGCAGAAAGACTACGCCTTCAAGTATGAGGTGGCGAAGTCGCTCGACCTCCATCCCCATGGCATGGTCTGCGACCAAAGCGGCATGATGCGCGTTTGCGTGAGTGACGGCTATGCTTACACCGCCTCCAACATGGGCATCCAGGGCTTGTTTGCCGCCGTCAACAAGCAACCGGTGCTTGCCCCGTATGTGGGTGCCAACGTGGGTGCCACGTCGTATGCCTCCATCTACCTGTTCTACGACACCGTGAACAAGCGCTTCATGTCGTGCTGCCCGTTTCTTGTCAGCCTGTCGCTCTCCGACACCAACTATCACACCATGGGGGAGATGGAGGACATCGCCACGGGCTACAAGGGCAGCGACATGGTGGCTGGCACCGCTTTCAAGGACTATCCCGAGGGCTTGGACTTCGTGTACATGGAGAACACCAAGTATGACCCTGGCAACGCCAAGATGGGCGTCACCTACACGGTGCTGCGCAAGGGCGACAAGTATTATCTCTATGGCATCCAGTTGGGTGACATGTTGACCTATGCCGATTGCACCTACGCGCTTGGCAAGGCTTATTATGGCGACTTGAGCGGCTGCACGGACATCGCCAAGGCCACGCGGTTCGCCTTCAGCTCCTTGCGCAACTATATGTACTATGCCGTGGCTGGCACGGTATATCGCGTGAACCTCTCCGAGACCCCGCTCAAGGCAGAGAGGCAGTTCACGCTTCGCGGCGAGACCATCACCATGATGAAGTTCAACCTCTACCAGAACGCCGCAAGCAACCACGACTACGACTTGGTGGTGGGCTCGGAGAGCAACGACGAGGGCACGCTCCGCATATACGACGGCATGGCGACCGAGGGCGACTTCTCCAAGGTGAACCCGAAGAGCTACACTGGCTTTGCCAAGATCGTGGACGCCACCTATCGCGAGCGCACCAACTGACACACATTATTATATATGGGAGTTTTCAGAATATGACAAAAATAAGAAAGAAAAGGATATGAAGAATAAGATAACAGCTCTGTTGCTATTCCTGCTCATGGCAGTGAGCACGCGCGCCGCCGAGGGCATAACGGTGCATTTTGATGTCAAGAACGCCGTAATCAACAACGTGGTCTTGGTGTATCACCGGAGCGTGAGCGAGTTTCAGCTCACCGAGGGCAAGGCCACCGCGCGGCTCGACGGCATGGATGCCCTCTATGCCAAGGTGTATTATGGCCAGAAGTGGAAGAACCTTTATCTGCAAAAGGGTGACGAACTGACCGTTTCTTTCGATGCCAACGACTTCGACAACACCTTTGCCGTGAAGGGCGGCCACGAGAAGGCCATAGACTATCTCAACAAGATTCAGCTCATGAACCTGCCAGATGAGGCTTACGCCAAGCCTTGGGGCGAGTTTAAGCAAGCCATTGCCAATAAGATGGCTTCGATGAAGCGGCTGTTGAAGGTGCGCAAGTTCGACGCCAACGACAAGTTCCAGAAGATGGAGGAGGGGAGGATAACCTATTTCTATGCCAACGCCTTCCTCATGTATCCCGTGGGGCACCTCTACCTCACGCGCGACACCACGATGACGCTGGGCAACGACTATTACGACACCCTTCGCCAGTATGTCAAGGAGGACGACGACTTGGCCGACATCGACGAGTATCGCAACTACATGATAGAGACATCCCACGTGTTAGACGAGACGGGCAAGAAAATCCACCAGCTCTATCCCAAGGTGCTTGCCGAGATGAGCTACATAGGCGAGCACACGCGGAGCGACAAGGTGCGTGAGTCGCTCATCCATTTCATCGCGTTCACCTATGTGGAGGGCAACGGCACCGACAACATCGTGGACCTGAAGAACCTCTACTACACCTACGTCACCTCGCCTCGCCTCATTGCCCTCTTCAAGCAGGCCTGCGACAAGTGGGATAAGGCGGCAGTGGGCAAGCCCTCGCCCGACTTCAAGGGCGTGGACGTGAACGGCAAGCAGATGTCGCTCAGCGACTTCCGCGGCAAGTATGTGTATATAGACATGTGGGCCACGTGGTGCGGACCCTGCCGGAAGGAATTGCCTTTCCTCAAGAAGTTAGCTGAGAAATACAAGGGTCGCAACATCACCTTCTTGGGACTTTCCATAGATGCCGACAAGGCCGAGTGGGAGGCGCGCGTCAAGAATGGCGCGCTCTGCGGCACTCAGCTCCTCATAGGCAAGGGAAGCCAGTTCCAGGCCGACTATCGCATTAGTGGCATTCCGCGCTTCATCCTGCTCGACCCTAACGGTCGCATTGTCAACCCCGACATGACGCGCCCGTCGAGCGACGACACTGAGAAAATCTTGAACAGCCAGCCAGGACTGTGAGAAACATTACCAATTATTAATCCATAAAACACAAACGTTATGAGAAAATTGATTTCCATGATGCTGATGCTTTGTGCCATAGTCACATTCTCAGCATGTTCGTCAGACGACGACGGCCCCACGAACCCCATCACCAATGCCGTAGTCCCCACCTCTGCCAAGATAGGCTCTGAGGTAACGGTTCAGGGTAGCGGCTTCGCCAGGGGGCAGAGCATCTGGCTTCAGCCAGAGAAGGGCGAAGCGGTTGAAGCCAGCGCTACGTTGTCTTCCAACGGCGCGACATTCACCATCCCTTACACCCTGTCCACCGGCAAGGTGAACGTGGTGCTGAAGAGCGGCAACGACTCTTGGACATTGGGCAGCATCAACCTTCTCGATGCCGACAACCCCATCTCCGCCCTGTCTCTGCCAAGCGAGATGCCCCTGGGTCAGGAGGTCACGATCTCTGGCCTCGGTTTCGCCGATGGCGACAAGATCTTCTTGGCTTCCCCTTCCACAAGAAGCGACATGATAGAGACCCGTTATATTCCATGCACCGTGACAGCCGATGGCTTGAAGTTCACCATACCAAACTATGACAAAGAGGGCGTGGCAGATGTCAAGCTCGTGCGTGGCAAGACCAAATGGTCGCTTGGCGAGGCATACATCTACCAGCCTCGCCAGATAGAGAGCATCACCATCTCCGGCAACACCATGATGAGCGGGTACGCTCCAAGCATCGGCCTGACCGATGACGCGCTCGTCTTGAATCTCGCCTACAACGACAAGGGTATGTTGAGTGCAATCACTTCTAATGCCTCGAATGTGGCTTGGCAGTTGAAGTATGATGGCAAGACCGTGACCTGCGATAATTATACTTTCACGCTCGATGACCAAAACCGCGTG
>DAINOS010000017.1:0-24654 GCA_036743855.1 Prevotella sp. | reverse complement strand
TGGGGGGGAGGGTATTCGCGTTTTGAGTTGTTACCAATATAGAAACCAGAAACAATAACACTCAAAACGACACACATGGACGAGCAAGAAGCAAGACAACTCACCCTCCGTTACCTCTCAGGCATCATAACGCGCGACGAGGAACAGCGCCTTTTCGCCTTCATCGAGGAAGACGAGAGCCACAAGGCATTGTTTCGCGATTGGGAGGAGCAGTGGATGCGGTCGTCGCGCGTCAACCCGTCCGCCAACAGTGCTTGGGAACTCTTGGAGCCGATGCTCCAGGATGAAGAAGCATCGCGTCCAAATCTTCATATATGGCGAAAAGTGGCTGCGGTGGCAGCCGTTGTTCTCTTGTTGTTCGGCACGGCGCTTGCCACGTGGCACGTCGCCACACAGCGCCCCGAACAATTCTACGCCCTTACCGCGCCAATGGGTTCCACCTCGCGCCTCACCTTGCCCGACGGTTCAGTGGTGTGGCTCAACGCCGGCTCCACACTCCGCTATTCGACCAACTTCAGCGTGGACAACCGCAACGTGGAGCTGAATGGCGAAGGCTACTTCGAGGTGGCGAAACACGACGGCAACGACTTCACGGTGAAGACCACAGGCTATGACGTAACGGTGAAAGGCACCAAGTTTGACGTTTCGGCCTACGACGACGACCCTGTGGTCAGCACTTCGCTGATGCAAGGCAAGGTCGTGATAAGCCAGGGCAAGACGACCATGGAGATGAAGCCAGGCGAGACGGTCACACTCGACAAAAGCACGGGAAGCCTCACGAAGACCGTCACGTCGGCCACGCCAAACGCGTGGACGATGAACAGCGCCGACTTCAACGAGATACGCCTTGGCGACTTCGCCAAGATCCTGTCGCGCAAATACGGCGTTGACATACACATCACCTCGCAAAAGGTGCGCGACATAAGGCTCGCCATGACATTGCAGAACCGCGAGACCATAGAGGACGTGCTCAAGTCGCTGACGATAGTGACCAACACGAGGATAGTGAGGAACGGCAAGCAAATCTACATCAACGAGAAGTAGGGCGCCGCCACTGCCTCGCGATAAGCCACCTAAGAAAACCAAACGACAAAAACCATATACTTATTAAAATTCAATTTAAACCAAAAACTAAGCGTATAGCACTATGAAAGAAAACAGCAAGCTATTCAGACACTTTCTCGTGGCCATACTCCTTATGAGCGCCTTCACGGCAAAAGCCCAGACGGTGACGAAGCAATTCCGCAACGCCAGCGTGCAACAGGTGCTAAAGGAAGTGGAGCGGCAGACAAAGATGTCTGTGATCTACAACGTGGATGACGTGCAGTCGTGCCCACGAGTCACGGCATCGTTTCAGCGCACGCCACTGCGCGAGGTGTTGACCAAGGTGCTCGACGGCAACTTGAGCTACGACATCAACGACCGTCTCATCTCCATCCACAAGCGGCAGGCCAAGGCGCAGACCACCACGGCGCGTCAGCAGCAATCACAAGGAAACAAGCGCACGGTGAAGGGACGTGTGCTCGACGAGAACGGTGAGCCCGTGATAGGAGCCACTGTAAGGATTAAGGGCACGAAGACAGCCACCGTGACCGACATGGACGGCAACTTCCATATCGAGGCTTCGCCAGCCAACACGTTGGAGGTGTCGTATCTCGGCTATACCCCGAAGGAGCTTTCGGCAAGCAACGACAACGTGACGGTGAACATGGCGCAAGACTCCAAGACACTGGACGCCGTCGTGGTGACCGCGCTCGGCATCAAGAAGGAGGCCAAGGCATTGACCTACAACGTGCAGCAGATAGAGGCAAGCGAGGTGACAGGCGTGAAAGACGCCAACTTCATGAACTCGCTCGCCGGAAAGGTGGCAGGTGTGGAAATCAATGCCAGCGCAGCCGGCATCGGTGGCGGCGTGAAGGTCGTCATGCGTGGTACAAAATCTATCAGCAACAATAACAACGCCCTCTACGTGATCGACGGCATACCAATGCCATCGCTGCAGACCACCCAGCCCACCGACTACTTCTCGGGCATGGGACAGTCGGGCGATGGTGCCTCGATGATCAACCCCGAGGACATTGAGTCAATCTCCGCCCTCAGTGGCGCGGCAGCCTCTGCCCTCTATGGCAGCGAGGCACAGAACGGTGTCATTATGATTACCACCAAGAAAGGCAAGGAAGGCAAGACCACGGTGACATACTCAAACAACACCTCGTTCATGACCCCATTCGTGCACCCCGAGTTCCAAAACACTTACGGTGCCAACAGCGGCGAGTTCGCGAGCTGGGGCGAGAAGATGACGCAGCCAAGCAGCTATGACCCAATGGACTTCTTCCAGACAGGTTACAACGAGGGCAACTCGTTGACCCTCTCCACCGGAACCGACAAGAACCAGACCTTCGTGTCGATAGCCTCGACAAAGGCCGAGGGCATCGTGGACAACAACACGCTCAGTCGTTACAACTTCACGTTGCGTAACAGCTCCAAGTTCTTGAAAGACAGAATGCATCTCGACGTGGCGGCGATGTTCGTGAACACTCGCGAGAACAACATGGTGTCGGAAGGACAATACATGAACCCACTCGTGCCCGTCTACCTGCTTTCGCCCTCTTACAGCCTTGAGACCTATCGCCTGTTTGAGATGTACGACGAGAGCCGCAACTTCAAGGTGCAAAACTGGCCTTGGGGCAACCAGGGACTTGGCATGCAGAACCCTTACTGGATTATCAACCGCGACAATATGCCAAACCACAAGAACCGCTTCATGTTCTCCACGGGCTTGAGCTACGACATAGCCAAGGGCATACGCGTCAGCGGCCGCGCCAAGACCGACTACACCTCGGCACGTTTCGAGCGCAAGTATTCCGCCTCTACCGATGGCATCTTCGCCAAGAAGTATGGTTACTATGGCAAGGACGACGCCACTACGCAGCAGATCTACGCCGACGCCATGCTTAACATCGACAAGTATTTCGGCGACTTCTCGCTCACGGCAGCCTTGGGCGCGAGCATCCAGGACATTCGCTATAAGTATTATTCCATCCGTGGCGACCTCAGCTCGGTGGCCAACAAGTTCTCTTTCAACAACCTCAATGTGTCAAGCATCAAGCCAGAGCAGGACGATTACCACGACCAAGTGCAGTCTATCTTCGGCACGGCACAACTCGGTTGGCAGAGCAAGATTTACTTGGATCTCACAGGTCGTATCGACTGGGCTTCAGCTCTCGCCGGCACCACTTCCAGCAGCGTGGCTTATCCGTCGGTTGGCCTTACCGGAATATTGACCGACCTCATCCCTGGCATCAAGAGCAACGTGCTGTCGTTCTTGAAGGTCCGCGGCAGTTACAGTGAGGTGGGTAACGCACCTCGCCGCTTCGTTCCATTCCAGACATATCCCTTCCAAGTGGGCACGCCAGCCACGTCGACAACCTATCCCAACAGCGACATCAAGCCAGAGCGCACCAAGTCGTGGGAGGTGGGCTTGGAGAGCCATTTCTGGGGCGACAAGATCAACTTGAACGTGTCGCTCTACAAGACATCCACTTACAACCAGCTCTTCAGTCCCGTGTTGCCAAGTTCTTCGGGCTATAGCTCAATCTACATCAATGGCGGACAAATCGACAACAAGGGCATCGAGGTGGCACTTGGCTTGCACCAGCCTCTCGGACCAGTGGACTGGCACTCAAATTTCACCTATTCGCTCAACCGCAACAAGGTCGTCAAGTTGTTGAAACCCACCACGCTTGCCAACGACCTGACCATCTCGCAAGACCATCTCGACCTCGTGAATCTTGGCAACGTGAAGAGCATGATTACAGAGGGCGGCTCCATGGGCGACCTCTACGTGACCTGCTTGCAGACCGACTTCCACGGATTCATCAACGTGGACTACGTGAACAATACCGTGGCGGTTGACCACAACGCGGGGCCATACCACGACGGTTACATATACGCCGGCAACTCGCAGGCTAAATACCGCATGGGTTGGAGAAACTCGTTCAGCTGGAAAGGCCTCAGCCTGGGCTTTCTTGTCAGCGCGCGTGTAGGCGGCGTAGGCGTTTCCCTGACACAGGCCGCCATGGACAACTACGGCACGTCAAAGGCATCGGCAGAGGCTCGCGACCGTGGTTACGTCCTCGTGAACGGCGGCAAGGTGCCAGCCGTGCAGAAATGGTATCAGACCGTTGGCGGTGGCGCAGGAGCTTACTATGTTTACAGTGCCACCAACGTGAGGCTGGCAGAGCTCTCGCTCGGCTACGACATTCCAATAACCCGTTGGGTGCCTTGGGTGAAGGAACTCAACGTGGCATTCACGGGCCGCAACCTGCTCATGTTCTACAACAAGGCTCCTTATGACCCAGAGCTCACGGCCAGCACAGGCACGGGATTCGATGGCATGGACTATTTCATGACACCGGCACTCCGCAACCTCGGATTCTCCGTGAGGGTGAAGTTCTAAAGCCTGTCTCACATTAATAAACCTGTTCTTTAATAATAAAGACACATTACGATGAAAAAACAATCATACAAGATATTACCTTTGGGATGCCTCCTGCTCGCCAGTCTCGCGGTGACCTCGTGTACCGACGGCTTTGAGAAGTGGAACGTCAATCCCAATGAGGCGACAAAGGAAGAGATGACCCACGACAACCTTAACACGGGTTCCTACTTCTCACAGATGGAGCGTGGCGTCTTTGTTGTCGGCAAGGACATGGGCGGTGAGTACCAGCTCACGCAGGCCCTTGAGGGCGACATCTTCGCCCAGTATTTCGCGCCCACGATGAAGTGGAACAATGAGAACCGCAACGACCAGTACAACCTCTACCCACAGTGGTATCGCGCGCCTTTCAACGACGCTTACAAGAACGTGATGCAGCCTTGGCTGGAGATAAAGAAGGTGTCGACCGACAACTCTCCCGCCCTCGCCATGGCAACGGTGGTCAAGGTGCTCGCCATGCAGCGCATCACCGATATGTACGGCCCGATAATCTACAGCAAGTTTGGCACGGGCATCAACGTGGCATACGACTCGCAGAAGGATGTCTACGACGAGATGTTCACCGAGCTGGCCAACGCAATTGACGTGCTCACCAACTATTTGCAGACAAACACCACCTACCTCTCCGACTATGACCACGTGTATTCAGGCAACGTGACCAAGTGGGTCAAGCTCGCCAACACGTTGAGGCTCCGCATGGCAATGCGCATTTCCTACGTCGACGAGGCCAAGGCGAAGGCTGAGATTCAGGCGGCAGTGTCCAACAGCGTGGGCTTGATGCAGACCGCCGATGATGACGCCACGCTGAAGCAATCGTCTGACCTCACGTTCATCCATCCTCTCTTTGAGATTGCCACGAGTTGGGACGATGAGCACATGAGCGCGACAATGGAGTGCTACCTTTCTGGTCTCAACGATCCGAGAATGGCAGCCTATTTCCAGCCAGCCACAGGCACGGGCGAGTATAAGGGTATACGCAACGGCAAGTCGTCGATAGAGAAGTCCAACTACAAGGACAACACTTCGAGGATGAACTATACCTCCGACCACGACATGGAGTGGATGCACGCTGCCGAGGCTTGGTTCCTGATGGCGGAGGCGAAGATACGTTTCGGCATAGGAACACAAACGGCAAGGCAATATTATGAGCAGGGCATCAAGGTGTCGTTCGCCTCAGCCGGTGTGGCTGGGGCCGACAGCTATATCAGCAATTCGGAGGCATTGCCACTCAGCAAGTATGTAGACCCATACAACAACAGGTCAACAACCGTCAGCTCTTACCTGACGATGCTCTCGCCAGCCTGGGACAGCGAGGCCAGCGACGAGACAAATCTCAAGCGCGTTTGGCTGCAAAAATATCTCGCGCTCTATCCTGACGGCGAGGAGGCATGGGCTGAGATGCGCCGCACGGGTTACCCGGGAATCATCCCCATAGAGTCGAACAAGTCGAACGGTGAGGTTCCTTCTGGACAGCTCATCAGTCGCTTGAAATTCCCCGACACTGAGTACACCAACAACACCGCCAACACCGAGGCTGCCGTGCAAATGCTCGGTGGTGACGACAAGGCCGGCACGAAGCTGTGGTGGAACAAGAAATAACAACAAAAACGAACTCTTACAAATGAAAGCAATAAAATTTCTCATAGCCCTGGCTTTCGCGGGGAGCTTGTTTGCCGCCTGCGACACTGACATAGAAAGCAAGGACATACAGAAGCCGCTCACCTACGACGACCTCTATTACCAGAACCTTCGCGACTACAAGAAGAGCGATCATGCCATCGCCTTCATGTGGTTCGCGCAATACGGCGCGCAAAACTCCATGGCCGTGCGCTTTGCAGGCTTGCCCGACTCTCTCGACATCTGTTCGCTGTGGGGCGGCATTCCCGACTCGTCCGCCACGGACGTTTGGAAAGAGCTGCGCTTCGTGCAACAGGTGAAAGGCACCAAGATGCTCGTGGTGGCCATCACGCGCATAGACGCTGAGTCTACCGAGCTCGATTTCAAGAAAGAGCAGCTCAAGGGCCTTGACATGCCAGAGGGGAAAGAGCGCGACTCCGTGCTCAACCACGCCATCGACATGTATGCCGACTATTTCCTCGACCAGGTGTTTTTGAACGACCTCGACGGTTTCGATGCCGACTACGAGCCTGAGGGCGACTGGCTGAGCGGCAGCCGATTCCTGCGCTTCTACAAGAGGCTCTCGCTCTATCTCGGCCCCAACCCCGACCAGACAAAGGAGGAGCGACTGAAACTCATTCAGGAACGTTATGGCGACAAGATGACACTCGATGACTGCAACAAGCTGCTCTGCGTGGACTCCAACGGACAGGTGAACAGCAACGCCGACCTCGTGCCGTTGAGCAACTACTATTTCGTCCAAGCCTACGGTGGTGGTGTCGGAAATGGAGACACCTATGGCTCATGGCCTGTGTCCAAGGTGGTATTCTGCGAGAATGTCGGCGACAACTGGGGCACGGCCCTCAATGGATTGAAAAACCAGGCGGCATGGGAACCAGCCACGGGACACAAAGGCGGATTCGGCGCGTTCTTCGGACACCGCAACTACAACGTGACGCAATACAACACCGAGCCATACGCCATTTTCCGCCAGTGCATACAAGTGCAGAACCCGGCGGTACATTGAACGACTTATTCTAAATAAAGAAAATCAAATCATGAAAAGATATTTGTTTTTTGTTTTTGTATTCGCATCGCTCTTGGGCTTCACTGCTTGCACCGACGGCCCGGAGTATGGCGATGCCGTTTACGTGACAGGCACGCTGCAATCGCCCAACATCCGTTTCCTCGTGGACGGTGAGTCGAGCATGGGTCTCACGGTGTCGTCGAGCACCAAGGCCACAAGCGACGTGAAAGTGGATCTCGCGGTAGACGCGAGCAAGCTCGATGAGTATAACGCCACAAATGGGCGCAACGCCATATTGCCTCCAGAGGGCAGCTACACCCTGGATTCCAAGGAAGTGACCATAGAGGCTGGCAAGGCGCAGTCGGGAGCCATCAAGATAACGGCCGATGCCGACAAGTTGCAAGAGGGCCAGGCTTACTGCTTGCCCGTTTCCATTACCGATGTGAAGGGTGGCGATCTGAAGACGTTGGGCTCGGGCAAGACCGCGTATATCGTCTTCACCAAAGTGATTGACATCGAGGCGGCCAACCTCAACAAGGCTGGGTCGTTTGACATTCCTGGATTCGGAGGCGACGACAGTCCTGTGAAGGCGTTGACACAGATGACATTGGAGATGAAAATCAAGCCCCTGTCGTTTGGCGGCATCAGTTCGCTGATGGGCTGCGAGGAGAACTTCCTGTTCCGCTTTGGCGACGACGCGTCCATTGCCGACAACGTGTTGCAGCTTGCCAAGGCTTCTATCGGCACGAACTCCAATCCCGACAAGAAAGACCACTATGAGGCTGTGGCGCACGACCCATTCGACACTGGCTCATGGCATCATTTCGCCGCGGTGTACGATGGCTCGTGGCTCCGCGTTTACCTCGATGGCAAGCAGATTCAGGCAGTGGAGACGAAAGGCGGTACAATCAACCTGAGCATCGCCTACAACGGGCACGACTGGAGCGACACGTTCTCTATCGGTCGTTCGGTGGGCCACCAACGCTTCTTCAACGGACTGGTGTCGGAGGCACGCGTATGGACCGTGGCGCGCTCCGTGGCAGAACTGCAAGATGGCGTGTGCTACGTAGACCCGAAGTCGAAAGGCTTGCTGGCTTACTGGCGTTTCAACGGTCAGTTGCAAGACGATGGCACGGTGCTCGACGAGACCGGACACGGATACAATGCCCATCCTTATGGCAGAATAACATGGGAAGGCAACCAGAAATGCCCATTCTAAGGCGTAATAAATTGACCATAAATCTTTGAAAAACATGAAATCAAGACATATGATGTTTCTCCTCGGCACGTTGTGTCTGACAGGGTTGTCGCTCTCTTCTTGCAGCGACGAGGAGAGTTACGACGTGGTTGGCAGCAACGAGGAAAAGGTCTTCTTCGACCCACACGCTTCTGCCACTCAGCAAAACGAGATTTACAACACGCCCGGTGGCGTGTTCGGCTTGGCTGGCGGCGCGTTTGCCGTGCATTCGCAATATGCCGCCGACGGCAGGACCATCACCGTGGGCGGCGAGGTGGACAACAGCCTCGTGGACAACTTCAACAAGCAGCAAGCTTCCAAGGAAGGGGAAAGCGCGATCGTTTACAACGCCCTGCCGCAGGATGTATTGTCATCGGTGAACATAGGCAAGGTGAAAATCGAGCCTGGCAAGAGCGTAGGCGACACCACGCTCATCGTGTCCATACCGTCGGAGAAGTGCACGTCATTGACAGAGCCATATTACGTGGTGCCAATTCGCTTGAAGGTTGAAGGCGTGGATAAGGGCAGCTCAAGCTATCAGCCTGCCGTGCGCGACACGTTCAACACCGTGTACGCCGTCATCCACAATGCTGGAAGCGACTATGTGCACACCGAAGGCAGCGACACGAAGAGTTGCGCCATTGTCACCACGCCAGTTGGCGTGTTTGGAGGCATCGACGCTGAGTTCAACGTCTCCGTCCGTGCCAACAACGACGCGCAGTTCTCGGTAAAGGGTGAGATAGACAACTCGCTCGTGGCAGATTACAACAGCGAGCATGGAACAAACTATCAGCCTCTGCCAACAGACGTGGCTTCGAAGTTGCAAATCACCGATGGAACCATTGCCGCCGGCAAGCTCACGACATCGCCGGGTCTCAAGGTCACAGACCCAACCAAGGCTGCCAATTCGCTGAGTGGAAGCTATCTGCTCGCCTTGAAGCGCACGTTTGTTTATCCTAATGGGCAAACCGCTGAGCTGCCAAACGCCTATGTTATCGTGGAGACAAAGACCTCGTTTATCAACGATGATGCCACGCAGATTGTCGGAACAAAGGGAGATGGCGAAGGATGGAAAGCCATCGACTGCTCATCCAACCTCAATCCAAACACATTCAGCAACCTCTTAGGAGGCGGTTGGGGTGCTTCATGGAGCATCAATAGTAAGGATCTCGACTATGCCACGTTTACCGTGGACCTTGGACAGGAGAAGAATCTGTGTGGTTTCTATCTTGGCTCTTATGTGCTGAACAGTTGTGAGGTGGAAGTGAGCAAGGACAATAAGACTTGGACACAGATAGGTGACACGGAAGGCCACAAGTACGTCAACGTTTGGGACTATGAGACTTACGAACAATACAGCGAGTATGTGCTTTACGGATCCGTAAGCTGCCGCTACGTGAAGTTCAAGGCTCATTTCAATACTTCCGGCTACTACTGGAGTTCTTCATGGGGCAGAAGGTTCAACAGCCTGAGCTTGTATTTCAACTAAAACGATTAAAAGATATAATATCATGTTACGCAGTCTTCTTTTTCTTCTTCTCGCTTCGTGCTCCATCCTTGTCCACGCCCAGCACGCGCGCAACAATGCCGCGTCGCAACCTCGTCAGACGACAACGGTCGTGACCGACAAGCGAGTCTACGATTTCGGGATTATCAAGGAGAGGGAAGGAAAGGCCGACTGCGTGATAACTCTCATCAACAAGGGCAAGAAGGCGGTGGCGATCTCCGACGTGCGAACGTTTTGCGGATGCGCCGCGCCTTCCTACTCTCGTGAACCTGTGCAACCTGGAGGGAAGACAAGGCTTATTATAACTTATAACCCTGAGAATCGTTCTGGTCGATTCTCCAAGGACGTGTACATCATATTAAACGGTGGCGACACTTATGTCCAAACCAAGATTACTGGCAACGTGGTGCCGTACCTTCATCCCGTGACGGAGGATTACCCATACGCTTTTGGCGAGGGATTATATATGAGCAATCAAGTGTTGCCTTTCGCCTTTCAAGGAGAGAATGTCCGTCAGACCTCAACGTTGCGTATTGCCAATGACACGCGGCAGCCAATGGAAATAGTCATAACCAAGAGACCTGGCAACAAGGTGTTGCGAGTGCCGGCGAAGATAAGCCTTAAACCGCTTGAGCGGACAACCATAGATTGCAGTTACGCCTATCCACGACAATATTCACGCGACCGCGTGGTGTGGCTCGACATCAAGGTAAACGGCAAGGCGGTGAAGCCTATGAAGGTGGTGCTTTATGGTTCGCGAAACGTGCTCCACATGAGATGAAACCTCGCAAATCTCGCCCCTGTTTTTGTTCTTTATTTCAGTAAACTTTTCTCTCGGTTTTGTTTGGATAGTTTGATTTTTCTGAATAACTTTGTAAAAATAAGTTATAAAAGATGCAATTATATGTGGACAAAAACATTCTACTCAATGACCTCAGCGCGGGGCGCAAGGAGGCCTTTGAATATTTGTTCACAACCTATTATCCTCGTCTTCGCAACTATTCCTTACACTTTATCGCCGATGTTGATGACGTGGAGGACATCATTCAAGATTGCTTTGTGAATTTATGGAACCGCCGCGAGATGCTCACTGGCGTTTCCATTTCGTCAATGCTCTTCACCATGGTGCGTAATGGCTGTCTCAACTTTTTGAAGCACAAGGCCATCGCCGAAGGGTATAACATTAGGGAGCTTAGCCAGCTCAATGGCAGTGAGGCGTTATACAATTATGATTTCCTGGGTTCCGCCGATGAGGAGCTGCTCTGTGATGAATTGCGGCGACAAATAGATGAAGTGTTGAGCCATCTGCCAGAGCGTTCACGTCAAGTCTTCGTGATGAGTCGTTTCGAGGGTTTGAAAAACAGGGAGATAGCCGAGCGCCTTGGCATCTCCGTAAAGGTGGTGGAGAAGCACGTCTCCAAGGCTCTTGCCATGCTCCGAAAGCAAATAATACGCCGTGGCAATGTCGAGCTATGCCTTTTGTT
Organism: Prevotella sp.; assembly: GCA_036743855.1. Classification (GTDB taxonomy): domain Bacteria; phylum Bacteroidota; class Bacteroidia; order Bacteroidales; family Bacteroidaceae; genus Prevotella. The sequence goes on along the minus strand of DAINOS010000017.1, from coordinate 13,284 downwards.
GCTTTCATGGACATTGCACACGGCGTAATGGTTGTTTTTCTTGGTTTCGTCTATTTCCTGTCTTTCATGTATTTCAGAAGGCGTTTATATTCCCTTGGTGTAATCTGAATTACCGTGCCGTGGCGTGGAGTGAACACTCCCGTGGTCTTTGTGTCGGCTACCCAATGGAATGTGCGCAAATCGTCGGAGCGCGTGAACTGGTAATGCCCGGACACATAGCAGTCGTACATCAAGCACCATCCTCCGTCGATAAGCGGAAACGCGCACCCTCCTTCCACGTTGTCCTTGGTCTGTTCGCAGTATCCGTCAAGAAGCGTCCATGACGAAGGGTCGTGCAAGTCGCGAAAGACATATTGGCGTATGCCTTTGTGAGCTCCGTCTTGTTCGGTCTTGAAGAAGAGGTGATACTCGCCATTCTTGTCTTGTACAATATCCGTGTCTATCGCGGGGGCATGATAATCGAACAACACTTTAGGCTCGCTCTCAAGGTCGGAGAAGTCGGCATTGGCATAAGCCCAATATACGCGATCGTATGGTATGGAACCATCGTTGGTTAGAAGGGAAAAATACACCATGTATTTTCCTGCCTTCTTGTCGTATATTGTCTGCGGTGCCCATACGCGCGTGACATTGGCGAAGTTTTTCCCGTGATACTTCTCAGGGAAGTTCACGGTGTGGTGCTGCCAGTGTATCAAGTCGCGCGACTTCATCATCACGATGCCACGGTTACTTGACCATCCTAACGACGAGCGCATGTCGGTGGCTACCATGAGATATTCACCGTGTTCCGATTTTAGGATGTGAGGATCGCGCACGCAGCCTGTTAGGGCTATTGTGTCCGCGGCCACGATAGGCTTGCCGCCGTGGAGTGGGGTGTAGTTGAAACCGTCGTCGCTGACAGCGTAGAATATCTGCTCTTGCCGTGGGTCGTTGCCCGTGAAATACACGAACAAATACTTGTTGCGGGCGTACACTGAGAGTGACGCCGCAAACAAGATTATGGTGACGAATAGTCTTGAGATGACTGTTTTCCGCATATTGGTTATTTCAAGTTGAACACCAGCTTGCCAGCCTTCACTAATGCGTCGTGGGAAACGCGGTAACTATTCAGCTTTTTGTCGCCGAGAGCCATTGAGCTTATGAGATAAGCCGATGGGGTAGGGCGGTTGGCTACTATCGTGAGGTCGCCAGCTGGATAGTAACGCTTGTCGAGATGCAGCGTCACGCGGTCGAACACCGGTGAGGTGAGCGTGTAGCTTGGCTCGCCGGGGCAGTCGGGATAGAAGCCGAGCATGGAGAATACCACCCATGCCGACATTGTGCCCGTGTCATCGTTGCCCGGAATGCCGTCGGGCTTGTCTGTGTAGTATTTCTCGATGAGCTTTCTCACCTCTTCCTGCGTGCGCCATTCCTCGCCCTTGAAGCGGCTGAAGAGATAAGGATAGGCTATGTCTGGCTCGTTGGCAGGGTCGTAGTAACCCTTGTCGAAGACGCTTTGCAAGCGGTTGACAAATGGCTTTGCGCCACCCATGAGTTTGGCGAGCCCGTCGATGTCGTGAGGCACGTAGAACGTGTAGTTCCACGATGAGCCCTCATGGAACCCGGGGGCGTTGGAGAAGTTGGCTCCATCGCTTGGGTTGAACGGCGTGAGCCACGAGCCGTCTTTCTGGCGTGGGCGAAGCGTGCCAGTCTGCTTGTCATAATAGTTCTTGTAGCCGAGGCTGCGTTGCCTGAACAGTTTTGCGTCTTGTTTGTGACCGAGCTTCTCAGCCAAGCGAGCCAACGACGCGTCTGCCACGTAATACTCCAATGCATGCGACACGGAATTGTCGCCCGACTGGTCTTGCGCGAACCACCCCAATGGTATGTAGCCGCGGCTGATATACGGGTCGATGTCGCGGCGCATCTTGTTGTCCTTGCCAGGCATCGTGGCCGACTTGCGGAATGCCTCGTAAGCCGTGTTGATGTCGAAGCCACGCAAGCCCTTGAGCCATGTGTCTGTGATTACGGGTATGGCGGGGTCGCCCTCCATGGTCCACGTCTCGCGGCCAAACAGCTCCCAGCGAGGCATCCAGCCCCATTCGCGATACATGTCTATCATGGAGCGCACCATCTCCACCTGCCGGTCGGGGTAGAGCAATGTCTCAAGCTGGTGCAGGTTGCGGTAGGTGTCCCAAAGCGAGAACACTGTGTAGCGCGTGCCATCGGTGTGGCCTATGCTGTCGCTTTCCATCTTCGGGTACTCACCGTTCACGTCTTGCACGATGCAAGGCTCAAGCTGCGTGTGGTAGAGGGCTGTGTAGAACACGCGCTTCTGCGCCTCGGTGCCACCCTCCACGGTTATCTTGCCAAGTGTCTTCTCCCATTCGTCGTCGGCCTGTCGCGCGATGTCGTCAAACGACTTGCCGCGCTGCTCTGCGTCGAGGTTCTCGCGGGCGTTCTTTATGGAGACGAACGACACGCCGACGGAGACCTCCACCTCGGAGGCATCGGTGAAGTCGTAGTTGAAATAGCATCCTATGTGGTCGCCGGCAAGGTCGCGCCCATAGTTCTCGTAGAGCTTGTATTTGCCGTTGTCGGGATCCCATTCACCTTTCACGCCATCCATTTTGGGCTGCAACTTCCAGAAACCGGAAGATTGCGGCCTTTTGTTTACCCTTACCACAAAGTACATCGGGAACACGGCCTGCGGGTTGTAGCAGAACGTGCCGAGAAGACGGAACCCTTCTATCTCGGTGTCGCTCACACGCCTCACGCTGCCACCCACCTCGTTGGTCAGTCCGTCGCCAATGTTCACGAGGATGTGGCCCTCGCCCTTGGGGAACGTGTAGCGTTCGCGCGAGGAGCGAAGCGTGGATGTCATCTCGCACTTCACGCCATATTTTTTCAGCCTCACGCCATAATAGCCCGGGCGTGCCGTCTCTTGTTCGTAAGCTGAGCCGTAGTCGTGGTAGTCCACGTTGAGCTTGCCCGTGGTTGGCATGGTGAGAAGCGTGCCCATCTCTGGGCAGCCCACGCCGCTCAGCATGACGTGGGCGAAGCCAGTCATGTACACATTGCTATACTCGTAGGCTGCCGACCACCATCGCTTGTCCTTGTCAAACTTGTTCAGGTCAGAGCCCATGACATTAAACGGGGTCACCGTCATCAGTCCATGAGGCAGTACCGCTCCAGGGTTGCACACCGAGAAGTTGGTCGTGCCAATCATCGGGTCTACATATCTCGTCAGGTTTCCTGCGTCGGCCTGTTGCGAGAAGCACGCCAACGCGAGAAGCATGGTTGACAATATGTTTTTCATGGTTTAATGTTATTCGTGTCTATTATATTATTGTGTCGTTCAGCGGGCGCGAAACTCCAACGCGAAGGGCTCTCCTGCCTTTACCGTGCCAGCTGGCAACGTCACGGTTACGTTGTCGCCCTTGACCGCTGTCTGTAGCTTCTTGCCATTTGCCACGAGCGCCACCTTGCCCTTAGGCAGGTTGCCGGTCCACGTCAGGGTTTGTGGGGCAGGCTTGTCGGTGTTTGACGGGTAGAGCGCGTAGAGTGTCTTGCCGTCCTTTGAGGCTGTGAACCACAAGTCGCCGCTGTGATAGTTCTTCGTGGCTACCGTGCCATAGATGGCCTTGCCATTGGCGCGCATCCACTTGCCGATGGCCTCCAGGCGTGTCACCGCCTCCTGTTGTATCAAGCCTTCTGGAGTTGGGCCGACGCCAAGCACCATGTTGCCGCCCTTTGCCACAATCTCCATAAGCGTGCTGATGACCTTCTCGGGGGTTTTCCATGTGGGGCGTGGCACCCAACCCCAGTCGTTGGTCAGCGTGATGCAGCTCTCCCATGGGTGGTTGAGTTGCTTTGCCGGAATGGTCTGCTCAGGTGTCTGGTAGTTCTCATAGGGGCCGCCTATGGTGCGGTCCACGATGAGCAGTCCAGGCTGGTTGCGGCGCACGCCCTCGGCTATGTGAGGCATGTCAATGTCTTGGTTGTTCTCCTTGCACACCCAGCCACCGTCGAGCCAGAGAATGTCTACGTTGCCATAACGCTGTGGGTCGGTAATCTCACACATCTGGTTGTAGACAAACTGCTTGTAGCGATTCCAGCGCCAAGGCCATTTCTTGATGTCGTAGTTCACGTTGCGCCCGTTCTTTGTCGGGTACACGTCCCACCAATAGTCTTGTGAGTGCCAGTCGGGCTTTGAGAAATAGGTGCCGAGCATGAACCCCTTGTCGCGGAAAGCCTGCAACACGTATTTCAGCACGTCGCGCTTCGGGTTGTTCTTGAAGGCGTAGTTGGCTATCGAGAAGTCATCGTATTTGCTGTCGAACATGCAGAAGCCATCGTGATGCTTGGTGGTGAAAATCATGTATTTCATTCCCGCGTCTTTCATCACGTTTGCCCATTGAGTCGGGTCAAACTTCGTGGGGTTGAACTTCTTTGCCAGTCCCCAATACCAGTCCTTGTATTGCTGGTAGGTCTGTGTGGTGTCGCGCGTTATCCATCCCTCATCGCAGATGGCCCAGCTCTCCACCATTCCGGGGACGGAATAGAGTCCCCAGTGGAAGAGCACGCCGAATTTCAAGTCTTGCCATTTGCTGAGTTTGGTAAGGACTTTTTGGTCTGTTGGCCAAACATATCCATCGCTTTGCTCCATCACGTCGCCGCGCTGCTGGGCGAACATGGTCAACGAGAGCAGGCAGGCGAAGGCAAGGGTTATTATCTTTTTCATCGTTATGTGCTTTGTTCTTTTTTCTTGGTTTTCTTTTGTGTTGTTGTTGGTCTAAACTCTCTGTCAGCGCACCGTGATCTTGCCCTTCAAGAGGATGTTGTCGCTTGATGAGCCTACCATTATGGTGAAGTCGCCTGGTTCCACCACCTCTTTCATGTCGCGGTTCACGATGGCGAGCTGCTCGGGTCCGAGGTCAAACGTGAAGCGGCGCGTCTCTCCAGCCTTTATCAGCTTGCGGTCGAAGGCGCGGAGCTGCTTTATGGGCTGTGCCACCGATGCCACCTCGTCGTGGATGTAGAGCTGTGGCACTTCCTCACCATCGCGGCTGCCCGTGTTGGTCACGTCGAACGACACCTCGAAATGGCGCGCGTCTTTCTGCGCGACGCTGAGGTTTGCGTATTTGAACGTGGTGTAGCTCAGTCCGTAGCCGAAGGCGTAGAGAGGCTTGGCCGACATCTCCACATAGTTTTGTGGCTCGGCTTTCTTGTTGTAGTAGACCGGAAGCTGTCCCACGCTGCGCGGCACGCTGATGGGCAATCGACCTGCCGGGTTGTAAGCTCCGAAGAGCACGTCGGCTATTGCCAATCCGCCTTCTTGACCTGGATAATAGGCGGTGAGGAGGGCATCGGCGTTTTCAGCCGCCCAGTTTTTCAGCAAGGGGCGTCCCTCGATATAGACCACCACGAGCGGCTTGCCTGTCTTTTTCAGTTCACGCAACAGGCGGTCTTGCAAGCCCAGGAGTCCCAATGTGGCGCGGTCGTAGCCCTCGCCCGACTCCATGTCGCTCACGCTGTTTGTGTTGGCTTCCGCCGCGCCTGTCTCCTTGTAGCTCGTCTTGAAGTCGCGCGCGCTGCTGCCGCCCACGCAGGCAATCACCACGTCGGCCTCGCGTGCCGCCTCCACCGCCGCGGCGATGTCGTTTGTGGTGGTGTCGCGGATGGCACATCCCTTCACGTATTTTATGTTGGCCTCAGGGAGATATTGCCTCATGCCGTCGAGCACGGTCTTCACGTTGCCTTTCTCTTGTGGCGCGGTGTAGTCGCCAAGCATGTTGTACACGTTGTCGGCGTTTGGCCCCACGAGTGCCACTTTCACGTCTCCCTTGAGAGGCAACACGCCGTGGTTCTCCAGCAGCGTGATGGCCTTTCGTGCCACCTCGCGTGCCACCTCCTTGTTCTCAGCGGAGCGCACGCCCTTTGCCGCCTTGTCGGGGTCAACGTATGGGTTGTCGAAAAGACCCATCTTGAATTTCAGGCGCAACACGTTGGCGCACGCTGAGTCGATGGCCGCCTCGCTGGTGAGCCCACGTTTCACGGCCTCGCCCAGTTCGGCGAAAGACCGTCCGCCAAGGTCCACGTCCACGCCGGCGTTGAGGGCGTAGGCACCTGCCTCGGTCAGGTCGCGTGCCACGTGGTGGGTGCTGAAGATGCCGTCCACGCTATAGAGGTCCGACACCGTGAAGCCCTTGAAGTCCCATTCGTTTCTCAGGATGTCTTTCAAGTAATAATCGTCCATCGTCGACGGTATGCCATCGAGACTGTTGTAGCTCGTCATCACCGACAACGCGCCGGCGCTGATGGCCTTGCGGAAAGGCGGCAGGAAAAACTGCCTTATCTCCCTCTTGCCGAGATAAGTCGGCGCGCCGTTGTGTCCGCCTTCCGTCGTGCCGTAGCCGATGAAGTGCTTCAGCGTGGGTATCGTGGCATAAGGCTTTGTCACGTCGCCACCACCAAGGCCCTCTATCTCGGCTGCCGCGATGTCGCCGGCAAGCTCAGGGTCTTCGCCCATGTTCTCTTCCACGCGGCTCCAGCGCGGCTCGCGGCACAGGTCTATCACGGGGCCATAGCTGATGTGCGCGCCTTGCAAACGAACCTCACGCGCTATCACGCCGCCCATCTTGCGTGCCACGTCGCGGTCGAACGTGGCGGCGAGGCCGAGGCCGGTTGGGAAGACGGTGGTGCCTATCGCCATGTGGCCGTGTGGTGCCTCCTCAGCCAGGAAAAGCGGTATGCCGAGGCGGGTGTGCTCAATCACGTATTTCTGCAACGCGTTGCCGCAGAGCGCGGCGAGGCGCGGGTTGAGGCCGTTGTCGAGAGTTTTCCGCGTCCAAGGGTCGGCACGATAGGTAGCCCAAAGCATGCCGATGTTGCCTTCGGCTATGTCTTTCTTGAATGATTCGGAGGGCACTACCTTCTTCCTGCCTATGACATCATAATAGTCCCACGCGAGCGTGCAGCGGAGCTGACCAATCTTCTCTTGAAGGGTCATCCTGCCCAGCAGGTCGCTCACACGTTGCTCAATGGGCAGCTTGGCGTCGCGATAGGGCAGGGTGGCCTTCGGACGCGCATAAGTGAAAAAAACGGCAGTCAGCGCGGCTGCCGTTATGAATAATCGTTGGATGTGCATTTCTTGGGATTAGTATGTCTTTGCTACTTTCCTGAACTCGTTTGGCCAGAGATGGTGAGCATACTGGTAGCCGTAGAGCTCATAGATATGGCGCAGGCTGTCTACACGCTTCTTGAAAGCCTCGAAGTTCTTTTCGCTTGGCTGCAACCACTGCACCTCGGCGAGGGCTGCCATGCGAGGCAATACCATGTATTCCACTTGGTTTGTCGTGGGGATGTACTCAGACCACACGTTTGCCTGCACGCCCTTGATGTGGGCCTTCACTGCCGGTGCCAATTCGGCTGGCACTGGCTCCATGTTGTAGACGTTGGCCACGTCGGAGAAGCCGCCAATCGCTGGTGGCTCAGAGCCGGTGTCCTTCGACTGGTAGTGGTCGAAATAGAGCGCGCTATTGGGCGACATGATGACATCGTGACCGAGTTTAGCGCCCTTCGCGCCTGGCTCGGCTCCGCGCCACGACATGATTGTGGCAGTGGTGTCCACGTCGCAGCCTAACAGCTCGTCCCAACCGATGATCTTGCGGCCCTTCTTCTCAAGGTAAGCCTGCACGCGCTTGGAGAAGTATCCCTGCAAGCGTGCCTCCTTGGATATGCCGTCCTTGTCGGTCAAGCCTTGCTTGGCGATCATGGCCTGGCACTTGGGGCATTTCTCCCAGCGCACGCGAGGGCTCTCGTCGCCGCCGATGTGGATGTATTGTCCGGGGAAGAGGTCGCAGATGTGGTCGAGGGTCTTCTCGATGAAGGTGTAGACCTTCTCGTTGCCGGCGCACAGGATGTCCCTGTACACGCCCCAGAACTCACCGGTCTTGTATGGGCCACCCGTGCAGCCCAGCTCAGGATATGCTGCCAAAGCCGACATCATGTGTCCGGGCATGTCTACCTCAGGCACGATGGTGACGTATCTCTCGGCGGCGTATTTCACGATGTCGCGAATCTCGTCGTCGGTGTAATAGCCACCGTAGGGCACGCCGTCCTCAAGCTCGCTGTTGTGGCCAGTCACGGTCTGCGCGCGCTTTGAGCCCACCTCGGTGAGGCGTGGATAACCGGGCACGCTGAAGCGCCAGCCCTGGTCGTCGGAGATGTGCCAGTGGAAGCGGTTCATGTCGTGAAGGGCGAGCATGTCGATAAACTCCTTCACGAACTTGGCTGGGAAGAAGTGGCGTGAGCAGTCGAGCATCATGCCGCGATATGCGAAGCGGGGCGATGCCTCCACCTTTGCGGCAGGCAGCTCCACGCTCTCGGCACTCTCAAGCACGGGCAGGGCCTTGCGTATGGCTTGCACGCCATAGAACACGCCGGCGGCTGTCTTGCCGGTGACGGTGACACCGCGCTTGTCGACCACGATCTCGTATGCCTCAGGAGCCAGTTTCGCCTTGGCGTTGAGCACGAGGCTGATGCCGGCCTTGGCCTTGCCCTTGGCGGCCTGCTTGCCAAGCTCCAGCTTGGTCATGTCTTTCACGTATTTGGCGAGGAACGCGGCGTTGCGCTCCATGTCGGCATTGCCTTGCGTGTAGGTTATCACCGTGGATGCCGACAAGGTGAAGTCGCCACCCTTGGGGTTATAGTTGATCTTGTCGGGGGCGGGCACCACCTTGGCAAAGTCTGCCTTCTCAGTAGCGCCCACGGCTGTGAGGCACATCATGAAGAGGGACACTAAAAAAGTTTTTCTCATAGTTTTTTTACGGTTTGCGAGTTAATGCGGTTATTATATTATTAATGTGATTATTCCATCGTGAAGTTGATGCGGCTGCCCTTGGTCAGCGTGCCATGGCTCAAGGAGTTGGACGTGAGTGGCTGTCCGTCCACGGTCTTGGCTTGGATGAAGCGCTTTGCAGGCGCGTCGCAGTTGATGACGGTAGTCTTGCCGTTTTCCAGGTGTAGCTTCACCTGCTTGAAATAGGGCGTGCCTATGGCGTAGTCGGTGCTGCCCGGGCACACGGGGTAGAAGCCCAGTGCCGAGAACACATACCATGCCGATGTCTGGCCGTTGTCCTCATCGCCGCAATAGCCATCGGGCGTGGCCTTGTAGAGGCGGTTCATCACCTCGCGCACCCAGTATTGCGCCTTGCGTGGCTGGTTGCTCCAGTCGTAGAGGTAGATCATGTGCTGTATGGGCTGGTTGCCGTGGGCGTAGTTGCCCATGTCCATGACCTGCATCTCGCGAATCTCATGGATGACCTGTCCGTAGTAGCTGTCGTCGAAGACTGGCGGGAGGTTGAACACGGAGTCCATCATGGCGTTGAACTTGTCCTCGCCGCCCATGAGTTTGATGAGGTCTTCCGGCCGCTGGAACACCGACCACGTGTAGTGCCAGGCGTTGCCCTCGGTGAACACGCCGCCCCACTTGAACGGGTTGAACGGTGTCTCCCACGTGCCGTCCTTCTTGCGGCCACGCATGAGGTTGTATTCCTTGGAGAAGAGGTTGCGGTAGTTGAAGCTGCGCTTATAGTAAGGCTCTATCTCCTTCTTTTTCTTGCCCAAGGCCTTGCCGAGCTGGTAGATGCACCAGTCGTCGTAGGCGTATTCGAGCGTGCGCGCCGCACTCTCGTTGATGCCCACGTCGCAAGGCACGTAGCCGAGCTTGTCGTAGTATTCCCAGCCTTTCCTTCCGGTGGAGCCCACCGTGGGGTGGTTGGCGTGGGCGTCGTGGAGCACGGCTTGCCAAAGGGTCTCGATGTCGTAGCCGCGTATGCCCTTGATCCACGCGTCGGCGACGATGCTTGCTGAGTTGTTGCCGACCATGCAGTCGCGGTGGCCCGGGCTTGCCCACTCTGGCAGGAAGCCGCTCTCCTTGTAGGCGTTGACGAGACCTTGCTGCATCTGCGTCGCCATGGACGGATACACGAGGTTGACCAATGGGAACAGGCTGCGGAAGGTGTCCCAGAAACCAGTGTCGGTGAACATGGTGCCTGGCAGCACCTTGCCGTTGTATGGACTGTAATGCACGGTGTCGCCCGCGGCTGTCAGCTCATAGAACTTGCGTGGGAAGAGCGTGGAGCGGTAAAGGCACGAATAGAACGTGCGGAGGTGATCCACGTTGTCGTCGTTGACCTCCAAGCGCCCGAGAACCTCGTTCCAGCGTTTCTTGGCTTCCGCCTTCACGTCGTCGAGGCTCTTGCCTTCCACCTCCTTGAGGTTTTGCCACGCTTGCTTCTCGCTGATGAACGATGATGCCACGCGCGCCGTGACCTTCTCGCCACGCTTGCAGCTGAACGTCACTATCGCGCCACTGTGCTCGCCGTGGTTCTCATAGCTCACGGTGAACGGGCGGTCGAACGTCACCACGAAATAGTCGCGGAAGTTGTCGGGCACGCCACCGCTGTTGCGCACGCTGTAGCCCGTGACACATTGGCGCGCCGCGTCGACCTTTATCGCCGAGCCCTTGTCGAAAGCGTCGACCACGATGTTGGCGCTGTCGGTGGCTGGCATGGTGAAGCTCATCAGGCAGGCGCGCTCCGTGGGAGCCATCTCCGCCTTGATGTCGTAGTCGGCGAGGTATACCTTATAATAATAAGGCTTCACGGTCTCGCCCATGTGCGAGAACCATGAGGCGCGCGCCGTCTCGTCGAAGACGGGCTTGCCCACGGTGGCCATGAGCGAGAACTGGCCATAGTCGTTGATCCACGGGCTGGGCTGGTGGGTCTGTTTCAGGCCGCGTATCTTGTGGGCATCGTAGGTGTAGACCCATCCGTCGCCCATCTTGCCTGTTTGTGGCGTCCAAAAGTTCATGCCCCAAGGCATTGCCACCACGGGGTAGGTGTTGCCCGTGGACAGCGCGAACGACGACTCCGAGCCAACCAGCGGGTTGACATATTCCACGGGGTCCTCCACCGCCAACGCGGGCAATGCCAGCAAGGACGCGAATAACACTGATAAGTATTTCATCATTAAGATGTATTGTTATTTGAATCGTGTGAAATTATCAAGGACGGTCGGCCTTTGCCGTGCCCCACTTCGAAGGCTTTGGGCCCATCACGAGTTCGAGGGTCCCGCCGTTCACGATGTCGTTGTACATGATGTAGCTCTTCTTCAGTGGCTTACCGTTGAGCATTGCGCTCTGCACGTAGATGTTCTTGCGGCTGTTGTTCTTGGCGACTACGGTGAACGTCTTGCCGTCGCCCACGTTCATTTCGGCTTTCTCGAAGAGAGGCGAGCCGATGATGAACTTGCCGCCGGCAGGCTCAACCTGGTAGAGACCGCAAGCGGAGATGACATACCATGCCGACATCTGCCCCACGTCCTCGTTGCCGCTCAGTCCGTCAGGGGCGTTGAAATACATCTCGTCGAACACCTTGCGCAGCAGTGGAGCCGCCTTGTAGGGCTGGCCCACATAGTTGTACATGTAGATGACGTGGTGGCTTGGCTCGTTGCCGTGGGCGTATTCACCTATGAGACCGCTGATGTCAGGCGATGCGTTCTCGCCGAGGTCGCCATGAACCACGAAGAGGGAGTCGAGCTTCTTGGTGAAACGCTTTTCGCTGCCAAAGAGGTTCACGAGTCCGTGAACGTCGTGAGGCACGAGCCACGTGTATTGCCATGCGTTGCCCTCGGTGAAGTCGTCGAAGCGGTGCACAGAGTGGAAGGGGTTGAAGTTGTCGCGGAAATGTCCCTTGCTGTCCACGCCACGCATGAAGTTGACCCTCTTGTCGAAATATTTTGAGTAGCTCTTGCTGCGGTTCAAGAAATAGTTGTAGTCATCGGTCTTGCCGAGCTGCTTTGCCACTTGCGCCACGCTCCAGTCGGCCAGGGCGAACTCCAGGCCCTTTGCCACGGTCTCGTTGGTCGTGTCCTTGTCGAACGGTATGTAGCCATACTCGCGCAGCTGCTTCAGGCCGCGCTCATCGAGCAGTTGCGAGGTCTTCATGGCCGTGAAAGCCTCTTCCTTGTTGGTGTAGAGGCCCTTGAGCACGAGGTCGGCGAGCACGGGCACGCCAGGGTTGCCCACCATGCAGTCGGTCTCGTTGTTCCACAGGTGCCACACCGGCAGCTTGCCCTGCGTGGCGAAGATGCTCATGAACGTGTTGCCGATGTCGGCGCAACGGTCGCGGTGGATAAGCGTCATGAGCGGCATCTGCGCGCGATAAGTGTCCCAGAGCGAGAAGGTGGTGTAGCGCTTGCCCATGGTGGCGTCGTCGTCGCTTATCTCCGAGGGCGCTATCATGGTGTGGTAGAGGGCTGTGTAGAAGATGGTGCGGTTGTTGTCGTTGGTCGTCTCAATGCGCACGCGACCCAGTTCCTTGTCCCATTCCTTGTCGGCCTGCTGCTTCACCTGTTCGAGGTTCCACGATGCCAGCTCCTTGCCGAGGTTGGCGCGCGCCTCGTCGACCGACGTGGCAGAGATGCCCACGCGCGCCATGATGGTCGCGCCGTCATTGTCAGCGGCACGCACGTATGCCACGGAGTCGCCCTCCTGACGCGCCATTGTCACGGGGCGGTTGAACTCGGCGTAGAAATACACGCGCTGATCCTTTGCCCAGCCCGATGAATAGCGGTAGCCGGAGATGGCGGTGGGGGAGAGCTGCGTGTAGTGGCAGTCGTACATCTTGTCCCAGCCTATGCCCTGCTTGAGGTCGAGCCTGAGCAGGGGCGTGGTGCCGTTGGGGAACGTGTAGCGGTGCAAGCCGGCGTGCGACGTGGCGGTGAGCTCCACCTTCACGCCGTCGCCCGTGACCACGGTGTAGAAGCCCGGCACGCATTTCTCAGTGGAGCGGTTGATGGTCGTCTGTCTCTCGTTGTCGTTGAGCACGGGTAGCAGCGCCACGTCGCCGAGGTCGCCAATGCCGGTGCCGCTGAGATGGGTGTGGCCGAAGCCGATGATGATGTCATCGCTGATGTGATAGCCCGAGCACCAGTCCCAGCCGCGCGTCACCATCGTGGGGCCGAGCTGAACGAGGCCGAAAGGCACGTTGGCGCCGTAGAACACGTGGCCGTGGCCACCCGTGCCGATGGCGGTGTTGACATATTGGGTGTAGATTCCGGCTTGCGCGCCGAGAGACATCCCCGCGAGAAGAACCGCGGAGAAGATTTTTTTGATTGTTATAGTTTTAAGCATAATATGAGATTATCAATTGTATATGGGTATGTGGCTTCTGCCAATCAGCGCAATCTTGATGTTTTTTAGATAGTTTTTTGGGTTGCCAATACTTCTTTGCAAAG
>DAINOS010000016.1:1759-26606 GCA_036743855.1 Prevotella sp. | reverse complement strand
GGCTTCCACGCGCCTTCCAGTTCCACGCCCTCACGATAAGAGCGACCGCTGTTCTCGTTGCTGGCCTTCATCTCGCCAATGTCGTTGATTTCGCCCGTGAGCACATACTGGTGGTTGTAGTACATGTAGTAGAAGTTGGCTCCCGCCGTGAACTTCGGGCTCTCGAAGCGATAGCCGAACTCCACGTCCTGCAGTTTCTCAGCCTTCAGGTGCTGCACCTCGTTGTCCTGATAGTCGTTGCGCGTTGGCTCCTTGTGGCTTATGGCGTAGCTGGCGTAGAGGCGGTTGTGCTTGTCAATCTGGTAGTTGATTCCAAACTTCGGGTTGAAGAAGTCGAAGTCGTCGTGTGCCCAATATCCCTTCGTGCGATCCTCGTCGATGTAATAGTCGCGAGGATCCTGCATACGATAGCCTACGTGGCGATATTGCAGGTCGATATACGCGTTCAGCCCAGGGAGGAACGTCCACGACTCCTTGGCGTAGACGTTGAAGTCAGACTTCCACGCCCTGTTGCGGTAATACTCATAGCCGGGATAGAACGTGTTGGCCTTGTCCTTGGTCCACAGCACCTCACCCCAGTGGTCGCCTATATATTTGTTCCATCCGCCGCCGAGCGTGGCCTTGTAGTTGGACTTGTTGTCGTAATTGATGCTGGCCACGATGCCGTAGAGGTCGTTCTCCATTATCTTCTTGCGCGTCAGGTCGCTTTTCAGCTTTGTGTCGGAGAGACCGTAGTCACGATAGTCCTTGTTGGCCTTGTACTCGTTGTAGTAGCCATAGCCGTAGGTGTAGTGCAGCGTGACGTTTGACGACCAGTTCTGCCCATAGAGCTGGCTCCAGATGGCTTGGTAGTTCATCTGGTGGTAGTTGTCGGTCTGGTCTTTGTAATAATGCACGTCGCCCTTGTCGTCATAGTATTCTCCGCACGAGTTGTAGCGTCGTCCGTAGAGGCTCTGCTCATATTTCGAGGCGTAGTTCCATGCGTGGTAAGTTTGCTCGGTGCCGTTCCACGTCACCAGTTTCACCATGGTGTTGTCGGAGAAGTAGCCGCCTTGCAGCAAGTAAGAGTTGAGCTTCGTCGACGCGCGGTCGAGGTATCCCTTGCTGCCTATGTTGGACAGTCGTCCCTGCAGTCCCCAATGGTCGTGCAAGAGTCCCGTGCCGAAGCGCAGAGTCTCCTTGTGGCTATAATAGCTGCCGCCGCTGAGGTCGAGGCCTATGTATGGCTTCACGCCTATGTTCTCTGTCTGCATGTTGAGTGTGGCACCGAAGGCGCCCGCTCCGTTTGTCGACGTGCCGGCACCGCGTTGCAGCTGCATGCTCTGCAACGACGAGGCGAAGTCGCCCATATTGACAAAGTAGACCTGTGAGCTCTCGGCATCGTTCATTGGCACGCCGTTGGCGGTGATGTTCACGCGCGACGGGTCTATGCCACGCACGCGTATCGACGTGTAGCCGATGCCGTTTCCGGCGTCAGACGTCGTGGTGACCGAAGGGGTCATCGACAGCAAGTAAGGAATGTCCAGGCCATAGTTCACCTGACTGATTTGTTGCTTGCCGAGTGTCGCGAACGCCATTGGCGTCGTCTTTGTGGCTCGTGTTGATGTCACCTGCACACCTTGCAGCGTGTACGTTCTGAGCGTGTCTATCTTTTCCGGATTGGCCGCAATCGCTGCGAGTGCCGAAAACGACAGGCTCATCATGAAAACAGATCTTTTCATTGATACCTTTTTTGTTTTAAATAAAAAAAATAACCTAAGGGATTATCCTCTACCTACGCCGGCATTACCCGGATCAGGTTCATGGGTATGATCTCAGCCGCGGCAACGACCGCAGCACCCCTTAGAAAGCAACCTTTGCTTTCCGAGTGCAAAGTTATAAAAGAAAAATGAAACTAATATGAATTGGCGTGAAAATATATGTAAACCGTTTTCCAACCATGCTTTT
Organism: Prevotella sp.; assembly: GCA_036743855.1. GTDB lineage: Bacteria > Bacteroidota > Bacteroidia > Bacteroidales > Bacteroidaceae > Prevotella. Next base: position 24,659 of record DAINOS010000016.1, on the reverse strand, counting down.
CTGCCATTCACCTAAGACTTCGCTATCTCTTAGTCTTTTCACTTATCATTTCCAATATGTCAAAAATGGTCATTCTTGACTTTCCATACTTTGCAATGTTTAGTAAATCATCAACATTAATATTAGCAAGCATCGCTACAAAGGACAACAACGACTGCAACTTAATATCGTTATATATCAGTTCGCGGTTCTTCTCATGGTTCTCTCCTAAGATAATAGGCTTTCTCTTCTCGTCATATTCAAAAACACAGTTGCCTACTGCCTCAGTCGCTTTCCCTCTTTTCTTGATAAAAGGATATATTTTAAAGGCTTTTTCCGTTCCTCTTACAAGGTAATACTCACACAAAGAGAACTCCTTGACTGTCGGTTTCATCGCCATGCTTTTTGCTTTTGTTGCTTTTTGCGTTGCGTTATTTGCTCCGCGTACTACTAACATTTGTTCGTCATCCTCGTTTAACTTGCTTTCATCAAATTCAGAACCTGTAGGTTGTGACGTTTCTCTATCGTATGAATCATGTTCGTCGTGCTTTGCGTCTTCATGTCCGTTAAAATGGTACTGCCACATTCTGTTGGCATCCGGCAATCCAAAGTAGTTGTAAAGGCCAACATTGTCTATGATAATGGTCTTCTCTTTTCCTTCTGCAATTCGAAGTCCACGTCCTACTTGCTGAATATACAATGCCAATGATTTTGTCGGTCGCGCCAACTGGATGAAGCTCACACTCGGACAGTCAAATCCTTCTGTAAATATATCCACATTTACAAGCACTTGTATGTTCCCTTCTTTAAAAGCGTTTATAAGGACTTGGCGTTCTTCTTTCGGAGTGTCACAATCTATTGCTGCTGCTTCAACTCCATGACTACTATACAGCTTTGCTATCTTAGCTGCATGCCGTTTGTTGATTGCGTATATAATTCCTCGTTTTCCTTTAGCAAACTTTTCATACGATTCATAAAGTTTTGAGCGTATTCGCTGATTGTTAAAGGTATTATCCAAATCTGAACTCAAGAAATCTCCAGTTGAAGACACTTCTGATTTGTTTACCAAACGCTGAATTTCTGAATTTGGTTTTATTGATACATAATCAAAATCTGACAATAGTCCATTGTTGATAAACCACGATATTTGTGGCGATACTATCAAATGCTGATATAGTGATAAAAATGATTCGTGATTCAATCTCCATGGAGTGGCAGTCACGCCAAGTTTCTCTGCTTCGGGAAACAACTTAAATAGCTTTACATAGGTATCTGCAAGCGAATGATGCGCTTCATCTACTATTATATAGTCAAACTTTTGTCTACGAACATTATTGTAGTTCTTGTCTGTGAGCAACGACATAATACTTCCCACCTGCACACGTTTCCACAGCTGCTGCTCTCTTGTCCCCTGTATGAAGCCATGCGCTATTCCAAACTTTGAAAGGGTTGATGAAATTTGGTCAAGCAACTCTGTACGATGGGCTACTACCAAAATGTTTATCTCTTTGTGAATCGTTTTGTAATGGCGCAGCAAATCGTTTATCAATGATGTAAACAGATACGTCTTGCCTGTCCCTGTTGGCATCTGTAGCATCACTGAATCATATTTGTCCCAAGCTTCAAATATTTTTCTCTTGGCTTCTATTTGATGCCGTCTAAGGTTTGAATTGTCTTGGCATATCTTGGAGTATTCCATTTAGATTGACGTTATTTCCATATTAATGTGAAGCATCGCTCCGATTACCCGCAACAGTTTCACCTTGTCCTTTGTAGTGTTTGGCACAATAATCCATCGTTGGCTGTCCACTTGCACTTGATTGTTGAACATCTTTGATGTTGTCACCAGCGGATTACCGCCCCATGACAACTCTTTTCTTCGTATATTGTCAACGCCTATTTCCCAAATCACTTCAAGAAACGTGTCAAATGTGCTGCTGTTGGCAAAATACCGTCCATCAGGAAACTTCACCAATAGTTTATCTTTAGATTTTGTCTGTTTTTCCTTATTTGGGTTCTCATCCGCTTCAAAGTCGTCTCCAAGTTCTATCGTTAGGTTCAACGACAACTGTTCGTTTATTGCTTTCAACTCTAAGAATTTAGAGTCGGAGTTTGATTGCGTATTGACATACCAACCATCACAGATTGGTTTCATCCATTTCCTGTATTTGGGATATATCTCTCTTGAAACTAATGGCAAATGACACAATTCCAGTTGTATCTTTGAGAATATCACTTCACCAAGCTCTTGCAACACAGCCACCATTGTGTCTGTGGCGCTTTTATAGCAAATAACCTTCCCATTCGGGAATGTCACTCTTATGAGTTTTTTCTTCGCTCTGCCACGTTTCACTTCTTCCATAGCTATATCTCGTTAGTGTACATCTTGACAGTATAATCCAGCGAAATCAGTTCGCCAGGCTGCATTTTTGTTCTGTATATATGTATCCATTCCTCGCCGAGCGGATGATACTCTCCAAGTCTGATGCGAAGTGCCGCGCTTCCGTTGTTGGCGGCTATCGCTATCCGTTGCACGTCATAATAGCCGTCTATGCGTCCGCCAACCATTGGGAGGAGATATTTTATTCCCATAAGGTTGATGGGCGGTATCTTCTCCATCACATAGGTCTTGCCTCTATGTTCGGCAAATGCCTTGAATGTGTCGTCGGTAATCCGCACAAGACACGTGAGGATGTTTTTCTCTGACGATGATGCCAGTTCCGCTGCCACAGTCTTCATTGGCGGCAACACGTTTGCAGGGTTCTCGCCGAGGTTGCATCGGCACACGACAAAGCTCTCGCCCAGCTGGTCGAGCAAAGTCTTGTTCTGCGCCTCGTATTTCTTGTCGAGTGCCAGCGAAATCACCTCGCGGTCGGCAAATGGCGTGTATATCTTGCCAAGCACTTGCTTGAAATGTGTCGCGATATATTCCCTGCCGTTCACATTGGGTCGTGCTTTCATTGCATAAAAGTCAAAATCCTTTTGCAGCCAGTCCTGTATCTCGGCGCGGAACTTCTCCCTTATCCGCCTTTTCCAGTCGCGCTTCTCTGCGTCATGGTTCCTGGCGTACATTGACAGCACGAAGAGAAAATTCACGTCATAGTGGAACAGCAGGAGGGTGTCGCGGTCGTACAGACGGTTGTTGAACTGCCGCGACATGTAGCGGTTGTTCTTCCTGTCGGTCTCCTTTATTCCGTCTTTGGCGTAGTCAAACTTCTCGTCCATCGTTGCCGATATGAAGAAGTTGGGGATAATGTTGTAGCCCTCGGTCTCATCGTCGCGCAGCTTCACTCCACTTGTCGTCTCATTGCCGTTGTTGAAAATGTCCAAGTTCCATTGTATCACATTCCGGGCATAAGTGTATTGCTTGTACACGCTTTCCTTGCCAAGCTCGTTGCCCATCTTGTAATATTTCGAGTCGCCTATGTAGTAGGTGTTGCCAGTGTCGCCCTCTATCAGGCTCTTTGCCGTATAGAGATGATCCACTATCTTGCCGTCGTCTTGCCGCTTCGCCATGCCGTCGGGCAGCGGATTGTCGCCGATGAGCGCGTCGATGATGGCCTCAAACACTATATGGAAACTCTTTACCAGCAGATACTCCTTTTGGTTGGTGTTGACCCTTGCCTGCCTCGTCTTGTCGAAGAAGGCATAGCAGAGTTTCCACAGCTGAAGTGCCTTGTCGGAGAAATACTTGTACTTTATCTGCCGCAACCGCACCTTGCCGTAGCCGCCAAGGTATTTCTCAAACTTCCTCCCACGTATCAGGTCAAAGTTGCAGTTGATGTTCTTCTCAAAACCGTATTTGTCGCCTATATAGTTGAGGATGGAGAAGAAGATGACGAGCAGCTCCTCGTCAAAGTTTATCGTCCGCTTCTTGTTCACCGGACTCAGATACACCGCGCTGCCGTCTTGCACTATCGCCGTTGTCGTGCCTATTGTGCGTGTCCAGTTTATCTTGTTGTATCCGGCATGGAGATTTCTCAGCACAAAGAAGAAGAAACTCTGGTTGTCCTTGTTAAACTGTATCAGTGCCAGCAGGATGTCGAGAAACGTGTTGCTCTGCCTTCTGCTTCCGCGCCCTGCCTGCGTTATCTTCTTTTGATAGACGATGGTGGTATCGTTGGTCTTGTCGCTTTTGTACACCACTATCGCCCTGTAGATCCACACGGCGAAGCCATACAGGAAATCCCGCTCCTCCTTTGTCAACAGCTCCTGTCCTTCGGGCATCACTATGCTTTCCGGACGATACTTGCCGAAAGCGAGCTCCTCTCCGTCAACATCGCGCAGCAGCACCTTGGGAAGAATAAACACGCAGTCGCCCAGCGAGACATTATAGAAATATCCCACATAGTGCACCGACACCTTGCCCTCCACGTTCTCCAAGGCATCCATGCCCTGTAGCACGTCGCGCACGTCGGCCACATCGTACTGGTATTCTTCTATCAGTATGCGCATTATTCTTCCTCTTTCGTGGCATTTACTGGAGTCAGCCCCAAATTGCCCAAGAACCGTGCCACCTTTTCCTCGTTCACCTCCGTCTTGCCGTTCTCCGTTGTATAGAACTTGTCGAACGACAACTTGCCGTCATCCTCGTCCTTGAACGTGCTGCCCTCAAACTCGCTGTCCTTGAACACGTCGTTCCAAAGGTAGAACACCACCTTGCTGACAAACCTTTCCGCGCTTATCACTCCGTGCTCTGCCTTGCAGAAGAAATAGCCGAGCTTCTTGTCCTCCGAATAGGTGGTCTCGTATATCCGCCTGTTTATCGCCTCAACGAACTGCCACCAGTCGTATTTCGCGCCGTTCACGTTTATCGTCCAGCCCTCTCCAGCATCGCTGATGGGCACATACGTCCAGTCCCATCGGCGCTTGAAGGCGGAATCTATCGGGAACAGACTTTGGTCGCTTGTGTTCATCGTCGCCCAAACATGGAGGTTGCTTGGCAGAAGAAGTATCTCGCCGTTCAGCACCTGCGACACGATGTCGTCCTCGTCCTTGAACAGGGCGTTTATCTCGTTTTCCTGCGGAATGGTGATGCCGTTGAACGCCTTGCGCAGTTGCTTCCGCATGTCGGCATCCGCCTTGATGGGATACTCCGAAAAACCATGGCTGCCGCGGTCAAGCAACTGGAACAAGTCGCCGAATATCTGGGCGCAGTTGCCGCGGTTGATTTCCTCGATTATCAGATACTCGTCCTTTGGCGCGTTGCTTGCTTCGAGCCGGTTGAACTTCCGCCATGCCTCTATGTATGCTTGCAGGAAAGCCTGGCAGACAAACTCATAAACAATCTTTTCCTCTGCCATTGGCTTGCCGTCAGCACCCTCCACCGGCACGGCCTTCGTCCCGATGACCGTAGTCATGGGCACGGTCTTCGTGGTCGGCTTATATGCTCCCACAAACGTGGAATAGTCGCTGTCCGGATGAAACGTCGTGCGCACCACGTCCTCTCCGCTCGTCTGTTCCTTTATGGTGTGGCTCTTGCCGGTGCCCGGAGCACCGTAGAAGATTTGCTGGAGAGAAGGATGCGATGTCTTTTCGGAAACTTTATTATTTTTCTTGCTTGAAGAAAAGAACTCTTTTGCTCTTAAAAACCTCAAATAGAAATGAAGTGCATTGGAATATTGGTTTCCACCTTTCTTGTTATATGCATTGAACTCATCATTGTTTTCAAGGTTATTAATCAACCCTTCAAGTTCTTTTGTTGTAGTTACACTGTATAGGTCAAAGTCTTTCACTCCCCTTATGGATGCTACCGTTTTGCATATGCGTGAAAAGTCGCTATAGTTTTTGTAGCTTTTTGGAGTACTCGTACAGTTTTCAATGAAGTACTTATATTCTTCTTGTATTGACATATGGTTTATACCTGTTTAATATTTATTGTAGGCTGATATATACTTGCCTATTGCGCGAATTCAATAGACAAGTGAAAATATTCTCTGTATGGTAAAGGCTTCTCGAATATTGATGTTTTCAATACTCTGAAGGTTTTTAGTTGAAATCTCAACAGAAAATGTCGCAAAAGTTATTAAACTATGATCTGTTATCAACAAATCATAGACCTCAGCTTCTAATAGCCTTGCAATTTTTATCAAGCTATCTATATTTCTCACCCCTCCTTCACGATCCACTCGCCGATTGTCCGCTGCTGACTGTCATAGTTGACACCAATCTTGAAGAGCCGCTTGCCGTTGGCTGAGTAGGGAATCAAGTAGCCCTTGTCGTCAATCTGCTTGATGGCATCCTCCGCCGAGCCGTCGTATTTCAGCTCGAAGACATATATGGTATCGGGCATGTGCACCACGGCATCCGCCCTGCCGATGGCGCTGTCTTCCTCCACGCGCATATAGGCTCCCATTAGATTGAATATGAGATAGAACACGGTTTGGAAGTCGCGCTCGTTCTTGTTTGACAGTCGGTTGGAGATGCTCGCAAGATAAGCCCTCAGCCGCATCATGGCTCCTTCTATATCGCCATCGTACAGCATTTCGAGGAAATCGCCCACGAGACTGTTGTTGTCTACCGAAACAGGCGAGAGATAGTTGGGCGCAAGGCTCTTGAGCATACCGATCTTCACTTCGCGGTTGGGGTAGCCAAGCGTGTAGCGGCGCATCAGAGGGTTGTATCTCTTTATGGTGAGGTAGCCACTCTGATAGAGCAGCGGGAGGGCAGACGTCATCTGTTCGGGCGACACGTCGAAGTCGTCGACATCGCAACTCTTCTTCTCTATGTCCATCACGCCAACGTGATACTTCTGCAGGGTCTTTATCAGATAGGTTGGCGTGCCAGACCCAAACCAGTATGACTCTATCTTCTGTCCGTTCATCGCCCTTACCAGGCTGAATGGGTTGAACACGTCCTCGGAATGCTCGCTGAAGTGATAGCCGTCATAATACTTTGTCAGTTCGTCAAGACATTCCTCATAGGTCAGTCCGAGTGCCTTGCCGAGTCCTTCGATGTCGGGGCGCATCTGCGTTGTCAGTTCTGTCTTGCTTATGCCGCAGATGGCAGAGTATTGGTCGAACATGCTGATGTTCTCAAGATTGTTCAGCTCGCTGAAGATGCTGAGCTGCGAGAACTTTGTTATGCCGGTGATAAACGTAAACTCGAGATACGGGTCAAGCATCTTCAGAGGACTGTAGAAATTTTGCATGATGCGGCGCAGCACTCCGAGATTCTCCTTCTCGTGTACCACGTCAAGCAGTGGGGCATCGTATTCGTCGATGATGACGACGACCTTCTGTCCTGTCTGTTCGTATGCGCACTTTACAATATTGGCAAAGCGGACATTTGCATCTTTTTCGTCGGTCTTGCACCCGTAAGTCTCCTCGTATGGTTTCAACAACCAGTCAAGATACCGTTCGAGTTGTTCCTTCTCCATGTGCTTTGCTCCGCTCATGTCGAAGTGCAGCACAGGATGTTTCACCCATTCTTTCTCGTATTCGGCAATGGCAAGACCTTCGAATAGTTCCTTGCGTCCTTCAAAATAAGCTTGGATGGTAGAGGCAAAGAGCGACTTGCCGAATCGTCTCGGACGACTCAGGAAGACATATCTCATTTTCTTCTTGCGAAAATCTATGATATACTTCGTCTTATCAATATACAAATACTTTCCTTCTCTAATTATTTGGAAGGTTTGTACTCCTACTGGATAAAAGTTCATCAATTCTGCCATGGCCTTGCTCGTTTTACATCTGCAAATTTACTCCAAATATCCCTAACTGCCAAACTTTTTGATTATAGTGCCCAGACCAAATACACGTAATCGCCCTACGAGCATTCTATCACCCAGTCAGTGATATTCCCTGTCGTGCCATCGAAGTTAACGCCCACTTTAGTGACGGGCTTACAACTCAATGCGAAACGCTGGCGATAATTCTTCAGGTTGATTTGCCGCATTGCCGTCTGCGCATCCTTATTCAGTTTCAACTCTATCAAGTAGAGGTCGGTCTTTGTCAAGAGGACGATGTCAACCCTGCCTTTTGGAGTATGTACCTCCACGTCTACCAGATAGTCAATCAGCAGAGAGAAGATGATGAACAACATCTGCTGATAATGCCCCTCGTAGTTGGTCACATTGCAGTAAGGTATCGTGCCGAGGAAAGTTTGAAGGAGTTGCAATGCCCCATCCATGTCTCGCTTGTCGAGTGCTTGGGCGATGCAGCGAGCCGTGTTGGTGGTGGCAAGCGTGTTTTGGGTGACGTATGACGGAATCAACGACTTGGTAAGTCCCACTCTTACCTCCTTGTTTGGTATGTCGAGGGTGTAATAATCGTAATCCTCATTGTAATCCTTGATAGTGATGTAGCCACTCTGATAAAGCAATGGCATGATGGTGGTCATGTTTTCTGTTGGTGCGTCAAACTCGCTGGCATCAGCCTCCACCCTTGTGATGTCTGTTGGTTGGACATCATAATGGCGCATCATGTTGATGAGGTATGTAGGAGTGCCGGAGGCAAACCAATAAGAACCGAACTTCTTCTCATTGAAGCAATTCAGCAAACTATAAGGATTGAAAACGTCAGGAGACTCGGCTGTGAAATGGTAGCCATCATAATTCTCTTTGAGTTTTTCGATGGCTTGCTCCTTGGTGATGCCCCTTTTCTCTGCCAATTCTTCTATGTCTTCCGACATTTGGGTCAGAAGCTCCTCCTCGGTGATACCGCAGATGCCAGCATAATCATCATTCATGGAGAGTAAGGTGATGTTGTTCAGCTCGCTGAAGATGCTGAGCTGCGAGAACTTGGTGATGCCTGTGAGAAAGACGAAGCGGAGGACTGGCTCTCGATATTTCAGGGGGCTATAGAAATTGCGCATCACATTGCGGAGCTCTTTCAATAGGTCTTCGTCATGGGCAACATCCAGCAGAGGAGCGTCGTACTCGTCGATGAGCACGACCACTTGCTTGCCGCTTTTTTCATAGGCTGTATTGATGAGTTCAGTCAAGCGGTTGTTTATGTCTATTTGCGGATGGTCGATGCCCCATTTCTTTTCTTCGTTTTCCAAGATGAATCCAAGGTATCTTTCCAACTGCTCCTTATCCATGTGCTTTCCACCGCTCATGTCGAAATGCAGCACGGGGTATTCTGTCCATTCTTGTTCCAGTTTCTCGATGGCAAGTCCTTTGAACAAGTCTTTCTTACCCTCGAAATAGCTTTGAAGTGTAGAGACCAATAGGGATTTACCGAAGCGGCGAGGACGTGCCAAGAAGAAATATGTGCCACTGGTATGAGTCATGTGGTAGACGTATTCAGTCTTGTCGATATAGAGCTTATCCTCTTTGCGGATTCGCTCGAATGTCTGTATTCCCAAAGGATATAATTTCCTTGCCATGATTTTCGATATTTATAGATTTCTACACCATTTTGAAAATGACTTCGCAAAGATAATCATTTTTATCTATCTATCTACATAAAATGCGAAATGTTTTCCTTGAAAAACAGGGCGTTCGGCTTCGCGGCGTAAAGGCGTCGCGATTACGGTTGAATGCCGATGCGATTACGGTTGAATGCCGACGCGATTACGGTTGAATGGCGACGCGATTACGGTGGCAAGCCGACGCGGCTGTTTTTTAAGTTCTATTGATAGATTGGGAAAGTTCTGCTTTCTTGCTGATTTTTCAGCTTTTATGTTTACCTTTGCCATGATGCTGGATTAGATTCTGCAAACGCATTTGCAAAATTTGCAGGATGAAATAAGTGGGTATAAAAATGAACGAGATTACAAAACGAGAGGACACTCTCTTTGAGAATATATCAAGGCTTATAGAAGACGCACGCAAGCATGTGAAGGCGACAGTCAATACTGCTATGGTGTATACCTACTATGGCATTGGCAAATATATTGTTGAGGATGAACAACAAGGCGAAAAACGAGCCGCCTATGGGAAGGCTGTGCTGAAAAATCTATCAATGCGCCTAACGAATAAATATGGGAAAGGATGGTCTATCGCAACACTAAAAAATGCCAAGAAATTTTATAGTGTATATTCGGAAAAGACAAACGGTGTTTACCCTATTAAGAACAAAAAGGCTAAACAGTGTTTAGCTAATTCCATGAACGAGACTGCGAACTTGATTTCTTTGGATACAGAAAGTTCGTACAAACCTTTATTCACGTTGTCTTGGTCACACTATCTTATTTTGATGCGTATTGAGAATACAGACGAACGCAACTTCTATGAAATAGAGTGCCGTCAACAAAATTGGAGCTTTCGTGAATTGCAGCGTCAGTACGCGTCAAGTCTTTACGAGCGTTTGGCGTTAAGCCGTGACAAGAATGAGGTAATGCGTTTGGCAAAAGAGGGACAAACCGTAGAAAAGCCATCCGACATTATAAAGAACCCTATAACATTGGAGTTTTTGGGGTTAAAGTCCGATTCCATTTATTCTGAATCGAAACTGGAGAATGCCATTATAAGCAAGATGCAGCAATTTCTGCTTGAACTTGGCAAGGGCTTTCTTTTTGAGGCACGCCAGAAGCGCTTTACATTTGAAGAGCAGCATTTCTTTGTCGACTTGGTGTTTTACAATCGCTTGTTGCAATGTTATGTGCTTATTGACTTGAAGGTAGACAAGTTGACTCATCAAGACCTCGGACAGATGCAGATGTATGTCAATTATTATGACCGATATGTCAAGCAGGACTTTGAGAAACCTACTATTGGCATTCTGCTATGTAAAGAAAAGAACGATGCACTCGTAGAACTCACATTGCCCAAGGATGCCAATATCTACGCTTCTGCCTATCGACTTTATCTTCCAAACAAGGCTTTGTTGCAAGCCAAGGTTAAGGAATGGATTGAGGAGTTTGAAGAAAATGAGGAGTTAAAGAAACTGGGAGAAAACGAATAACAATATGAAGAATCTGAAATCTTTACTGCTGTGCTGCGCGCTCGCCATGGGAGCTGCGGCATTCGCTCAGAAACCGGCTATCATACCGGTGCCCAACACCATGAGCGTGAATGACGGCACGTTAGCCTTGACGCAAAAGACCACCATCTCGTGTTCGGACAAGTCGTTGCGGCCTGCTGCCGAGTATCTGGCCACAACGTTGCGGCGCGCCACTGGATACCGTGTCGCGTTGGCCAAGAGTAACGGCACGATACGCCTCGCCCTTTCCGGCACTGGCAAGCCGGGAGCATACACGCTCGATGTCAACAAGGCTGGTGTCGACATAAAAGGAACCGACTATCAGGGGGTGATCAACGCCATAGCCACATTGCGCCAACTGCTGCCAGCCGACATCGAGTCGCAAGAAGTGGTGAGCCGCGCTTGGACCATGCCATGCGTCAGCGTCGTGGACGAGCCGCGGTTCCAGTGGCGAGGCATGATGCTCGACTGCTCGCGCCACTTCTTCACCACCGACGAGGTGAAGCGGCTCATCGACGTGCTGTCGCTCTACAAGATAGACCGTCTGCACTGGCATCTCACCGATGACCAGGGATGGCGCATAGAGATAAAGAAGTATCCGCTGCTCACGGCCAAGGGAGGCTGGCGCAAGTTCAACAACCAGGACTCGACATGCGTACGCCGTGCCGCCAAGGAGGACCAGCCCGACCTGCGGTTGCAGCCGTCAAAGATACGCCTCGCCGCTGACGGTACCGAGGAGTATGGCGGATTCTATACCCAGGACGACATACGCTCCATAGTGGCCTACGCCACGCAGCGCGGCATAGAGATAATACCCGAGATAGACATGCCGGGTCACAGCCTGATGGCCATCAACAATTATGATGGCTTGTCGTGCTTCAAGCAGACGGGATGGGGACCTGCTTTCTCAACCCCGATGTGCCCAGGCAAGGACACGATGCTCGAGTTTTGCAAGAACGTGTGGAGCGAGGTGTTCAAGCTCTTCCCCTCTAAATACGTGCACATAGGCGGCGACGAGGTGGACATGACCAACTGGAAGAAGTGCCCCGACTGTCGCAAGCGCATGAGCGACAACAACCTTAAGACCGAGCCGCAGCTGCAGACGTGGTTCAACCACTACATGGAGCGCTTCTTCAACGCCCACGGCAAGAAGATGATAGGCTGGGACGAGATAATAGACGGCGGACTGAGCGACAGCTCCACGGTGATGTGGTGGCGCTCGTGGTCGCGCGAAGCTCCCAAGAACGCGACCTCGCATGGCAACGACCTCATCTGCTCGCCCAACACGCAGTGCTATCTCGACTATCAGGAAGACACGAAGTCGATACCTGGCATCTTGGCCTGGGACCCACTCGCGGGTCTCAACGCCGCCGAGCGACAGCACGTGCTGGGCGTGCAGGGCAACATGTGGACCGAGTGGGTGCCCACCATGCAGCGCATGTGGTACCAGGTGTTCCCGCGCGTCATGGCGTTGGCAGAGAAGGGATGGAGCCGCGATGGCGACATGACCGTCGACGGGTTCCGCAGTCGTCTGGTTGCCCACTTCGACCGTCTCAACACTTTGGGCGTGACCTACCGCATACCGGACCTCACTGGCTTCCACGCCACCAACGTGTTTATCGGCAAGGGCGAGATAAGGCTCGGCTGCCTCGACCCGGAAGCGGTGATACGCTATACCAGCGATGGCTCCGTGCCACAGGCCACGTCGGCACGGTATGAGGGAGTGCTCACCGTAGACCACGACACCGAGTTCTGCTTCCGCACTTTCGGCAAGGACGGCCGCAAGGGCGACGTGTTCAAGGCCAAATATATAAAGAGCGAGCTCAAGCCCGCCTGCGGCGTGGCAGTCTCGGGCGATGGCCTTCGGTGCAAGTGGTACGACTATCCAGGCAGGGATTGCGCCGGCATCGACAAGACGGCGTTGCTCAAGGAGTTTGATACCGACGGCGTGCTCATACCTGGGGAATGCAAGGGCAACATAGGTCTTGTGTTCGAGGGATACGTCGAGGTTCCCGCCGACGGCATATACACGTTCTACCTGCTTAGCGATGACGGCAGTTGGCTGAAAATAGACAACGACATGGTTGTAGACAACGACGGCGAGCACTCACCGCGTGAGATCGCTGGGCAAGTCGCGCTGAAGAAGGGACTCCACAAGCTCGACGCGCGCTACTTCGACCACAACGGAGGCCAGCTCCGCCTTGTCGTGAAGGACAGCGGCGACCACGCCGTGAACGTGAAATACGCGCACGAATGATTCGATGTCGCCAATGACTTGCTGTCTTGCGAAATAATAAGTCCACTGATTAAAGAAAACAAAAAAACTATATGATGAACAGAAAACTTGTGCTGACCGCAAGCATCGTGTGCATGTGCGCATGCGACACTTTCGCAAAGGGAAACAACATCTACCATAAAGGCTGGATCGACTTCAACAAGAACGGCGTGATGGACGTGTTTGAGAACCCCAAGGCACCCATCGAGGAACGTATAAAGGACTTGCTCCGACAGATGACGGTCGAAGAGAAGACGTGCCAGATGGCCACGCTTTACGGTTCCGGACGAGTGCTCAAAGACTCGCTGCCCACCGAGAAGTGGAAACAGGAGGTATGGAAAGACGGCATAGCCAACATCGATGAGCAGCTGAACGGACTTGGACGCGGCAAGCGCGCCTATCCGCAACTCATATATCCCTTCAGCAACCATGCCAAGGCCATAAACACCATACAGCGGTGGTTCGTGGAGAACACGCGTCTGGGCATACCCGTGGATTTCACCAACGAAGGCATACACGGTCTGAACCACACGAAGGCGACGCCATTGCCCGCTCCAATCGGCATGGGCAGCACGTGGAACCGACAACTCGTGCGCCAGGCGGGCGACATCATAGGCCAGGAGGCCAAGGCGTTGGGCTACACCAACATATACACGCCTGTGCTCGACGTGTCGCGCGACCCACGCTGGGGACGCGTCATGGAGACCTACGGAGAGGAGCCATTCCTCATCGCCCAACTCGGAACGCAGGTCGTGGAAGGAATACAGGCACACGGAGTGGCATCGACATTGAAGCATTACGCCGCCTACAGCGTGCCCAAGGGCGGGCGAGACGCCTCCGTGCGCACCGATCCCCACATTGCCCCGCGCGAACTGCACACTCTCTATTTGTACCCATTCAAGAAAGTCATAGAGGCAGCTCACCCGATGGGCGTGATGAGCAGCTACAACGACTGGGATGGAGTGCCCGTGACGGCAAGCCGCTATTTCCTCACCACGTTGCTGCGCGAGCGATTCGGATTCCGCGGATACGTCGTGAGCGACAGCGAGGCAGTGGAATACGTGCTCACCAAGCACCACGTGGCCACGTCATACGGCGATGCCATACGCCAATGTGTTGAGGCGGGGCTCAACGTGCGCACCAACTTCACGCCGCCCGAGGATTTCATAAAGCCTCTGCGTGAGGAGATAGCCGAAGGACGGTTGTCGATGAAAACCGTAGACGAGCGCGTGGCGGAAGTGCTGCGCGTGAAGTTCCAGCTCGGCCTGTTCGACCATCCGTATGTGGAAAATCCTGACGCCGCTGACCGCACTGTGGGAGCCGACCGCCACGCCGCCTTCGTTGACGAGATACAACGCCAGTCGCTCGTGCTACTCAAAAACAGCAGCAACACTCTGCCGCTCGATGCCGCCAAGCTCAAGAAAGTGCTCATAGCCGGTCCACTGGCCAAGGAGACAAACTTCATGATAAACCGCTATGGTCCGCAGGGGCTCGACTGCGTGTCGTTCTACGACGGCATTGCGAAATATCTTAAAGCCAAGGGCGTGGCAACAGCCTATGCCAAGGGGTGCGACGTGCGCGACGCCATGTGGCCCGACAGCGAGATAGTGCCTACCGAGCTTACCGGCAAGGAGCGCGGCGACATCGACGCCGCCGTGACTGCCGCTGCCGACTGCGACGTGATAATAGCCGCCCTCGGCGAGGATGAGTCGTGCACGGGCGAGGGCAAGTCGCGCACGTCGCTCCAACTGCCAGGCCGACAGCAACAGCTGCTGGAAGCCCTGAAGGCCACGGGCAAGCCAGTAGTGCTGCTGCTCGTCAACGGCCAGCCGCTCACCATAAACTGGGCGGAACGCAACGTGGATGCCATACTCGAGACATGGATGCCAGGCCCACAGGGTGGAAAGGCGGTGGCGGAGACCGTGTTTGGCGACTACAACCCAGGCGGAAAACTCCCAATCACATTCCCGAAGTCGGTGGGACAGATAGAATTCAACTTCCCATACAAGCCTGGCTCACAGGGCGGACAGTACTTCAACGGCCCCAATGGTTCCGGTTCCACACGTGTCAACGGCGCGCTCTATCCCTTCGGATACGGACTGAGCTATACCACATTCAAATACTCCAACCTCAACATCAAGCAAGCGACCAAGCACGCGGGCACCCCGATAACCGTGACGGCCGACATAACAAACACGGGCAAGCGTGATGGCGACGAAGTGGTGCAGCTCTACCTGAAAGACGTTGTGGCAAGCGTGATACCCTACAACTCGGTGCTGCGCGGATTCGAGCGCGTGCACTTGAAGGCGGGCGAGACACGCCGCGTGGAGTTCACCTTGCAGCCCGACGACCTCGAGATTCTCGACCGCAACATGGAGTGGACCGTCGAGCCGGGCAAGTTTGAGATATGGGTAGGAGCATCATCGGAAGACATACGGCTCAAGGGGGAATTCACGATAGAACAATGATTAGCTGACAATAAAAGAGCCATATCAATTCTATTTTTGAGTAGTGATATGGCTCTTTTGCGTGTCAAATATTAGAGCGTTGAGATAATTTAAGGAACTTATACGCAAAGGGTAGGAATAAAAATGTAACTTTGCAATTATAAGTAATAAATGGTATATTATATGAATACAACAACTCTCACCACATCAATAACTATTCCTCAGGTAGACCTGTCGCTACTTAAGGATTTAGCCAACAAGTTTGGTTGGACTATCAATTCGCCGGCAAAACAATCTGGTCTCGATGAGGCTCTTAACGATGCCAAAATGGGAAAGGTCTATCATGCGAATAGTGCACAAGATCTTATAAGGCAGTGCTTGGAATGAAATATTCTATTGATTTTACCAACAAGTTCAAGAAATCGCTCAAGAAAAGCGTGAAGAGAGGACTTGACCCTAAACTCGTGCTGGCGGCGGTGCCAATACTTGAAGATACAGGAGCTCTACCAAAGTCGTACAAGCCACATAAGCTACATGGCAACTATGAAGGAGTTTGGGAGTGCCATATAACTTCAGACTGGCTTATGACATGGCTTCAAGATGATGGTAAATTCACCCTTTTGTTCTTAGACGCTGGAACGCACAGTGACTTGTTTTAAACTATTTAGCGTGGCATTCCGTCATTGAGCAAAGTTATGTGCATAAAAAAAAAGGGTTTCACATGAAGTAAAACCCTCTTTTGCATCTTGTTGTGACTCCGCTGGGATTCAAACCCGGAACCTTCTGATCCGTAGTCAGATGCTCTATTCAGTTGAGCTACGGAGCCAAACCATTAAGATTTAATTGCCTCGAAAATTAGTGACTCCGCTGGGATTCAAACCCGGAACCTTCTGATCCGTAGTCAGATGCTCTATTCAGTTGAGCTACGGAGCCATATTTCTGTAAGCGAGTGCAAAGGTACTGCGAAAAATCGGAAGCTCCAAACGTTTCCGAGTTTTTTTTACCTAAATGGGCAAGATTTTGCGACTTTTCAGTAAAATGCTTTCATTCTTCTATCTTTATGCAATAAAGTTTCCGTTTATTGCCATTCGGGTCGCGGACGGGCACAGGGCCCGCCCCTGCAAAGCATTTATTAATACCGCGTAGCAATCATTAAAATCTTTTCATTGCTCCTGTCTCTTTTCCATCTTGATGAGCAGCAGTCCGATGCCGACCCACGCCAGTTCCCTGAGGCGGACGATGAGCGCCACGAAGATTCCTGCTGATGTTGGAAGACCGAGCGAAGCCGATGACATGAGGAAGCCGCCTTCGCGACCTCCGAGTTGCAGGGGGATGAAGAACAGCAGGTTGGCGAAGAGCGACGTGAAGGCAAGGATGAGGATGCAATCGAGGTAGCTTGGTGATGGCATGAGCACCAACAGCACGAAATAAATCTCCAGTGCCGACGCCACGCGGCAGGCCAGTTCGAGCAGCACCGATGACACGAAGAATACCTTGTTTTGTCGGTGCAGCGCGGCTATCTGGCTGTCGATGGTGTCGAGTTGCCGCCTGTGCCTTTCCACGAAAGCCCCCGCCCATCGCCTCACGAAAGGCAGAAAGCGCAAGAAAGCCATCAGCCTGTTTGCCATACCCTTGCGATAGCCCGACACGAAAAACATGATGCCGAGTACGCAAAACGCCCCCGTGGCTGCTGCGAGAGGCCACAACGCCACGCCAACGTGATGGATGACGAAGAGCAGGATGAGGGAGAGCAGCCAGAACCAGAAATGGCTGAAGATGTGGGTCATGACATAGAGAATGACCGACGACGAGGCACGCTCCACGCCAATCTTTGGCGAAAGCGCCATGATGCGGTAGGGCTCACCGCCCATCAAGCCGCCTGGCGTGGCATAGTTGAGCGCGAAGCCCGACACCGTGATCTTGTAGAGCCACGCGAAAGACACAGGCCGCTTGGCGTTGGCCACGGGAAGGCTCGCGTCATTGGCCGAAGGTTGGCACACGCCTTTGATGATGAGATACCAAGACGCGGTGTTGAGCACGTAGAGCGCCGCCCACAACACCATGACGGCGATAAACCAATAGCCGGCGTGCCTCAGGCCTTGCCACACTTGGGCAAAGTCGAGCTGCGTCACCATCAAGGCGAGAACGATGACACCGAAAATGAAAAACGCGTTTTGGTATTTCTTCTTCATCTTTGCTTATAATAACAATGGGACGGTCTTCTGCCGTCCCACTTTGTGCAGGGGACGATCTTGTGCCGTCCCACAAAAAATGTCACAACCTTTTCGGCGGTCATGGCATTATTTCTGGGCCGGCACAAGACCGGCCCCTGCATTGCTGCCGTTGGTCCCTTCGTTGCCACCCTTGTCGCCGTCCTTGCGGAACGAGTGCTTCTTGGGAATGGCGAATCGCACCTTCTCGCTGTCGTCCTTACGCTCCTTGTATATCTTTTGCAGCGGGTTGGCGTAAGGCGCGTCGAAGTCGTGGCGTGCCCTGAAACCATCTATGGCGAGATATATGGCGTTTCTCATCGCCGTGGCATCGGCCTTGCCCATTCCGGCTATGTCGTAGCGTGGCGACATGTCGGGCGAGGTGCTGACGATAGGCAGTCCGGCGAGATAGTGCACGTTGCCCTCGGGACACAAGGCCTTCATTGGTGCCACACCTTGGTCCCAATACATCGACACCACGGCGTCGAAAGCCGCGAAGTCGCCGTCGCCAAAAAACTTCTCGCTCTGATATGGCCCGAAGACGCACACGCCAGCGTCAGACAACTTCTGTATGGCTGGCATCACCATTTCCTGCTCCTCCTTCTCGGGGTGCGCGTCGGTGTCGTTGGGATTGAGCGCCAGCACCGCTATGCGAGGGTTCTCTATGGAGAAGTCGCGGCGCAAGGTGGCGTAGAGCTGTGCCACGGTGTTGATGATGCCCTCCTCGGTTATCGCGGCGGGCACGTCGCGCAGGGCGATGTCGCTTGTCAGCGACGCCAGCCTCATGTTCTCGCCCATGAGCACGTCGAGACCTTTCTTCTCGCTCGCGAGGCATACCTCTATGAAGCGCTCGTTGCAAGGGAAGTCGTAGCCGTCCACGTGCATGTTGTTCTTGTCCACCGGTGCCATCACGAGCACGTCGAAGAGCCCGTCCTTGAAGTCGGTTATGGCGCGGTCGATGCTCTTTATGGCGGCGCGGCTCGCGTCTTGCGATGGCATGCCGAGGTCCACTTTCACGTCGTCGTCGTAGGCGGTGAGAAGGTTCAGCCTGCCCTCCTTTGCCTCTGAAGCGTTTGAGATGATGCTGAACGTGTTGCCGTCAAGCCCGAGCGCGTCGCAATGATATGATGCCACCTTGGGCGAGCCGTAGATGATAGGCGTGCAGATGTCGAACATTGCTGGCGACTTGAACGCCTTGAATATGAGCTCGTATCCAATGCCATTGGTGTCACCGTTGGTCAGTGCCACGCGTATTTTTCTTTTGTCCATATTTCGTTTGTGTTTATTATTGTTGTTTCAATCATGCTTGTTTTAGGGCTTGCCACTTGCTTGCCTTGGTCGCGATTGCGCCCTGTCTATCGATTGCAGCACCGCTTCCATCTGCCTCATGGCGTTGCGTTTGCCCTTGCCTGGGGCGAAGACGAAGCCCTCCACCACGATGTCGCTATTGGGGTCAGCCTTGGGCATCCTCACGCGTCGGCAGATGAACGGTCCCCCCATGTTGTCGCCGGTCATCTCCCACAGACCACGAAACACGGTGCCCGTGGCGTTCATCGCCACTGTCTCGGTCACGGTGGCCATGTGCATCTGGTCGGTCTCGCCCTTGATGTTCCTTGCCAACGCGCTGTCGCGCTGTGCCACGGGGTCGCCATCGCGTGGTGCCTTGTAGACCACGATGTTGCTCATCACGCTTGGCGAGCCATTGCTGAACCACACGAAGTCGCGCCCCTTGCGGCTCGACACCATGTCGAGCGGAATCCACATCCTCACGTGGAACATGCTGTCCACCAATCGCTCGGCCTTCACGTTGCGATGGTCGCGCAGCATGGCAAGCGACTTCCTCATCTCCGCCGTGTTGAGAAGGCGCAAGAGCGTGGGAGCTATCCTGCCAATGCTGTCGGCCACCACCCTCATGCTGGGAGCCGTGATGGAGACCACCGTCTGCGGTTCCGCCCACACGTTGCGATCGTATCTTATCCTCACGGTGGAGTATAGCCTTGGCGAGGTCCTCACCACGACAATCTCGCGTGTTGTCCTCAGCGTGGCGCCAAAGGCGGCGGAGTCTACCGACGAGACGTCAAACTGTGGCTCGCTTTGCGGCAACCCTGGCATGTCGGCCTGCAACGCGGTTCTCACGATGTCGGCACTGTCGCCGACGAGCAGCACCTCGTACAACTTGCCGCCCGAAGGCGGAAGCAAGCCGCGGCGCTCGTCGCAAGAGGAGAACAGCAAGACGATGGATAACGCGAGGAGAATGGCTTTGCTCATGATGTCGCCTCCTTGGAGAGTTTATTCCGCCCCGCGATGTTTCGTGCTCAACAGGCCGCATGCCGCCTCAATGTCCTGTCCGCGACTCGCCCTGATGGTGCAATAAAACCCGTGGGCGGTGAGATAGTCGCGAAACGACTCCATGCGCTCCGGCGTGGCGCCATGCAATGGCACGTTGGGTATCTGGTGGAAACGTATCAGGTTGACATGGCAGTCGAGACCTTTCAGCAGTCGGCATATCTCGCGGGCGTGGGTCTGGCTGTCGTTGAGGCCGCCAAAGACGATATACTCGAACGTGAGGCGCCGCTGGTGCGAGAAGTCATAATCGCGCAAGAGGTCAACCACGTCCCTTATCGCCATGCCTTTCTCCGCCGGCATGAGCTGCTCGCGCTGCTCGTGGATGGGCGAGTGGAGGCTTATCGCCACTTGGCAATCGCTCTCGTTGAGGAATCTCTGGAGCTTGTCTTTCAATCCCACCGAGCTCACGGTGATGCGCTTCGGGCTCCATGCCCAGCCGTAAGGGGCAGTGAGTATGCGCGTGGAGCGCAACACGTTGTCGAGGTTGTCCATAGGCTCGCCTTGCCCCATGTATACGATGTTGGTCAGGCTGTCGGCCTCGGGTATGCTGTAGGCCTGGTTCAGGATGTCGGCCACGGTGAGGTAACCATGGAATCCCTGTTTGCCCGTCTGACAGAAGAGGCAGTTCATCTTGCAACCCACCTCGCACGACACGCACAACGTGGCGTGACCGCCCTCCTCGGGTATGTAGACCGTCTCCACGAAACGCTTGCGCGACGTGTCGCCATCGGTCGTCCTCACGGGGAACAGGTATTTCACCGTGCCGTCCTTGGAGTGCCGCGACTCTATCGGAGCCATGCAGCCTATCTCGTAACTCTCCGCCAACTTGGCGCGGTTGCTCTTGGAGAGGTTGGTCATCTCGTCGATGCTCTTGACGCGGCGCTCGTAAATCCACTTGGCGATTTGCGAGCCGGTGAAGGCGGGCATGCCAAGTTCCCTTGCCACGTCCTTCAGCTCGTCGAGAGTGAGACCTAATAGTGTTTTCTTTTCCATATACCTGCAAAGTTACGAAAGTTTATCGAAATTTTGTGACGATAACTAATATAAAAACGCTACCTTTGCATAAATAAGAAATCCCTGCGACCATGATAAAAAAATATGAAGGCACGCCATTGGTGAGCGTTGGCATCGTCGGTGCCGAGAGCATAACGTTCACACTCAACGGCTATGGTGCCGACAACCGCACCCGCACTGCCACCGTGCGAAATGGACTGATATTCTACGATGGCAAGGCGCATACCCAGCTGTGCTTCAAGCCACTGTCGCCCTTCGACAGCTTCTCGCTCAAGGATGTCGTCATCGGTGTCAACTTCCATTGGCAGCGGCGCGAGACCCAGACCTTCCGCGGATCGCTCCGCCTCTTGGCCGATGGCGGCAAGATTTGGGCAATCAACGACCTGCCCGTGGAGGAATATCTTGAGAGCGTCATCTCAAGCGAGATGAGCGCGCATTCGAGCCTTCCGCTCCTCATGGCCCATGCCGTCATCTCGCGCTCGTGGCTGATGAGCCAGATCGACGGCAAGTCGATACCAAACACGCAAGAGTCTCATGGCAACGCTTTCATTCGCTGGTACGACCACACCGACCACACTCTCTTTGACGTGTGCGCCGACGACCACTGCCAGCGTTATCAGGGCATCACCAAGGAGACAAGTCCCAACGTGGCAGAGGCCATCAGGCGCACGCGTGGCGAATTGCTGACCTATGGCGGCGAGATATGCGACGCGAGATTCTCCAAATGCTGCGGTGGCGCGATGGAGGAGTTCCAGTATTGCTGGGACGACACGCCCAAGCCATATCTCAAGGGCATTGGCGACACGCCAGAGGAGACCATCCCCGACCTCACCGTGGAGGAGAACGCCCGTAAGTGGATTCTCAACAGTCCGAAGAGCTTTTGCAACACCACCGACAAGCGCATCCTGAGCCAGGTGCTCAACGACTACGACCAGGAGACGACCGACTTCTATCGTTGGCGCGTGAGCTACACGCAGGAAGAACTGTCAAGGCTCGTGGAGAAAAAGCTGGGGGCAGGGCTTGGCACCGTCACCGACATGAAACCCTTGAAGCGCGGCACGAGCGGCAGAATCTACGAGCTGCAAATCACCGGAACCAAGAAGACCATTGTCGTGGGCAAGGAGTTGGAGATACGTCGCGCCTTGAGCGAGAGCCACCTTTACAGTTCGGCGTTTGTCGTGGAGAAGCATGGCGACACCTTCGAGCTCATTGGCGCGGGGTGGGGCCACGGTGTGGGACTTTGCCAAATCGGAGCCGCCGTCATGGGCGATCAAGGCTATAGCTACGACAAGATACTGAAACATTATTACCCTGGGGCAGAGATAGAAAAAGCATGGTAAACACGCAAGACAACAACAAGGCATCAGACAAGGGAACCCGTCGGCCATGGTCGTGGGTCCCCTCGTTGTCCTTTGCCGACAGTCTGCCTCTCGTGGCAGTGATGGCGGTGTCGCTTATCTTTTACAAGCAGATGGGACTGTCCAATACCGCCATCACTTTCTATACCTCGTGGATGTATCTCCCGTGGATCCTCAAACCCATTTGGAGCCCGTTCATCGACTTGGTGAAGACCAAACGTTGGTGGGTGCTTGCCACGGAGGTGCTGCTCGGTGCCGCCTTTGGTGGCGTGGCGTTCACCATCCCCACGTCGTTTTGGCTTCAAGGCACGCTCTTCTTTTTCTGGGTCGCCGCCTTCACGGGCGCTTCCCACTGCGTGGCCGCCGATGGCTATTACCTTCTCGCCCTCGACGAGCGGCAGCA
>DAINOS010000016.1:0-1659 GCA_036743855.1 Prevotella sp. | reverse complement strand
CTTTGCTTCATCTTGCTCTTCCGCCTGCCCGAGGCGTTGCTCTCCAAGGTGAGTCCGCTTTTCCTCATCGACGCGGCTCACAACGGCGGCCTGGGTCTCGCGCCACAGGAATACGGCCTTGTGCAAGGCACCGTGGGCATGATGGGCATTATCATCGGCTCAATTGTGGGTGGCATCGCCGTGAGCCGTGGCGGATTGCGCCATTGGCTCTGTCCCATGGCGGTGGCCTACTCGCTGCCGCCAGTCATATACATCTTCCTCGCCTACGCGCTTCCGGAGAGTCTCGTCGTGGTTTCCATGGCAGTATTCGTGGAGCAAGCGGGCGTCGGGTTTGGCATCACGGCATACATGATGTTCCTCATATATTATAATCGTGGCGAGTTTCGCACGTCCCATTACGCCATAGCCTCGGCGTTGATGACGCTGTCGCTCATGTTGCCCGGGCTCGTGGCTGGCGGCTTGGAAGAGGCTCTCGGCTATCGTAAGTTCTTTGTCCTGACGTTGCTCGCTGTCATCGCCACATGGGGCGTGGTGGTAAAGGTGAGGAGCAAGATGGGATTCTCGCTCGACAACGAGGTAGAGTGAATTGGAAAGAAACAAAAGAAAGGGATAAAGGAAATGAAGAAATGGCTTATGGCAATAATCCTCAGCATGGTCCTTGTCAATGTTGAGGCGCAGACGGTAGACAACCGCACGGTGGGTTACAGCGTGCGCTACGAGAAGAAACACCTCTTGTTGCGCAAAGGCTCTGGCATCAATGTCGTCGATTACGACATTGAGTGGCCGGAAGTCGTGGGCTATAGCCATGTTCCCAACCTGCAACGCATCATCAGCGAGAGCCTTGCCGATAAGGCCACGTTGGGCTTCGATTCTCTCGCCACGTCTATCAGCCAACGTTATGGCACTCCGGTGACAGGGACGTTTCGTGAGATTCCCGATGACCGCCGTTTCTGCTATGTCACGGCTTCCGCCCGTATTGTGGGATATGAGCCTAACCATTGGATTGCCTACCGCGTGAGCTTGAATGTTGAGCCTGGCAAGTTGTCGGAGTTCAAGGCCGCGAGCGATGACCGTGTTGTGGTCTATGACCTTACCACGGAAAAGGCGTATTACGCGAGCAACCTTGTCAGTTCGGGCATAATGAACCGCAATGAGCCGCAAGATTTCTACGACTTGCTCTTCCAACCCCTTGGTGACAATTTCTTCAACAACATGGTTGCCTACGAGATTGACGGCGTGTGGACTGCAAACGGATACTTGTGCTTTCTCATCAAGGCCACATCCCTGAGCTCAACCCAAACTTATATAGCCACCATGCCTCTCGACGCTTATGCCTATTCGCTCTCACGACAGGGCAAGAAGCTCTTTGTCAAGAAGGCGGGTGTGGTGAACCCGCGAATCGTGACGCAGCCAAATGTCATGGATGGAGACTCTATATATAGTAATGTGGAGAAGCAACCCAAGATGAAAGGCGGCAGCGATGCCTTGAAGCAATATCTCAGCCACGTGAGCCAGCCAAGCGTGCGTCTGGCAGGTCCCGCGAAGGTATACATGAGCTTCGTTGTCGACAAGAGCGGCAAGGTGAAGGACGTGTGCGTGCTGCAGCCCGTGAATCCCATAATCGACCGCCATGCCGCCATGACGGTTAAGGGCATGCCC
>DAINOS010000015.1:16390-27651 GCA_036743855.1 Prevotella sp. | reverse complement strand
AATAAGTAATGTGGATGCGGTCGAAAGCATTCAAGATAGCGAGATTCTGCTGCAAGGTCTTCGTCTTATCCCAGTTGAAGAAGATGCGGATATGTTGCGCCTCCGCATTATCAAACTCTACCTTGACATGATAGAAGGCTGCCAATTGCGAGATGACATCGCCCAACTCGGCATTGTCGAAGACCACCGGCTTGAGGTTGAGGCTATCTGCTTTCTCCGCAACCGTAGCCTTCGTGCTATCTCGCAAGACGGTCTTTGTATCAGATAAAGACTGCTCCGTCTTGACCTGGGAAGTTTCTTCAGAAGATGAAGAACGGAATATCCCGGAATGGATGGCGGCAAAGGTGATGCCCGAAAGGAAGATAACGCCAATAATGGAAGCGGCAATCTTGAAACGATTGCGAGAAGCGGCGGTTTTCAAATGATGCTCGCTTGATAGAGTAGAGGCGGTGGATGCCTCTCCTTCAGAGCTTACCATAGAATGTCTTGTGGCAAACTCCTTCCATGCCTCCTCCACATTTACTTTTTTCGGATTGGCTTTCTGCTCTGCCATTCTTGCCATCGCCATGTCGTGAAAGAAATCTTTCATCTCTTCGTCGGCAAGCAAGGCTTCCACTTGCTCGTCGGTATAACGCTCGGGATGCTCTTGCATGTCGAAGAACATCATCCGCTTTTCTTCTTTACTCTTGTTTGTTGTCATTGCTTTACTCCTTTTTTAATGTACAAACTGTTTCCTGATCCAGTCCAATGCCTGTGAGAGATGGTTGAACACCGTCACCTTGCTCACTCCCACTTCGTCTGCCACCTCTTGATAGGATTTCTCCTGAAGATAGCGCAAACGGAAGATTTGTTTTCGGATAGGCGGTTCGAGGTCTTCGATGAGAAGCATGAGACGTTCGAGACGCTCGTCGGTGTCTTCCGATAGAATGACATCGGCATCGTTGAGCAACAATTTCGCCACTCGCTCCTTCACGCTCTTGTGAGCTATCAGGTTGAGACAACGATGGCGCACGCTCCGCATCAAATATCCTTCCTCGCTCCCAGGTATCAGGACGACATCGTCTGCAAGAATCTTGGCAAACACGTCGCTCACCACATCCTTGCTCTCGTCGTCATCCGAGAGGATGCATCTGGCCAGATTGTACATCTTCTCGTAATGCCGACGGAATAGCTGTTCTATGTCCTTTTCCTGTTTCATACACTATCTATACAGTTGAGTAAAGCAAAAAACTAAGCAAATTTATGACTTTTTTGTATGGAGGTAGTATTTATCGTTTTATGAGTGTGCTTCGTAGTGGCAAAATTACCAATTCTATGCTAAAAAGTGGCTTGAGGCATATTTTTTTGTAAAAAAGTAAGATAACCTTTGGTGGTCTTGCAAAATGTTCTTACCTTTGCATCGCAATTGAGAAAAACGGTGCGTTGTCCGAACGGTTAGGTACTGGTCTGCAAAACCACTCAAGGCGGTTCGACTCCGCCACGCACCTCACATAAAACGAAACCTTTTTTAGGTTTCGTTTTATTTTTATCTCTACCCTACTTTAGATTGACATGAGCGCGAAAATCCATGGAATCATTTTTGCTTTTTGATAATTTCGTCTATCTCATCAAATTGTTTTCCCATATTGAGATTAAGATATATTGAATACAATGGCATGGCCCATTTGTCTACATTGTTTGGACATAGACTTCTATATTTTTCAAAATATGGCAGAGCCTCTTTGTAATAATGCAACACCTGTTGTCTCTTCTGTTTGAGGTTCTTGGTGTCATGCTCTAAATTAACTCCCTGGTTGTATTTCGCAAGGCCAGCGTTTAACCAAGCATCTTCGAGTGTACTGTCTTTCTTTAATATAGACTGGGAGATTTGGAAACTATTCACATAATCACCTGAGTTAATTAATATAGTGCTTTTGGCAATCCAAGCCTTAGTATTTGTACTGTCGGCTTGTATTGCCTTATTTGTCAAGATGGTTGCTTTGTCCCAGTTGGACTTCTTTGAATAATAATCCATTAGATGCGAAAAGAAGTAATCTGATTTTGGATATAAGGAAAAACCTTCTTCCAATGTTTCGATACTTCTTGTAGTGTCATTCTCAAGCATATATGTCGCTGCAAGATATTGCAACATCGACTCATAATGCTCTTTGTCTTTCAGGGCCAAATATGTATTGTGAAGGACTTTTTGTGGGTCTTTAAGCTTGTATCCACAATATGAAGCCCAGTAAGCTGCTTTGGGGAGGTTCTTGTCTTTAGCGGAATAGTTGTATGACTTGAATATAGGCATATCAGCTGCACTGATATACTGGTCAAAGAGAATGTATGCTTGAGAATAGTTCTGTTTGCCGATAAAGAAAATGCCACCATTAAACAGGTTGGGGCGTAAAGAATTAAGCGTATTGGAATTTTGCTTGCGCATTTTTAATTTAACCTTACCACTCCTGTTTGGTTCTGTTTCTATACTGTCGTATCTTGTCATAACCGTAAACATTCGGGAGGCTATATTGAATAGTGAGGCTGTGTCGTATTTCTGTTTGAGATACAACTTTTCATTACCTGCTTGATATTGCTTCTTCAATGATTCGAAAAGGAGATTCCAAATTTTCTCGTTGCTTATATTGGAAGAGTCTTTAAGCAGAGTCGTCATGGAAGCCTCAACCTTGTCAAGGTCCTTGTTTGCCTTGAGGTTGTCTATTGCCGCGTTGATTTCTTTTTTTTGTGCGAATAATGGAACAAACGACAATATTAGTAAAATTGTAGTTACTATCCTTTTCATGGATGCGAAGTTAATAAAAAAATGGGAAATGGATAACTTTTCCATTTCCCATTTAATTATTATTAGAGATTAGTCGATGTGATGCGTCTTATTAATTATTCGCACTTCCACCGACAATATCCAACAGTTCACTTGTAATCGCAGCCTGACGGCTCTTATTGTATTGCAGATTCAATTCCTTGAGCAATTCATCAGCATTGTCCGTGGCTGCTTGCATGGCAACCATACGGGCAGCGTGTTCAGAAGCGTTGCTGTCAAGAAGTGCTGTGTAAATTATCAAGTCCAAAGCCTTTGGAACTAATTCACCAAGTACTGTTTTTATATCCGGCTCAACGATAAAGTCATCATTGAGAGGAACTGCGTCTGTAGTTCTCTTGCCGACAGTTTTACCGTTCTTGCGTAAGTATTCCTGGGCTTTTGCCGTTGCAAGATTTGATGATAAGTCTCTGTCGTTATAAGCACCTATTTTCTCAGTAGACAGGTCAAGCGGTAAATAGTTTCTGCAAGTGAGTACCTGCGAGCCAGCACTTTTGAAATGATGGTATATAAGTTCAACCTTATCATATTCGTGCTTAGAGTATTTTTCTATAAGCTCCTCTGCGATTGCTCGGCATTCTGCGGCGTTTGGCTTGTCGGCCAATTCCACAAAGTCGCCAGCAGGCTTGAAACCTAACTTTTTGACCTTTTCTGCTACTTTTCTGCCAATGGGATAGATGGTAATATTATTAATGCCCTTAGCATGATACCCATCTATCGCATGTTGCATCTTACGAATGACGTTGTTGTTGTATCCTCCACATAATGAACTATTAGAAGAATAAACAACAAGTGCCACGCTTTTGATGTCCTTGCGTTCTTCCGTGAGGTCACCCTCGGCGGCATCAGGCATGGAGACAAGAAACGACTTCAAGATATGCTCAAGCAAATTTTCATAAGGGAGCATATTTTGAATGGCAGTCTGTGCACGATGAAGTTTTGACGAAGCCACCATTTTCATGGCACTTGTTATCTTTCGCGTGCTCTGTACAGATGCTATACGGGTCTTTATCTCTTTTAATGAAGGCATGTCTATTACTTTTATTTAGAGGCAAACTGTCCAGCAACATTCGCCATTACGTCTTCAATCGTCTTTGTGCACGTATCGTCAATCTTACCAGAAGCAAGAGTGTCGAGAATATCCTGATGCTGGGTACGCATTTGCTCCAAGAATTGATCTTGAACATTGCGAACTTTGTCAACAGGCACGTCATGCATAAGTCCGTGAACGCCGCAATAAAGAATTGCTATCTGCTCGCCTACTGGCATTGGGCTATACTGAGGTTGAATCAGCAACTGGTTGTTCTTACGACCTCTGTCGATAGTCATGGCTGTGACAGGATCCATGTCGCTTGAGAATTTTGAGAAGCTCTCAAGCTCACGGTACTGAGCCATGTCAATCTTCAAAGTACCAGCAACTTTCTTCATGCTCTTGATCTGTGCGGAACCACCCACACGACTCACGGAGATACCCACGTTGATTGCCGGACGGAAACCTTGGTTGAAGAGGTCTGTCTCCAAGTATATCTGTCCATCGGTAATTGAAATTACGTTTGTAGGAATATACGCGGATACGTCACCAGCTTGTGTCTCAATGATTGGAAGTGCGGTTAATGAGCCACCGCCTTTTACATGTCCTTTCATTGACTCTGGCAAATCGTTCATTTGCTCTGCCACCTCTTGCTGCTCGTTGATTTTTGCAGCACGCTCCAATAAACGGGAATGGAGGTAGAACACGTCACCAGGATAGGCTTCACGTCCAGAAGGACGACGGAGAATCAATGAGACCTCACGATATGCAACAGCTTGCTTGGACAGGTCATCATATACGACAAGAGCATCGAATCCACGATCACGGAAATACTCACCAATGGCCGCGCCCGCAAAAGGAGCGTAATACTGCATGGCTGCAGGATCAGCGGCTGTCGCGCTGACTATGATGGTATAAGGTAATGCGCCGTGCTCTTTCAGGGTTTGTACGAGAGCTGCCACTGTACTTGCTTTCTGTCCGATTGCGACATAAATACAATATACTGGCTTGCCTGCCTCAAAGTTACCCTTTTGGTTAATTATGGTGTCAATTGCAATTGCTGTCTTGCCTGTCTGACGGTCACCAATAATCAACTCGCGTTGTCCACGACCGATAGGAATCATCGAGTCGATGGCTTTAAGACCAGTCTGTAGTGGCTGCTTTACTGGTTGACGGTATATGACACCAGGTGCTTTTCTGTCAAGAGGCATCTCGAAAGCGTTTGTCAAGTCAATGTCACCCTTGCCATCTATTGGCTGCCCGAGAGTGTTGACAACGCGACCGAGGAAATTGTCGTTAACACGAATAGAGGCGATACGGTGTGTACGCTTTACTTTCATGCCCTCTTCAATGCCAGAAGAAGCACCTAAAAGAATACAACCGACATTATCCTCCTCGAGGTTCATGACAATTGCCATAGTGCCATTTTCAAACTCAAGAAGTTCACTCGCCTCGGCATTGCGCAGTCCATAAACGTGGGCCACACCGTCACCCACAGTGAGTACGGTTCCCACTTCATCAAACTGCTCTTCCGTGTTGACGCCTTCAAGTTGCTTGATAAGCACTTCAGACACCTCACTTGGTTTTAATTTATCACTCATTTATTATAATAATAAATCAAAGTTTACTTACTTCGTTCAAATCTCAATATAAAGGCTTTACACTGTCAGTTGATGGAGCATGCCCTTGAGTTTTGTCTTTACGCTTGCGTCAAAGCTATATGTGTCATACTCAAGTATGAACCCTCCTATTATACTTGGATCCACTTCCGTGTTGAACTCAACGTTTCCGTGTGTTCTGTTTTCCACCATTTGCTTCATTTTAGCCTCAGTCTCTTTCGAAACTGGCACTGCTGTTGTCAGCTTTCCGCGAATGATGTTCTTGTGTTTCCTGTACAATGTCAGATAGGCCGTTGCCATAAACTGCAGGCTTGACTCTCTTCCCTCCTTGAAAACGAGCTCAAGAAATCTCACTGTAAGGTCGTTGATGTCTCCACCGCACGCAGTCTTTAGTAAGGCCAGCTTTTTCTCGTTTGCAAGGGTAGGATTGTCTATCGTGAAGCGAAGCTGCGGCACTTGGATGTAGTTGGTCGAGAGCGTCTGCATCTCGACATAGACCTCGCCTTCCTGCTTCAGCCGAATGGCGCTTTCCAAGAGAGCTTTCGCATATCTAACAGCTATTACACCTGTATCCATAGACAATCGTTTTATTTTGCTGCCTTATCAGAGACAGCGACTTCATCAAGAATCTTGTTGATTAATTCCATCTGCTTGTCATCAGTCGCCAATTGTTGCTTGACAATCTTTTCCGCGATTTTAACAGAAAGCTCAGCCACTTGTCCGCGGATTTCGCGAATGGCTTGTTGCTTTTCTTGTTCTATCTCGGCTTTGGCATCGTTGATGAGCTGTGCACCGCGATCCTTTGCTTGATTTTCGGCCTTGGCAATGATGGCATCACGTGTGGCAGTGGCTTCTTTCAAAACCGCTGCTTGTTTTTCGCGTGCTTCCTGCAGAATGGATTCGCCTTCTTTTTGTATGTTTGCAAGCTTCTCATTGGCTTCGTGAGCCTTTCTCAAGCTATCGTCGATGTAGTTCTTGCGCTCTTTCACCATCTTGGTGATGGCAGGAAAGCCCCATTTCCACAGGACGGCAAGCACAATGAGGAAGACTATCGTCATCCAAAAAAGTAAGCCTGTGCTTGGTATCAATAAATCCATACGCAGTTGTTTGTTCTATGATGATTAGATGCAGAGGAATGCGACGACCACAGCAAACAAGGCAACACCTTCGATAAGTGCAGCAGCGACAATCATGTTTGTGAAGATTTTGCTCATTACCTCTGGTTGCCTTGCCATTGCGTCCATAGCCTGTCCGCCAATGCGACCGATACCAATACCTGCGCCAATTGCTGCGAGACCTGCGCCAACACCGGCACCCAACTTTGCTACGCCTGCTGCGGCGGCTTGCAATAATAATGCTGAAATCATAGTTGTAATTTTTTAATCGCCGATTGCTTCGTCACTTGGCTATAAGTCATGAAACTTGGCCATCGGCTGTTGTTGATAAATATTTTTGTTATTATTTCCTTTTTGTAAAATTCAATCTTTTGCACGAGCCAAGCCAATGAATATTGAACTTAGCATGGTGAATACCATTGCTTGGATGAAGCATACCAGGAATTCAAGGCACATCATGAAGATGCTCATCACGACACTCAGTGTTGACATTCCTATTGCCACACCAATTCCCATTGTAGCAACGACAAATATTATGCAGGTCAAGGAAAGTGCGATAGCGTGTCCCGCCATCATATTGGCAAATAGTCGAATCATCAGTGCGAAAGGCTTTGTGAATATACCCACAAACTCAATAAGAGGTATGAGTGGAAAAGCCTTTAATGCCAGTGGTACGTTTGGCCAAAATATGTCTTTCCAATAGTGCTTGGAACCGCTAAACTGTGTGATTACGAATGTACAGAAAGCAAGGAAAAATGTGCATGCTATATTTCCTGTCAAGTTGCCTCCTCCAGGAGGAAATGGCATGATTCCCATTAAGTTACACGTAAGGATAAAGAAAAAACATGTCAGAAGATATGGAGAGTATTT
Source organism: Prevotella sp. (assembly GCA_036743855.1). Taxonomy (GTDB): domain Bacteria; phylum Bacteroidota; class Bacteroidia; order Bacteroidales; family Bacteroidaceae; genus Prevotella. The sequence goes on along the minus strand of DAINOS010000015.1, from coordinate 20,205 downwards.
CTCGTAATGGTCTCCCACTCCTGGTTTTACGATATTATCCTCAACCCATGATACAAGCATTTCCATCAACCCCGTGAATCCTCCTGGCGCAGGGTCACTTGCCTTATGCCTTCTATACCATCTTGCTGGTAACAGAATGCAAAGCAAAAGGATTATAGAGTCGATAAAGAGCACTGCGACGGTCTTGGTAATGCTAATATCGAATGGCATTATTTCCTTGCCGTTTTGTAACTCTACAATTTTCCCCGCATGCGAGCCAACCGTAGCGATTGCAAGATTGCAAGGTCCCTTTCGGTATCCTTTCGCATCGGCATCCTCCGCGAATTTTGACGTGCTGAAAACATGCCATCCCGTTGTACTCTTAACGATGACAGGAAGGTTGATTACGATATGCTTTTTACCAATATCTGTAACGTGCCAATCGTAGGAGTCCTTGATATGCCCTACTACAATCTGTGATGTATTTAGGCTCTCACCTTGCTTTTGCGCGGCTAAAGCCGGCATGGCAAGAACAATTGCCAATATGCAACAGATTATATGATTAAAATATCTCATTCTTCAAGAGCGTTTAATGTTATTTTTCAATGTCAAGACCATCATTGCAGCATACAAGACAAACTCCCAGACCACAAAGGCTTTAGACTCCGTTTTGCTTTGCGATATGAACAACACGAACACGCCTGTGACGAGTAGTATTGTTATCATTCTAAAGGTCGCGTAAGCAAAATAGAATTTTACTATTTGCTTTGGCGCCCTTGACTTAACAAAGTCATATCCTTTTTTCCATCCTACTCCGAGCAATGTAAACATTGCCGCTAATAGGAGGATAGTAAATGGGGAAAGCATACGCTACTTTGTTTTGCCTTGATTCATGAGGGTTCAAAACTCCACGCAAAGGCTTATTTCGTTTTTCTTGACTTCAACGAATCCGCCTACGATGGAAAGTTTTTCGCTCTCCCCTTTGCCCTTATATTCTACGTCTCCTTTGACAAGCGATGATATGATTGGAGCGTGGTTGCTGAGAATCTCAAAGCTACCTTGACTGCCTGGCACCTTGAGACTCTCTACCTCGCCATCGTATATCACTTTTTCGGGAGAAATAATCTTCAACTTCAACATATCCATGTTGCTTTAGCTTGTTATGCCTTGGCTTCATCGATGAGCTTCTTGCCCTTGGCGATGGCATCTTCTATTGTGCCCACGTTCATGAACGCTTGCTCAGGAAGGTCGTCCACCTCGCCATCGAGTATGGCGTTGAAGCCCTTTATGGTATCTTCAATACTGACCATCACACCCTTTACACCGGTGAACTGCTCTGCTACGGCGAATGGCTGTGAGAGGAACCTCTGCACGCGACGTGCGCGATTCACAACCAGTTTGTCATCATCCGACAACTCGTCCATGCCAAGGATGGCGATGATATCTTGAAGCTCTTGATAATGCTGAAGTGTCTCCTTAACTCTTTGTGCGCACTCATAATGTTCCTTGCCTACAATCAGTGGGTCAAGTATACGCGAAGTTGAAGCCAAAGGATCAACGGCCGGGTAAATACCAAGCTGAGTAATCTTACGGTCAAGTACCGTAGTCGCGTCAAGGTGCGAGAAGGTCGTTGCTGGCGCGGGGTCAGTCAAGTCATCTGCTGGCACGTAAACAGCCTGCACTGAAGTGATGGAACCTTCTTTCGTAGATGTGATTCTTTCCTGCATGGCACCCATCTCGGATGCCAAAGTGGGTTGATAGCCCACAGCTGAAGGCATACGTCCCAACAAGGCTGATACCTCTGATCCTGCCTGTGTGAAACGGAAGATATTATCGATGAAGAACATGATGTCGGCAGGACCACCGTCCTTGCCTCCATGGTCACGGAATTCCTCTGCGATAGTCAGACCAGACAAAGCCACACGAGCACGTGCCCCAGGTGGCTCATTCATCTGGCCATAGACAAGGGTTGATTGAGACTTTCCCAGCTCTTCTTGGTCTACCAATGAAAGATCCCATTTGCCTTCATCCATTGCCTTGCGGAACTTTTCTCCATAACGTATGACACCAGAGTCAAGCATATCCCTGATAAGGTCGTTGCCCTCACGTGTGCGCTCACCCACGCCTGCGAATACGGAGTAGCCTGCACGTCCCTTGGCGATATTATTCATGAGCTCCATGATGAGCACCGTCTTGCCTACACCGGCTCCACCAAACAGTCCAATCTTGCCGCCTTTCATGTAAGGCTCAAGCAAGTCTATGACCTTGATGCCCGTAGGAAGCATTTCCTTGTGAGTTGACAGGTTCTCAAACTTTGGTGCCGGACGGTGGATAGGATAACTGCCTTTCATGTTGAGTTCGCCCATTCCATCGATTGGTTGACCAATAACGTTCATCATTCTACCACGAATCTGATCACCTGCTGGCATTTGTATTGGCGCGCCTGTTGGTACTACTTCCAGTCCGCGTTCCAGACCATCTGTTGAGTCCATGGCGATACAGCGCACGGTATCTTCACCAATGTGTTGCTCAACCTCTATGACAACTTCCTTGCCATCAGAACGTGTCACTTTCAGTGCCTCGTAAATTTTTGGCAACACCTTCTCAGCTTCTTGGCCTTGCGTGTCAAAAAAGACATCAATGACAGGACCGATTATCTGAGAGATGTGTCCGTTAATCTGTGACATACAATATCTTTTATAGTGAATATAATACTATTTAATGTATAATCGTTTTGCCGTTTGGCTTTAAATGCTCAGCTCATCGAGAACCTCTATGAGTTTACGGTCAAATGGCTTGTCTGAGCGTACAGCCTCGACAAGAGGAATGTATGTAACCTCGTTGTTGTGTATGCCGACCATGACATTGCGTTGTCCCTGCATGATGGCCTCAACTGCTCCAACGCCAGTGCGGCTGGCGAGTATTCTGTCATGAGCTGAAGGGCGTCCGCCACGCTGAACGTAACCGAGAATGGACACACGCACGTCAAACTCCGGAAATTCCTTTTTCACGCGATTGGCGTAATACATGGCACCGCATTTAGGACTTTCGGAAACGATGACAATACAACTCTTCTTTGATTTTCGTATGCCTCTCTCCATGAACTTGGCGAGCTGGTCCACGTCTGTGGAATCCTCAGGGATGATGGCCGCTTCTGCGCCACTTGCGATGGCTGAGTTTTGCGCCAAATATCCAGCGTCACGTCCCATCACCTCGATAAAGAAAATGCGTTCATGGCTCTGTGCGGTGTCGCGAATGCGGTCTACGCAATCCACAATCGTGTTAAGGGTGGTGTCGTAACCGATTGTGGTGTCTGTACCATATAGGTCATTGTCAATGGTTCCTGGCAAACCGATACAGCAAAGATCATATTCTTGCGCGAAATCCTTGGCGCCTGTAAGCGATCCGTTACCACCTATAACCACAAGAGCGTCTATTTGCTCTTTTTTGATGGTCTCGTAAGCCTTCTCACGCCCCTCGGGAGTCATGAAAGCCTTTGAACGGGCCGTCTTGAGAATTGTGCCGCCTTGCATTATGATGCCAGAAACATTCTCGGTGGTAAAAGGCTTGATGTCGTCATAAATCAGTCCATCATAGCCACGATAAATACCTTTGATGTTGAAGCCGTTGCAAATACCTGCACGTGTCACCGCTCTTATAGCTGCATTCATGCCTGGTGCATCACCTCCAGAAGTGAGAATTCCAATCGTCTTAATCTTTCCCATATCGCGGTCTTTCCTTATATAGTTTTTTTTATTTTAATCTTGTTATTGCTTAGAATTAACAACCGCAAAGTTAAGTACAAATCTCAAAACTTCCAAACAAGAATGAGTTTT
>DAINOS010000015.1:798-16380 GCA_036743855.1 Prevotella sp. | reverse complement strand
CGTTTAACGTAATATATACCATAAAATATGTAGTATATATTACATTCTTTTACCTAACCGCTCGTTTTTGCTTAGTATTTCTTTTAATGGCATGGTTTTTCGTTACTTATTCGTTTTTACATCATTTATTACTATTATTTAAAACTTAACATGAAATCACGCCATTATAATAGATAAGTATTCGGTTTGAAAGCTACAAAATGCTTTTGGTCTATCAGAGCTTTCGCATTGCAGCTAAATTGAAATAAGAAAGTTGTCGAAAAATAACACTGCAACTTCCTTTGCTTGTAATGTATTCAGTGTATATTCAATTTACTCTTGTTCGGGCATCAGGTCTTCATCGACAAAAGAAAATGGTATTAAGTCTTTAATGGAATTGAATCTGAGTATGTTTTTCGTTCCTGACAACAATATCTCTACAGGTTGTTTATATCTTGATTCCATTTGAAGGATTACTTGTCTGCATGCGCCACATGGTGAGACAGGCTTCGAGCGAAGACCGTTGGCATCGGCTGCGGCAATGGCCAGCATCATGATTGGTTCTTCCGGGTAGTTGGCTTGAGCTGCGAACACTGCAGTGCGCTCCGCGCAAAGCCCGGAAGGGAATGCTGAGTTCTCCTGGTTCGCGCCAATTATCACCTTGCCGTTTTTGAGCATTAGTGCCGCGCCAACATGAAAATTGCTGTAAGGCGCGAAGGAGTTTCGCGTAGCTTCCCTTGCGCGCTCCACAAGTAGTCTTTCTTCATCGGTCAACTCGTCCATGGAGCATGAATCGTAGTTGATTACTAATTTAGATTTGATCATTTCGTTTTCTTTTTAGTGTTTTCGTAGGCTCCCATGTCTGGTTTTTCATCTCGTTTAACGCCATCATGGTCATCGCTTGGTGACGTGTTTGGGTCGGCTTTGCCGATTGCTGCCGACTTGTCACTGAGATGGAAGTCATATATAAGATTGTCTGTGTCTATTTTTTCAAAGTGCTTTACCCCCATGCTGGTAGTGTCCTTTACATCTTCATAAATCACGTTGGCCATCCTTGTACTGTCTTTAGTGGTAGGCTTAGGAGTGCGAAGTATGCAATGAGAAAAATGCCAGTCAGCGTTTGAGTCGTCTTTCATAATGCTTATCACGTCGTCAGCATAACCTGTTATGATTGAATTTGTTATGCTCAGCCGTTTTGAGTTTTTATTGAGCTTGGCATACAATGCCATTCCCCTCATCCCGTCAAAAGGATAAAATTGCGCTATCGTGGAACTGTTAACGTCAATGTCTCCACCTGTGACGCTGACGCAATTGCCCAACGTATTTGTAATTTGTGAATTGACGACTGTGGCTTTTATGTTGTTTGCTTCCAATCCGTTTCCTTGGCAATTGTGTATGGTGGAATGGCTTAAAACAAGTTTCGTCTTGCTTATGTCCGAAGAGTCTGCCACGATACCATTGTAACTGCTGTGTATGTCAGTATGGTATAGTTCGTTGCCATACGAGGACGTGCGAAGCCTCACCCCTTGCCATTGGCCAGGCGTGCGGTCGTAAGGCAGGTAATCGAACATTCTGTCAATCCTGTCGCCTCTCAAGACAACGTTGCTTTCCGCTGTTCCATTGCATCGTAGGCTTCCATAAACGTCAATTCCAGCATCGTTATGAAAATACAATGTGGTTCCCGCACCGATATTAAGTACTGCCCCACTGTCTACCTTCAAGCCTTTGTATATGACAATAGGCGTATTGCTTTGAATGACAGAGTCTTTGTGGATCTCAACACCGTTCAATAGCTTGGCGTTCCAAGCCCAGGCATTGATGTTTACCTTTTGCTCCACCCCACTTTGCAGGTTAAACACTATGTTGTCGTCATTCTTTTGCGGGTCTTGGTCCTTGGCGTTAGGCAGTGTGGTCTCAACATAAATCCTGACGCTGTCCTTGTTTCTTATCTCAATGTCTGACGTTTGCCAGTTGTTAATCTCCCCAAGATAGATACCATCTATATTAACCCTAAATGCGGAAGCGTTGCCTTTTTCCAACCTCACGCTACAACGCAATCCGTCGCCCGACTTGTTATATACCCACATCGACCGTGATGCCGACGGAACATTGCTGAACACGGTGTCAAGCGATAGCGTATCATTAGAGAACGACAGCCTATTGCCCGCCGAAGTGGTAAATCCATCTTCGTCGGCACAGGCTCCGAAGCAAGCGGTGACAAATATTAATGATATGAAGCGTAAGATGATTCTCATTTATTGATGTTAACGTAAAATTTCGTTTACCTAATTAAACGAACAGACCCATCAATTTATTGTATTTGCTGTCTTCGTCTTTATCAATCGCGCGCGAATAGTTGTCAATAACCATGTCTGCATATTCCGCCACGACATCGTGAGGGTTGGTTGTCTCAAGACCAACGCAATACATTCCTGCGGCCTTCACCGCTTTCAATCCATTGATGCTGTCCTCGAAGCCAATGCACATATCAGGCTGAACCCCAAGCCGTTCTGCGCCTTTGAAATAGCAATCTGGGTCAGGCTTGCTGTGGTCGAAGTCCTCGCTTGTGAGAATGGCGTCGAAAAGACTCTCAAACTCAGGATGGGCATGATACACGTTTTTCATCTTCTCCTGGTTGCTGCTTGTCACGATTGCAGTCTTGATGCCAACATTCCTTATCTTGCTGACGAATTGTGGGAACCCATCAATATATTCGTATGACATTGACCTCTCAAAGTCGTTCAAGGCAGTCGTGATCTCTTGCTGGACCTTAGTGTCATCCTTGAAAAACTTATCGAAAATTTGCACCAGTGTCGATCCCTTTATCTTATTCGCGAAATCAACTCCGGAATGGAGATACTTGTTCCCGATGCCTGCCCAAAAGTCAGTGTATTGGCCTTCGGTGTTGATGACCACTCCGTCCATGTCGAACAATGCCGCTTTATGATTCATGCTCACAAACAGTAAATTAAGTTATACAAAATCAATGTCTTACTGCAAAGTTACGACAAAAATCACTAACTTTGCATTTGATAGAAAGAAAAACGTGGGCTATGGATTTGATTTCAAAATATTTCAACAACCTCAGTGAGCAACAAACACGGCAAATAGATGCCCTTGACGGGCTTTACCGTGACTGGAACGCTAAAATCAATGTCATTTCCAGAAAGGACATTGATAATTTGTATCTTCATCATGTTTTGCACTCCATGGCAATAGCCAAGGTAATCAATTTCCGTCCAGGCACGCGTATTCTTGATTTTGGCTGTGGCGGCGGATTCCCAGGCATTCCTCTTGCTATCCTTTTCCCCGAATGCTCATTCCGGCTCATTGATGGCACAGGTAAGAAAATCACTGTTGCCAATGAGATAGCGAAAGCCTTGGGGCTTGAAAATGTAGAGGCTGTGCATCTTCGTGGGGAAGAAGAGAAAGGCAAGTATGATTTTGTCGTGTCGCGCGCTGTAATGGCCTTGCCCGACATGGTAAAGATAGTAAGGAAAAACCTTGTCAAGACAGCTCAGCACAACTCCTTGCCCAATGGCATCATTACTCTAAAAGGTGGGCAACTTGATGAAGAGCTCAAGCCTTTCCGTAAAATAGTAAAGACTATTGCCATCTCCGACTTTTTTGAAGAGCAATGGTTTGAGGAAAAGAATGTTGTCTACTTGCCAGTTTATTGACCTCACATAACCATACACATTATTTATATTATACATATTATTTTCGCTTTACTCATATAGCGTAATAATAAATTGATATTGACAGATGCTGAAAATCCAAAGATTCATATGCAACCCAATCAGGGAAAACACTTATGTCGTGAGCGATGATACCAACGAATGCGTCATCGTTGATTGCGGCGCGTATTATGAGCCAGAAAAAGAAGCCATAAAAAACTATATTGAGGGCAATGGTCTTGTCGTGAAGCACCTTATCGCGACCCATGGACACGTTGACCATAACTTTGGCGACAAGTTCGTTTTTGACACGTGGGGTGTCAAGCCTGAAGCTGGTACCGGCGACGACAAGTTTTTCAAGGCCATGCCAGAGCAAGCCAAGGCAATATGCGGCATAGACAATCTCACTCAAGACGATTTTGTTTGTCTTGGCAAATGCCTTGACGAACAAGACACTGTGGATTTTGGTTCGCACAGGTTCACGATATTGGAGACACCTGGCCATTCGCCAGGCGGATTGACTTATTATTGTGAGGACGAACGCGTCGCTTTCACTGGCGACACGCTTTTCCAAGGCTCCATAGGCCGCACCGATTTTCAAGGCGGTTCCATGTTCATGATGTTGATGAGCCTTCGTCACCTTTCGCAATTGCCCGACGACGTTCGAGTCTTCCCTGGCCATGGCCCGGAGACGACAATAGGCACAGAGGTGGCGAGTAATCCATACATCGACAGGTAATTCTCATGAACCAAGGGAGGTAAAAGTGGAAAACGCTGGTGGAGAGAAAATCATTTTAGGCATAGACCCTGGCACGAACATCATGGGATATGGCATACTGAACGTGCGTGGCAACAAGGCTGCCCTTGTCGCCATGGGCGTGATAGACATGCGGAAAGAGCGTGACCCGTATTTGCGCCTTGGAAAGATCTTCGAGCGCGTGACTGGCATCATTGATGAATACTTGCCAGACGAAATGGCCATCGAGGCTCCGTTCTTTGGCAAAAACGTCCAGTCGATGCTCAAACTTGGGCGCGCGCAAGGAGTTGCCATTGCCGCTGCCATACATCATTCCGTGCCAATACACGAATACGCCCCACTGAAAATCAAGATGGCGATTACGGGTGAGGGACAGGCGTCAAAGGAGCAGGTAGCAGGCATGTTGCAGAGGTTGCTGAAAATAGACAAAGCCGACATGCCTAAGTTCATGGATGCCACCGACGCGCTCGGAGCGGCTTATTGCCATTTCCTGCAACTCTCCACCCCACAGACAAACGCTCGACATTATGGTTCATGGAAAGACTTTGTAATCAAGAACAAGGAGCGCCTTTCTCATTAACCAATATATGCCTTCGGCTTTACGCTTGAATCGCGTCGGCTTTACGCTTGAATCGCGTCGGCTTTACGCTTGAATCGCGACGCCTTCACGCTTGAATCGCGATGCCTTTACACGGTAAAGCCGATGCCTTGAAATTATGTATGTGTGGGTAACTTATTTTTAGGTTAAGAAAACAATAAATATATGGGTAGACCAATCATCAACGTTAAAGACGGCGTGGTGCGTATGCCAGCGTGGCGTATGGCTGAGCCGGTAAACTTCTCAGTCAACGATGGCGAGCAAATTGCCATCGTGGGGCCAAACGGTGGAGGCAAGACAATGCTTGTCAATATCCTGACAGGCAGCCACCCCTTGCTTATGCATGACCCAGAATACGACTTTTCACCAAGCACGAACAAGAGCTTGTCTGACAACATCAAGTATATCACCTTTCGTGACGCTTATGGTGGAGACAACGACCGCGCTTATTACTTGCAGCAACGCTGGAACCAAACGGAGATAGATGCCAACACGCCAACTGTTGGCGACAAGCTCGATGCGGCATACGCCCGCGCTGGCGAGGACAATGCCGCAAGGCAGAGTCTCAAGGCTGAGCTTTACGAGATGTTCAACATGAAGGTGTTGCTCGACAAGCCAATCATCCTCTTGTCGAGTGGAGAATTGAGAAAGCTTAAACTCACGGAGACGCTTTTCTCCCGCCCGCGCGTGCTTATCATGGACAATCCGTTTATCGGACTTGACGCGGGAACTCGTGACCAGTTGAAACAGCTCTTTGCCACTATCATAAAGGAAGAGAGAATACAAATCATTCTTGTGCTGTCCAAGACAGATGACATCCCAGAATTCATCACGCATGTAGTTGAGGTCAAGGACATGCACGTGGGCAAGAAAAAGACGCGCGAAGAGTTTGTGGCCTCTCATGTATCTACCCCGACGTTTGTACTTGGCAAAGACAAGGCAGATGCCATTCTCAACCTTCCTTATAAAAACAACGACTACAATACGCATGAGGTGGCCAAGTTGAACCATGTGAGCATACGCTATGGAAGTCGCGTAATCCTCAAGGATCTCGACTGGACGGTGCTCAACGGTGAACGATGGGCTTTGAGCGGCCAGAACGGCGCTGGAAAATCCACCCTGCTGAGCTTGATTTGCGCTGACAATCCCCAGAGCTACGCTTGTGACATTACGCTGTTCGGTATGCCACGTGGAACGGGCGAGAGCATTTGGGACATCAAAAAGCATATTGGCTACGTGTCGCCAGAGATGCATCGCGCATACCAGAAAGACATTCCGGCGATAAGAATCGTGGCAAGCGGGCTGAAAGATTCCGTTGGACTTTATGCCAAGCCATCAGAAGAGGAATACGCCACGTGTCGTTTCTGGATGAAGGTCTTCGGGCTCGAAGGTAAGGAAAACACGACATTCCTGAAGCTTTCCAGCGGCGAACAACGTCTTGTGTTGCTTTCGCGTGCCTTTGTCAAGGACCCGGAACTCCTGATACTCGACGAGCCTCTCCATGGACTCGACAACGAGAACCGCGTGCTCGCGAAGAACGTCATCGACACGTTCATGCAACGAAAGAACAAGACCTTGATAATGGTGACGCACTATGAAGAGGAATTGCCTACGTGCATTGATCATAGGATAAAACTCATAAGACACTAAGACTTAGATAATGAAGGCTTTATTTTTTTCAATGATGTTATTGTCAGCGACCCTTTCCAGTGCCGCAAAAAACAAGGCGTTTACGCTTCGTGTCGTGGAGACGAGCGATGTTCATGGCTCATTCTTCCCTTACGACATGATTGACAGGAAGCCTAAGGCCGGAAGCATTGCGCGTGTCAGCACTTATGTCAACAAGCTTCGCAAGCAATACGGCAAGAACCTCTTGCTTCTCGACAATGGAGACATCCTCCAGGGTCAGCCCGTGAGTTATTTCTCCAACTTTATCGACACTACAGAAGTGAACATAGCTTCACAGGTGGTCAACTACCTCGGCTACGATGCTGTCACGATAGGCAATCACGATGTGGAGCCTGGTCACGGTGTCTACGACAAATGGATTAAGGAACACAAAATGCCAGTGCTTGGGGCAAATGTCATCAACGCTGCCACGGGCGAACCTTATCTGAAACCATACACCATCATCAATCGCGAGGGATGCAAGGTTGCCGTGCTCGGCATGCTCACGCCAGCCATACCAAACTGGTTGCCACGAAACATTTGGAGTGGGTTGCGCTTTGAGGACATGGTTTCATCGGCAAGACGCTGGATGAAGATAATAAAGGATAAGGAAAATGCTGACGTGGTAATCGGACTGTTCCACTCTGGTAAGTCGGGAGGAATAACCACGCCCGACTATGAGGAAGACGCGTCGGAGAAAGTGGCCAAGGAGGTGCCTGGTTTCGACCTCGTGCTGTTCGGGCACGACCACACTCGCCATCTCGACAAGGTTGTCAACGTCGTCGGCGACACCGTGCTCTGCATGGATCCAGCCAACAATGCCATAACCGTGGCTGATGCCACCATGACCATAGAGAAGAGCAAAGGCAAGTGGAAAGTCGTGAACAAACAAGGCAAGCTGAACGACGTGACCGACCTTCCCGTGGATGAGGAATACATGTCGTATTTCAAGCCATTCATCGACAAGACAAATGCTTTCGCCAATGAGAAGATAGGCGAATTCACGCATACGATAAGAACGGCTGACAGCTATTTTGGCAACTCCGCATTCAATGACCTCATCTTGAACCTTGAGCTGCAAATCACCCATGCCGACATAGCCTTCAATGCCCCATTGTCGTTCAACGCTTCAATCAACGCGGGACCGGTCTACATGAGCGACATGTTCAAGCTATATAAATATGAGAACCAGCTGTACGTGATGCGTCTCACGGGTGAGGAGATTCGCAAACACCTTGAGATGAGTTATGACCTATGGATGAACACCATGAAGTCACCCGATGACCATCTCCTTTTGCTTGACAATCATACATACGGCGACGCTCAAAGAATGGGCTTCAAGAACTTCTCGTTTAATTTTGACGCTGCAGCCGGTATTGATTACACCGTTGATGTCACCAAGCCCAATGGGGAGAAAGTCAAGATTTTGCAAATGAGTGATGGCACGCCATTCAATCCCAAGAAGTGGTACAAGGTTGCCGTTAACAGCTACAGGGCCAATGGCGGCGGAGAGCTTTTGACAAAAGGCGCTGGCATCCCAAAAGATTCTCTTGAAAGCAGAATAGTTTGGAGGTCTGAACGTGACCAACGCTACTATCTCATGCAAGAGATCAAGCGGCAGAAGGTGCTTGACCCACAACCAAACCACAATTGGAAGGTGATACCGGAAAATTGGACGAAACCAGCCGCGGATAGAGACCGTAAGTTGCTTTTTGGTCTTAACAAATGATTATTATTCAAAAATAAAGATAAAAACACGGTCAATATCAATATTTCTTATTAATTTTGCAACGAAATTGGGCGCATTGCGCCCTATCGTTATTTATAATAATCTTCATAGGTATTAAGGGAAACCTTATTATACAGCAAGGTAATTAAAGCAAGGTAGTTAAGAAATGCGTCAGTTAAAGATTGTAAAGAGCATCACAAACCGTTCAAGCGAAGCATTAGACAAGTATCTCGTAGAGATTGGTCGAGTGCCCATGATAAGCGTGGACGAGGAGATTGAGTTGGCACAGAAAATCCGTAAGGGCGGTCGCGAGGGCGAACGCGCCAAAGAGAAACTTGTCAAAGCCAATCTCAGGTTTGTCGTGTCTGTGGCAAAGCAATATCAGCACCAAGGCTTGGGCCTTACCGACCTTATCGATGAGGGAAACATTGGCTTGGTGAAGGCTGCGGAGAAATTCGACGAGACTCGAGGCTTTAAGTTTATCTCTTATGCCGTTTGGTGGATTAGGCAGAGCATTCTTCAGGCTATTGCCGAGCAGAGCCGTATTGTGCGCTTGCCACTCAACCAGGTGAGTGCATTGTCGAAGATAAATTCTGAGATTTCAAAGTTTGAGCAGAAAAACCAGCGCCGTCCTTCCGTGCAAGAATTGTCTTCGTTGACAAACATTGAGGAGACGAAGATAGACCAGACCATCAAGGCCGATAATCACCACATGAGCATTGACGCTCCTTTTCAGGAGGACGACGACAACTCCATGGCTGATGTCTTGGCATCGGGTGAGGACAGTCGTGCCGACAAGCAGGTCGACTATGAGAGTATGGCCAAAGAGCTTGACACCGTGCTTCGCAATGTCTTGAAAGATCGTGAGATTACCATCGTGCGTGAGTGTTTTGGCATTGGCTGCCACGAGAAGGGTTTGGAGGAAATCGGTGACCAACTGGGCTTGACTCGTGAGCGTGTTAGACAGATACGCGAGAAGAGCATCGTGAAACTTCGTGAAAGTGGTTACGCAAAACTCTTGATAAAGTATCTTGGATGACGTTTGTTTATATAAACGTCATATAAACGGCAAGTCCCTTTTCTCGCTCATTGGAGAAAAGGGACTTGTGTTCTTATTTATCAACCCCATAGCCAAAGAGGGCGAAATCGCCTTTCGCGGGATCATCAGGAAACACCAACTTTAATGCCTCGGTGAGGTTTATGACAGTCCTCCAGCTTGCGGACTTTCCCGATATAAGCCCTAAATGGCTCGCTTCCTGCATGACGTGTGTATCAAGAGGAATATAAAGGGTGCGTTTGTCAATAAACCTTGACCAAAGTCCAAGGTCTACGGGAGAATTGTCTCTCACCATCCACCGCATGAACATACATGGGCGTTTAGCAACCGAACTGTGGGGCGATGGCACCATGCCTTTAATGCCTCGCTCTCGAAAATAATCACCTAATGCTTCAAGCACCTCAAGCGTGGTGTGATGTTTGGCATGCTTCTCAGCAAAAGCTCCGATACTGCCATCATTCATGATGATTTCCCTCACGGCATCGAGAAATTGAAGCATCATGTGGTTGTTGTAAAAACGGTAATAGCAATCGTTGTTGTCCTCGATGTCGTCATGATATTTGCCGCTCTTTACCCAATCAGCTGTTTGTCCCCCACTCTTTTCCAACATAAGATGAATCTTGGGGAAAAACAATTCACGCTTGCCGAAGCTAAGCACAGAAGCCAAGAAAGCCATGACCTCTTGGTTGTCCTTTCCTTTCACTTGGTGCATGAACCATGACGGATCGCCATTGAGGAAAGCCGCAGTCTCATATTTTTCAGAGAGCTGACGAAGAAGGATTGCCCTCTCTTGATTATTCATTGTTTGTAAAAAATTTCAATGTTATCATCTTTGTTGTTGCAAAGTTACAAAAAAGTATATTAACATCCTTGCCCATTTGTATTAAGGTTTATTTCATGACGTTTAAGTAAAAATATGGATGGTTTTTAGTACCTTTGCCTTTACATTTCCAACTTAAGAAATAATCATTGTATGAAAAAGGTATTAAGCATTATCGTTTTATTCCTGCTTCCGTTGCTTTCCAATGCGCAGACTTTTCAACAACTGTGGAACAAAGTTGGAGAGGCCGCTAAAAAGGACTTGCCCAAGACGCAAATCGCATTGATTAGGCAAATAGAAAACAAAGCCGTAAAAGAAAAGCAATATGGCCAACTTCTAAAAGCACAACTGAAGCATGGCATGCTGCAGACGGCAATCGCTCCTGATTCACTCGATGCTTGTATAAAGAACATGGAGCGTCAATATGACTTGTTTACCGATCCAGCACTGAAAGCCGTGTACGCGACCGCCATAGGTAAAATGTATGTCAAACTTGGGTCTGACAGTGACGAAATAGTCAGCCGTAGATGGTTCGACAAGGCCATGTCTCATCCTTCCATGCTTGCTTCGCGCAAGAGCACTGGCTATGGACCAGCCTTGGTGAGAGGTGACGACAGCGGAATATTCAATGACGATTTGCTCCATGTAATAGCAATGGAGACCAGCAGCTATAAAGCGGCTCATGCCTATTATCAGCAATATGGCAATCGTGAGACGGCTTGCTACACGGCCATGCTGGAAGTCAACGAGAACATGGATAAATGGGGCGATTCCGTTTGTGCCGACAAACTCGACTCCCTTTTGCGAGTTTATCAAGACTTGCCTGTCTCCTGCGAACTTGCCATTCTTAGATTGCAGACCATGAATGACGATGATGCCGAGGCTAAGGTCAAGTTTATCAATCAGTCACTGAGCAAATGGGGAACATGGAAGCGAGCAAACTACCTCCGCAATCAGCTCAAGGCATTGGAGCAGCCCTCGTTCTCAATCAATACTGGCAGGATCGCGTTCTTGCCAAATAGGGATTTTACGCTTGATATAACTTCCATTAGAAACATATCGAAACTCAATATCTCCATTTTCAAGATTGCCATTGATGGAAACAATCATCTCGATCCTTCTGTCGGCTCAGACTACGATAAATTGAAGAGGTTTATTGCCACTTCACCAACATCAACTTACGAAAGGCACTACGATGGCCTTCCGGCATGGAAATGCACTACCGACAGTGTCAAGATAAATGGTTTGCCCATTGGTGTGTATATGATTGAGGCAACCACGGACAATAAGAATATCAAAGCAAGCAGACGCATTCTCAGGGTTTCTGATGTTTTCGTCATTCACCAAACTTTGCCGGACAATAAGATTCTCATCGCAGTGGTGAGTGGAACGACTGGCAAGCCGCTGCCTGACGCTAAAATCGTAATAACCAATTATAAGCTTGATGGCAAGCCAACCGCGGACAAACAAACTCTCAGCGTTGACAAGAATGGCGAGGCTGTTTGCTCATATAAGAAAAGGCCAAGGTTCATATATGTATACACGCCTAACGATAAGGCCTCAGCGGAAAGTGACCTTTTCGCTTATTTCAATTCTTTCCAATCATCAGACCAACCCCACCGCATAGCCGTTTATACCGACAGGGCCATATATCGCCCCGGGCAAAGCGTTCACGTTGCTGCCGTAGCCTGGGAGGACAATCAGAAAGAGCTGTCATCAAAGGTTGCCCCCAACACGTCGTTGTGTTTCTCCTTGATGGATGCCAATTACAAGAAGGTGTCTGAAAAGAAAGCCATGACCGATGCCTTTGGCACGGCATCAGTGGATTTCACCCTTCCGCGTCATGGTCTTACTGGTGGCTATTCCGTTGAGGTCAAAACGGTAAACAACGACCGTGCTTCGAGTGCTTACTTCCATGTGGAAGAATACAAACGGCCATTATTCCAAGTGGCTTTTGACAAGTTCAAGGGCAATTATCAAGCAGGCGACACTGTCACTCTTCGTGCCGTTGCCAAGACTTACTCTGGTGTTCCGGTTCAAAATGCGAAAGTGGAATACACTGTCAATAGAAACGAGGGCTTGAGATGGTTCTACTGGGGACGTGGTGAAAAGACAGAGATTCTTTCCGATTCCACGACCACCAATGATGATGGCTCATTCACTATTCGCGTGCCTATGGCATATCCTGCGAATGCGCATATTCATAGCGCGGCATATTACTACTTTGAAGTAAACGCTCAAGTCACGGATATGTCTGGCGAGACTCATGAGGCTCAAACATCTTTGCCACTGAGCAATCGCAACGCCATCCTGTCAAGTGATTTGCCAGACAAGACATTAAGAGACAGCTTAAAGAGCATTACATTCGCATACAAGAACTTGTTGGGCGAGGAAGTCGATGGCATTGTGAGATACAAGTTTGATAATGGTTCTTGGTTCGAGACTAAAACAAACTCTATAGTCAATATTGACAACAACCTCAATTCTGGGCTTCATCATTTGGAGGCTATTTGTGGCACAGACACATTGAAAAACGATTTTGTCGTGTTTACCCTTAATGACAAGAAGCCAGCGGTAAATACCCATGACTGGTTCTATGTCTCTGCCCACAAGTTCCCGTCTGACGGTTCACCTGTTTACGTTCAAGTTGGCTCATCTGACGTAGGCAACAGGTTGTATTATACAATATTGTCTGGTAATAAGGTCGTGGAAAGCGGTAATAAGGTTTTCTGCAATAATGTCTTCACACGTGCTTTGAAATATGAAAAGTCGTATGGAGACGGAATAACGATAGCATTGGCATGGGTTTATGAAGGAAGACTTTACGAACATGACTTTCATATTATCCGTCCTGTTCCTGACACGGGATTGCGAACACAGTGGAAGACGTTCAGAGACAGGCTCGTACCTGGACAAAAGGAAACATGGACATTGCAAATACTCTCACCTCTTGGAAAGCAAACCAAGGCACAGCTCATGGCATCGTTGTATGACAAGAGTCTCGACGCGCTTTATCCAAACTCCTGGCATAGACTCAATGGCTTCTCTTTCTCACTTCCATATTCCGTTTGGCTTGGTCCTTCGCTTTACACGGGTTATCTTAATGGAAGCCAGTATCTTGGCAACCTTGGTGTAAAAGATTTGTCATTTACCCATTTCGACAGTTCGCTTTTCCAGTGGGCTTCACGACCTTTCGGAGAGTTATTGCGTCTTGACAGTAATGTCATGCCTATGTCTAAGGCAATGAGGAGTGCAATGAATGAGAAAATCATAATAGGCTACAGTCCATCTGCTAAAAACAAGGCTAAAGTTTCTGGGAATCAAGACAATGGAGTCGTTGAAAGTCAGGAAGTGGAAAAAACGAACAGTAATATTAGAAAGAACCTCACGGAAACGGCATTTTTCTATCCTGCCCTGCCAACCGACAGTTTAGGTTGTGTGAACATATCGTTCACCCTGCCAGAGAGCGTCACTACATGGCGTTTCATGGGATTTGCCCACGATGCCAACATGAACAATGCCATTGTCAACGCTGAAGCTGTCGCTTCAAAAACCATAATGGTTCAACCAAACATGCCTCGCTTCTTGCGTGAAGGCGATAAGGGACAGATTTCAACACTTATCTTAAACACGTCTGCCAAGGATGTAACAGGTAAGGTTAAACTTCAGATCGTTGATCCAGAGACAGATAAAGTAGTTTCGGAGAAAGCAAACGCCTTTTCCGTGCTTGCCAACGGCTCCACTTCCGCCTATTTTGACGTAGATGCCGCTGAGCTTCTAAAACTATCCAATGGAAAAACGTTTCTTGCGGCTCGCATAGTGGCAGAAGGCAATGGCTTCAGCGATGGTGAGCAGCAGTGGCTTCCTGTGTTGCCTGATCGCGAATATGTCATAAATACTATTCCTTTCTACCAGAATCATAAGGGTGAAAAAGAAATAGACTTGACAAAGCTTTTCCCAACAGACAGCAAAGACAGGAAGTTGACGTTTGAGTATACCGCGAATCCTGTATGGCTTGCGCTTCAGTCCATGCCTACACTTGCCAACCCCGACGATAAAGATGCAGCGTCGCTCTCAGCGGCTATTTTTGCCAATGTGTTGGGCAAGAAAATCTTGTCATCCTCACCACTGATAGCTAAGACCATCGCATCATGGAAGAATGAGTCGGACGAAAGCAATTCGTTGGTAAGCAATCTTGCAAAGGACAGCGAACTGAAAACAATGGTTCTCAATGAGACGCCGTGGGTTTCAGACGCTGACAATGATACCGAGCTCAAGCAACAGCTTGCAGGTTATCTTGACGATAACACACTTGAATATAGGACAAACGACTTCACGTCTAAACTTCGCTCATTGCAAAACAGCGATGGTTCGTTTTCTTGGTGGCCTGGAATGGCTGGTAGCGATATGATGACGGCAAGCGTCATAGAGACGCTTACAAGGCTCGACCATCTTGCCCAAACAAAAGCAAGCGTCTTCAACGACATGATAAACAAAGGTTTCAGATACCTTGACGGGAAGATAGCTGAAGAGGTAACAGAGTTGAAGAAGCTGGAGAAAAAAGGCAACAAGAACTTGACACCAAGTGAGATTGCTTGCCATTGGCTCTATTCATCAGCTTTGGCCAAGAGAACCAAGACGGCGGACATGTACTATCTCGTGAACCTTCTCGGCAAGTCATCGAGCCGCATGACTATTTATGGTAAGGCCGGCTCTTCGGTCATCTTGGCGCAATATGGCAAGATGAGTCTCGCGAAAAGTCTCATAGAAAGCATTCGCCAGTATTCGGTTTATACCGATGAGATGGGACGCTATTTTGACACTCCACGAGCTAAGTATAGCTGGTGCGACTATCGCATCCCCACTCAAACATTTGTCATAGAGGCTCTTCGCCTTGTTGAGCCTGCGGACACGACAACAATCAATCAAATGCTACAATGGTTGCTGCAAGAGAAACGCACAACGATGTGGAGTACTACGATTAATACAGTCAACGCAGTCTACGCTCTGTTGTATGGCAACGACAAAATGACATTGGACAATCATTTAGAAGGCACGCAACCGGTAGCCTTGATGGTTGATGACAAACAGATTTCCTTGCCAAACGCTACAAGCGGAATTGGATACGTGAAAGCAAGCGTTGACCCTGCTGAGGCACACTCGCTTAAAGTTCGTAAACTGACAGATGGACTTTCATGGGGAGCTGTCTACGCACAGTTTACACAGAAAGGTTCCAATGTAAAAACCGCAGAATCTGGACTGAGCATAAAGCGTGAGGTAATTGGCACAAACAACAT
>DAINOS010000015.1:232-788 GCA_036743855.1 Prevotella sp. | reverse complement strand
ACATGAAGGTAGGTGATAAAATAAAAGTTCGCCTAACTGTAACTGCTGTGCGCGACTTTGATTTTATACAGATACAAGACAAGCGCGCTGCTTGTTTGGAACCTGTAAATCAACTCAGTGGCTATCAGTCGGGCTATTATGTGGCTCCTAAAGATAATGTCACTAATTATTTCTTCGACCATCTGCATAAAGGCCGTTATGTCATTGAGACGGAATATTATATCACCCGTAAAGGTAATTACACTTCTGGCATAGCCACAGTGCAGTGCGCTTATTCTCCGGAATTCAGCGGAAGAGAACAGGGAAAAGGATTCGTTATAAAATGATAATCATATAAATATGAAGATAAGACAATTATTGCTATGTTGTACGCTGACACCGTTGTTTCTTCATGCACAGACCATATCGTTGCCATCAGACACCGTCAATTGTGGTCAGGTGATGTATAAGCATCCAGTGAAGGCTGAGTTTAAAATGAGGAACACGGGTAAACAGCCCTTGTTGATAAGCAATATCCGCACTTCATGCGGATGCACTACGGTAACCTACCCTACTG
>DAINOS010000015.1:0-222 GCA_036743855.1 Prevotella sp. | reverse complement strand
GACGCAAAACAAATGGGACATTTTCAAAAGGAGATTGGCGTTTACAGCAACGCTAAACCCATTCTGTTGACAATCAAGGGAGTCGTGGTTGAGGAAATCAGTCATTTCAACGGCGAATTCCCATATACAGTGGGCGATGTCCTTGCGGACAAAACCGACTTGTTCTTCGACAATGTGAATCGAGGTGAGCAGCCTATAGAGAAGATTCACATATTGAATAAT
>DAINOS010000014.1:0-28617 GCA_036743855.1 Prevotella sp. | reverse complement strand
TCTTGTTGAACACCATCACCACCGGCACCGAATAAGCCTCAGCCGAGGCGAGAAAACGGTCTATGAACACCGTTGAGGTCTCCGGGTGCGCTATTGTCACCACGAGCAACGCCTGGTCGAGGTTGCAAGCTATTATGCTGCTCTGCTTCGACAGGTTTGTGGCTCGCCTGATGATGTAGTTGCGACGGTCGTCAATGGCGGTGATGAGCCCTTGCCCCTCATCGTTGACAACCACATCCACACCGTCACCCACGGCCACGGGATTGGTGGAGCGTATGCCTTTGAGTCTGAAATTGCCCTTGACCTTGCTCTCTACCGTGCGTCCATCATCTGTCAGCACGGTATACCAAAAGCCCGTGTTCTTGATTACTAATCCATGCATTGAATCCCGCAAGCCATCAAATGGTCATGATCTCCTTCTGCTTGTTGGCAAGAGTGGCATCGATTTGCTTGATGAATTTGTCGTGGAGCTTCTGCAAGCTGTCCTCAGCGTCTTTCTCCTGATCCTCTGAGAGACCGTCCTTGATGGCTTTCTTCAGCTTGTCCTTGAACTCGGCACGCGTGTTTCTCACCTGCACCTTGGCCTGCTCGCCAATCTTGTTGCACTGCTTCACGAGCTCCTTGCGTCGTTGCTCTGTCGGCTGTGGCAAACGCAGGATCACCATCTCGCCATTGTTCTCGGGCGTTATGCCTACGTCAGAGTCCATGATGCCTTTCTCTATATCCTTGATAGCCTTGCGCTCCCATGGACGAATGGTTATGGTGCGCGCGTCGGGAACCTGGAGTGCCGCCACTTGGTTCAATGGCACGGGTTGGCCATACGACATCACTCTCACGGAATCGAGTATGGCGAGGTTGGCGCGACCAGCGCGAATGCGCGACAGTTCGGTCTCAAGGAAGTTGGCGCTTTTCTTCATTTTATCCTCAGCGCTCTTCAAGGTTGCTTTAACGTCTATCATAAGAAAAATAGGTTTAATTTATTTTATCGATTACAAATTTAGGTAATTTTCCCAAAAGAACGCTCTTATCGTCTTGATTTTTTGATATAAACGACAATAAAACTTCATTTCCACATATTTTATGGCCGATGCTACTTTGCCAAGGCCTCTGCCACGCGGTTTGTCAAGCTCACGAAGTCGGCCACGGCGAGCTGTTCGGGTCGCTTGGTCATCATGTCATCGGCGAAGAACTCTGGCGACGGCATGGTCTCCTTGTTGAACAATGGTTTGAGCGACACCCTGAGCATCTTGCGCCTTTGGTTAAACACCGTCTTCACCACACGCTTGAAGAGCACCTCGTCACATCCAAGGTCGTCAACGCCGTTGCGCGTCATCCTTATCACCGCGCTCTTGACCTTTGGTGGCGGATTGAACACGTCCTCGTCCACGGTGAAGAGGTACTCCGTGTCATACCACGCCTGTATCATCACGCTCAGTATGCCATACTGCCTCGACCCGGGCTTTGAGGCAATGCGCAGCGCCACCTCACGCTGAATCATGCCAGTGCAGCAAGGAATGAGGTCCTTGTAGTCGAGCATCTTGAAAAATATCTGCGATGAGATGTCGTAAGGATAGTTGCCCGTGAGCACGAACGGCTTGCCGTCGAACACTTGGCGCAAGTCCATTCTCAGAAAGTCGTCGCCAATGATGTTGTCGCGCAACTTCGGGAACTTCTCGTAGAGGTATCTCACGCTCTCGTCGTCTATCTCCACCGCCTTTACCTCGCGTGGTTTCTCCACGAGATACTGCGTCAGCACGCCCATGCCAGGTCCTATCTCAAGCACGGGTATATCGGGGCAAGCGTCCACGGTGTCGGCGATGCGCTTGGCTATGTTGAGGTCGGTCAGGAAGTGCTGGCCGAGGTTTTTCTTGGGTCTAACCTGTTTCATTTTGCTTGTTTTCTCTGTGGCGTCATGACGGCATGATCAGCCTTCCCTGAAGAAGTCGAGACACTGCTTTATCTCCTCGTCGGTCGCCGTCTGGTTGATGTGAATGTCGCCAATGTCGGAGAGCAGGGTGAAGTTTATTATTCCCGACGTGTTTTTCTTGTCATGGCGCATTATGTCGATGAGCTCGTCATAATCGTCGCAGGTTATGTCCATGGCGCCATAGTTCTCGCGGATATATTGCACAGTCTGTGTCATCTTGTCGGTTGGGAACTTTTGCTTCATCGCCGAGAGGTAAAGCTCGCAAATGAGTCCGTAGGCCACGGCGTAGCCATGCAGTATCGGTTCCACGCCGTTGTCCTCATGGTGCTTGAGCGAGAAGCTCTCAAGAGCGTGGCCGAAGGTATGGCCGAAATTCAATGCCTTGCGTATGCCTTTTTCCTTCGGGTCCTCAGCCACGATACGCTCCTTCACCTTCACCGACTTGGCGAGCATGGAGAGCAGCAACTTGAAATCGGGCTTGCCGAGGTCGAAATTGAGCAGTTCTGCCCACGTCTTGGTGTCGGAAATAAGTCCGTGCTTTATCATCTCGCCATATCCTGAGCGAAGGTTCTTGTCGTCGAGCGTGCGCAGGAACTCCGTGTCGAGCAACACGAACTTCGACTCGTTGAACACGCCTACCTCGTTTTTGAAACTGTCGAGGTTTATGCCGGTCTTTCCGCCCACCGAGGCGTCCACCATGGCAAGCAGCGTCGTGGGTATGTTGATGAAATCAATGCCTCGCTTGAACGTGGAGGCGGCGAAACCACCGAGGTCTGTCACCATGCCACCGCCGACATTCACGAGCAATGAGTGGCGTGTCGCCTTGCCGCGCTCCAACTCGCGCCAGACATATACGAGCGACTCCACGTTCTTGTGTATGTCGCCAGGGGCAATGCTTATGACGTGGGCCCCACGCATGGAGATAAACGGCTCTATCACTGGCCAGCATTGCATTCTCGTGGTGTCGTCGGTGAGCACGAAAATGCGGTCGTGCTCACATTCAGATATTGCCATTGCCAAATCCGTGGCAAGTTGATGCGTAATTAACACTCTTTGTTTCATCATACTCATACTTAACGTTCAATTGCAAATATACTCATTAACCCACTATAAAACGGCACTTGGCTGCTATAAATTATTTTTTTTTAATAAAACACGGCATACCTTTGCTCACTTTCAGCCTGCCGTGTGCAGTTTTAATCTTGCCTCCACGCCGTAAACATATTAAACTTATTTTACTTGCTTGCGTCTAAAGAGAGATTAAAATTGCAAGAGATTTAATAGAATAATGAAAAAATTGCTGTTGCTTGCGCTGTTGGCGATGACGACGGTCATCACTTGGGCGCAGAAGCGAGAAGTGTCGGGCACTGTCATCGACACTCAAACAAAGGAAGCCGTCTCGATGGTCACGGCTCAACTTCTGAAGTCTGATTCCACCTTCGTGGGTGGCGCCTTGTCCGACAACAAGGGTCACTTCTCCATCAAGGCTCCTGCCGACGGGCAATACATCCTGAAACTTTCGAGCGTGGGCTACAAGACCTTGACGCGCCCTGTCAGCGTCAAGCAGAAAGCTGACGTGGACCTTGGCACCGTGCGCTTCCATGCCGACGCCATCATGCTGAAGGAAGCCACGGTGACGGCGCAGGCCCAGAAGGTGGTGGTGAAGGAAGACACCTTCGAATACAACGCCAACGCTTACCGCACGCCCGAGGGCTCCACCATCGAGGAACTGGTGAAGCGTCTGCCTGGCGCCCAAGTGGGCGACGATGGCAAGATAACCATCAACGGCAAGGAGGTGAAGAAAATACTCATCGACGGAAAGGAGTTCATGACTGGCGACACCAAGACAGCCATGAAAAACATCCCAACCTCTATTATTAATAAGGTGAAAGCCTACGACCAGAAGAGCGACCTGTCGAGGGTGACGGGCATCGACGACGGCGAGGAGCAGACCGTGCTCGATTTCGGCGTGAAGGCCGGAATGAACAAGGGCATGATGGTCAACGCCGACGCCGGCATCGGCACCAAGGACCGATACAGCGCGCGCGCTTTCGGCGGCTACATGAAAGGCAACCTCAAATTGTTTGGCATGGGCAATGCCAACAACGTCAACGACATGGGCTTCGGCGGCCGCGGAGGATTCTTCGGAAGGGGGCGCAACGGCCTCAACGCCTCAAAGATGGCAGGCTTGAACCTCAACTATGAGAAGAAAGACACCCTGAAAATTGACGGCAGCGTGAGATGGAACCACAGCGACGGCGACGTGTGGAGCAAGTCGAGCTCCGAGAACTATGTCAGCACCGTGGGCTCATTCTCCAACAGCGTGAGCCAGTCGTTCTCGCGCGGCGACAATTTCAACGCCCAGGCGCGCGTGGAGTGGACTCCCGACTCCATGACCAACATCATGTTCAGGCCAACGCTCTCGCTGAGCAACAGCGACGGACTGAGCAAAGGCTCTTCCGCCTCGTTCAACGAAGACCCTTACGACTACACGTCAGACCCTCTCAGCGCGGAAGCCTTCAAGACGTTGGCGCAAAACGGCGTCATCGTCAACTCCAACACCTCCAACGGCATCACCTATTCCAAGAGCAACAGCGCCGGGGCGATGCTCCAACTCAACCGCAAGCTCAACCGCCGCGGACGAAACGTCACCTTGCGCGGCGACGTGAGCTATACCAACTCGAAGTCGAACTCCTTGTCCACCAACAACGTGCACCTGTATCAAATCAAGGACGCCTTGGGGCAGGATTCCACTTACCAGACCAACCGCTACAACCTCGCGCCATCGAAGAGTTGGAACTACACCTTGCAGACCACATATAGCGAACCCCTTTGGAAAGGCACGTTCCTGCAACTGCGCTACCAGTTCAGGTACAGCTACAGCAAGAGCGACCGCTCCACATACGACTTCTCAAACCTTGGCGAGGACTTCTTCTCCGGCATCACCCCCAGCTACCGCAGTTGGGACGGATACCTCAACCGCCTGGAGCACCCCTACACCGATTATCTTGACAAGAACCTTAGCCGCTATTCCGAATACAGAAACTATACCCACAACATAGAGCTCATGTTCAGGATGCTCAGGACAAAGTGGCAACTCAACGCCGGCGTGATGATGCAGCCGCAAAGGTCGCACTACATCCAGAACTACCAGGGCGTGAGCGTGGACACCACACGCAACGTCACCAACTTCACCCCTACCCTCGACTTCAGGTACAAGTTCAATAAGGTGAGCAACCTGCGCGTCAACTACCGCGCCTCGACCACGCAGCCGAGCATCTCGCAGCTGCTCGACATCTACGACGACTCCGACCCTCTCAACATCTCCACGGGTAACCCAGGCTTGAAGCCGTCGTTCAACCAAAACTTCCGTCTGTTCTACAACAGCTATTTCGAGAAGACCAAACAGTCGGTCATGACCTTCGTTGACTTCAACAACACGCAAAACAGCATAAGCAACAAGGTGACCTATAACGAGAAGACCGGCGGACGCATCACGAAGCCGGAGAACATCAATGGCAACTGGAACGTGAACACCGCACTGATGTTCAACACGCCTCTCGACTCAGCAGGCTATTGGAACATCAACACTTTCGCCAACCTCAACTATTCCAACAACGTGGGTTACATCTCACTCAGCCGCGACGCCAACTCCATAAAGAACACCACGCGCGACATGACCATCGGCGACCGCCTCGCCGGCAGCTACCGCAACGAGTGGCTTGAGGTTGAGCTCAACGGCGCGTTCAACTACCGCCACTCCAACAACAAGCTCCAGCCCGCGTCCAACTCCAACGTGTGGCAATACAGCTATGGCGGCAGCATCAGCGCCACGGCACCATGGGGCACCACTCTGTCTACCGACATCAACATGAACTCTCGCCGCGGATACGCCGACAACTCGCTCAACACCAACGAACTGGTATGGAACGCGCAAGTGGCACAGAGCTTCCTCAAGGGTCGGCCACTCACCGTGATGGTGCAGTTCTACGACATCTTGCACCAGCAGAGCAACCTGAGCCGAAGCATCACCGCGTCGATGCGCTCCGACACCGAATACAACTCCATCAACAGCTACGTGATGCTGCACGTCAACTATCGTCTCAACCTCTTCGGTGGCAAGAACGCCCGACGTGGCGGTCCCGGACCTGACGATGGTCCTGGATTCCATGGTGGCAGACCACCAATGGGAGGCAGACCACCAATGGGCGGTCGTCCACCAATGCGCCGAATGTTCTGAAAATATACGAGGGGCGCGTAATGCAAATGTGCACTACGCGCCCCTCGTATATTTTGGCTATGTTGAATCGCTCGGTTAGAATGTTGCGTCTGAATCTATCTTGCTGATTTTTTCACACTGATTTTAAGGATTTTAAAGATTGCTACGCCGCAAGCGGCTACGCAGTGATTCACAAATTATGTGCATGGCGATTGAAAGACGGTATGCGTAATCGGCGAAGCCGACATCTTTAAGATCTTTAAAATCCGTGTGAAAAATGAAATGTGCTAAAGAAAGACCCCAGACTATTCAATATGAAACCGTTTTTATTTCTTCTTTATTTTAGCATTATTGCGCTCCCGTGAGACCGCCTGTCTGTATGCCTCCACTGCCCTCCTTGAAGTCGTTGGTGATGTTAGTCTTCACCGTCTTAAACTGCTTCTTGGTGTTTCCGAACTTCCAGTTGAGAGTGAGCGACACCATGCGTATCGGCACCTTGATGCTCATGTTCTGCACATAGTCGGAGTTCACCGTCTTGGTCTTGGTCTTGATGTCAAGCTTGCCGCTCAAAGGGGTGAAGAACTGAAGGCTGACATCGAGCTTGTCTTTCAAGAGTTCCTTCCACAAGGTGGTGTAAACTATCGACATGGCGCCTTGATACCCCTGCAGGTTGTATGTCTTGGTCATCACCACGCCGCCCAGGGTCCACTGTATGTCCCATGGCAAGTTCTGCTGCAGGTTGAGCGTGGCAACGCCACTCCAACCGTTGTTTTTCAGCCCCATGGCGTCGCTTCTCACGTCCACGTAGCTCAACTTCGAGTTCAGTATCAGGCGAGTCTTCTTGGCCAGCATCCAGTGAATGAACACGTTGAGACTCGCGTCGTGCTTCTTGGCTATGTTGCCATAAGTCTGGTTGAGCAAGTTGTTGTCGTCGATAAACGAGTATTGCTCTATCTGGTTGCCGCAGAAGGTGTAACCAGCCGTGGCGCTGAGCATTAACTTTGCCGAATAGTAGTTGTACACCATGTTAATGGCGTGCGACTTCTCCGTGTCGAGGTTCGAGTTGCCGTAGGATAGCGACGTGGGGCTGCTACGGTCAACGTAAGGGTTGAGATAGCTGATGCCCGGGCGCACTATGCGCATATTGTAGTTCACGCCGATGTTCATGCCCGCCGCGATGCCGTAGCTCAGGCTCGCGCTTGGCACGAGCACGCCATAGCGCTTCTTGAAGTCATCGCCATTGCCCAACTTGTATTTCACGTTCTCCCAAGTGTATTCATACCTGCCGCCCAAAACCGAGCCAAGCTTTCCCCATTGCGCCTTCCACTCGGCGTAAGCCGCGAGAATGCTCTGCGTGTTGTCATACTTCACGCTGTTGGCCGTGTTGAGCGTCTCAGAGCGGTCATCTGCCACGTCGTAATACTTCGAGTCGGCCTTGTTGAGCCTGTTGATATACTTCGCGCCGAAGTTGAGGGTGTGCTTGGGCGTGAGCGCCTGCGTGAAGTCGGCTTGCAGCGTGTGCTCGGTGGCGCGCGTCTCGTTGTTGGAGCGCAAGTCGTTGAGCCGCACGCCAGTCACGCCGCTCACGTCGTCGTAGAAGGTGTAATTGTCGGTGTGCCCAAGCGAGTTGTCGAAGAGGTAGCTCAGGATCATGTAGCTCTTCCGGTCGTTGTTCCAGAACCGCTGATAGTCCACGCTCCCGTTAAACGCCTTGGTGCCCACGTCTTGCCGCATCTCGTTGCCGTAGGCGAAGCCCTTACCGTATATTCCGCCATACATTCGCGTCTCAGGATGGCCGTCGAGCTTCTGCTTGAATGTTGTCAGTCCTGCCGTGGCGCTGATGGTGCTGAGCGAGTCGATGTCGTAGCTCAGGCTGATGTTGCCCATGGCATAAGGCTGCTTCATGTCCGACTTCTGGTGATATGCCATGTGGCTGTCGCCATCACCGCCCTTGCCCTCGGCAGCGTCGCCCTTGGGTTTCTGCGCTCGGTCGAAGTCTATCTCCGTGCCATTCATGCGCTGGTAATTGAACATGCCGTTGGCGCTGTATGTCAACTTGCCCTGCTGCCCGTTTATCAATGCCGACACGCGCTGCGTCATGTTGCCGCCAGCCACGCTCACGTTGCCGTTGTACCCATTGGCCGCGTTGCCGCCAATGGCGCCATCGCGCTGCTTGTTGAGCACGATGTTGAGCACGCCACCTGTGCCCTCGGCGTCGTATTTCGCCCCAGGGTTGGTGATGACCTCTATGCTCTTCACCATAGTGGCGGGCATGGCCTTGAATATCTGCGAGGCATTGTTGGTGAACATGGGGTTGGGCTTGCCATCCACGTAGACCTTGAAGTTTGACGAGCCGTTCACGGTGATGTTGTCTTGCCCGTCCACTGCCACCATCGGCACTTTCCTCAGCATGTCGAGCACGGTGGAGGCCTTTGCCTCGGCGTCGTCGGCCACGTTGTAGGTCATCTTGTCGGTCTCCATCTTGATGAGCGGCTTCGATGCCACCACGCTCACCGCCCCGAGGTCCACGTTTTTCCAAATGGAGTCGTTTTGGGGCTTGCCTTTGGTGTCTTGCGCGGTGCCAGCCGATTGCGCCATGCCGTCGGTGACGCAAGCGAGCAGCGCGCCAACCAATATAAGGTTCTTCTTTTTCATGTCGTGAGAATCATTGTGTGTTATGTCCAACCCCCATCAATCGCCATTAGTGGCATCATACGCCTCTTTTATGTCTTCCAAGCCTATGTCGAGGAGCTTCATCTGCCTGACCATCTCCGGCAGCACGGTCTTCAGGAAAGCCGCGCGCCGCGTGTCCTTGATATGTCGCCGCGCGTCTTCCGCCACGAAATAGCCGAGGCCCCGCTTGTTGAAGATCACGCCTTCCTGCGCGAGTTGGTCGTAGGCTTTCACCGCGGTGTTGGCGTTCACGCCAAGCCTGGCGGCATACTCGCGCACGCTCGGGATGCGGTCGAAGGCCTTGTAGGTCTCGGCGAGTATCTCATCGCTGAGGCGGTCGGCTATTTGCAGGTAGATGGCCTTATCGTTGCTGAATGCCATATCTTATAACATTGTTTTCTTTATACTTCACTATATCACTTTCCCAAACGCAACTTTGACGTATCCACGTCGCCGCTGCCCGATATTTGCTTGTTGAGGGTGCGGAGCTGTCCGGAGAGGTCCACGTCGCCACTGCCCATCACGATTACGTCGGCATTGCCGCAATTGGAGAACTTGAGGTCTACGTCGCCAGAGCCATGCACGTCCACGCCCGTGTTGGCCACGTTTGCCAACTTCGCGTCCACGTCGCCACTGCCGAATATGGAGAACTTCGCGCCACGTGCCTTCACCGTGCCAATCTCCACGTCGCCGCTGCCGGAAACCGTGTATGTGAAATCACCCGTGAGCGTCACGTTTCTAAGCTTGGCGTCGCTGCTGCCCCTGACATCCATGTTGAGGCTCTTGCCCGTGAAGTCGCTGTCGAGCGAGAAGTCGCCGCTGCCCGACATGGACACGTCGTCGAGGATTGGCGCGCTCACCCATATCTCGGCCTCGTTGTCATAGTTTGACATATTGATTACGCTCACGCCGCCCAGCTTCTTATAGCCCTTGGTGCCGATGACGAGCGTGCCATCGTCCACGCGAATGTCGTGACGGTCATACCATCTCTGGCTGGCCTTGAGCGTCACCTTGTAGGTATTCGACTGTATGAAGTGCACGTCGCAATCGCCGGCGTTGCTCAACGAGGTGAAGCCGCTGAGGTTGAGGTCGTATGTCTTCAAGGGTTCCTTGTTGTCATAGACTTTCTCGATGCGGCAAGCCGACATGGAAACGATGGTTAAGACAGCCACTAAGAGGAACATTGCTTTTTTCATGATATTGATGTTTTTATGTTTGTTTTTTACGTATGTTTACTGTTATCCGTTGCTTTACTTGTTGATCCACTTGTTGTTGATGACCTGCAGGCGCGTATACTTCCGATAGGCGAACCAATAGCAGAACACTATGAAAGCCACGCAGAATAGCGATACTGCCACGCTTGCCCAAAGGTCGTAGACCGTGATGACGTATCCGGCATCGCCAAGCTCAAGGCAGACCTTGGTCGCCAATCCCACGACCGTCATGGCAAGCATGTTGGCCACGAAAAACGCGAGCACCGACATCACCAACGGATGCTTGTGGAAAATGCTGCCAAGCAGGAGGAAGAAGGCTTGCAGGGCGATGATGGACAAGACGGCAGTGATGGCGTATGGCACGGTCTCATTGTTGATCCAGCCAATGCCTCTCACCCAGCTTATGGCGTTGCTCGTGGCAGAGTCCACGCCGTTGCTGCCAAAGACGAGCGTCACAAGACACTGCACCAAGTCGCCTGCCAAGAAGCCAACTATAGCGGCAAGGGGCAATGCCACCATGATGACCATGCAACGGGCAATGAACTTTTCCTTGGTCGTGGCGGGCAACATGAAATCGTTGATGCGCTGCTGGCGTGTCTTCAGGTGCGAGAAGACGCTCACACCCGTGCCCACGACCATATATGTCGAAAGCAGTAAAGTCGCGATTATGGCGGCCTCTCCTGATGTGTCGGCGTCTCGTTCGATCAGCAGGCCAAACATCTGCGGAATGGCTATCACAGCGAAGAAGACCAGGGTGAACAACACGATCTGGCGCTTGCTCAGCGCGAGCTGCCAACGCAGGACATTGAGGAATCTATCTTTTTTCATGGTATGTTGTCTGTTTTTTGTTGTCTATATAATATAATAATGTGTAATGTTCTTGTCAAGCTCTTGTCTTCAAGACACCTTAGCCCCGCCGATCACGGCGTTGAAGAGCAGTTCGAGGTCGACTTGTGTCTCTTCCTCGTCGTCGCCCCGCACCACTATCGAGGCGTTGCCCTGCAAGCTGGGCTCGGCATAGACGACCCTGCTGTCCATCTCTTGCGGCGAGAGGTAACGGAAGGCGTATCGCTTGGATATGTCGGCGATGGAACTGTCGAGCAGCACCTTGCTTCGGTCCACTATGACCACGTGGTCGAGCAAGTGCTCTATGTCGTGCACCTGGTGGGTGGAGATTATGAGGGTGCGGTCGTCGGCCATGTAGTTGGCTATCACCCTCCTGAAGAGGGCTTTCGATGGTATGTCGAGGCCGTTGGTGGGCTCGTCCATCATCAGCAGGCGTGTGCCCGTGGCTATGGCCAAGCTCATGTAGACCTTCTTCTTCTGACCCATCGAGAGCTCCTTGAGGTTGGGCTTGTTGGGCATCTCAAACTCGGTGAGGCACTGGCTCAGCAGCTCGTCGCTGAACGAGGGGTAGAACGAGCGCATGAGGGCGCACAGGGAGTCGAAGCTCATGTCGGGCATGCTGTATTCCTCGGGCACGATGAACATTTGGCTCAGGAGTTCGGGCTTGCGCAGCTTGCTCTCGATGCCGTCTACCGACACGCTGCCGGCGTTGGGCATGAGAAGCCCCGAGATGAGGTAAAGCAAGGTCGACTTGCCCGTGCCGTTCTTGCCCAGCAAGCCGTATATGCGGCCTTGCTCAAGATGGAGGTCGAAGTGGCTGAACACTTGATGCTTGCTTCCCTGATAATGAAAGCCAAGGTCTTTTACGTCTATCATATTCCTTATCGTTTATTGTTATACGTCTGTATTAGTGTACTACCATAATAGTACACTGCAAAGATAAGGTTATTTTATTATTACCTCCAAATATTTTCGCGATAATCTTTGTTTTGTTTTCTTTTATTAACTTTACGGTTACATAATACACATATTTTCACATAACTCACCTGTAAAAAGCCTCCCGTTTCATGCCCCTCGGCTTTACGCTTGAATCGCGTCGCGATTCAAGCGTAAAGCCATCGCGATTCAAGCGTAAAGGCGACGCGATTCAAGCGTGGAGGCGACGCCTATGCAGCGGAAAGGAAAAAAGTCGTTGATTTAGTGAAATTATCCAAGCTTTTATCTTAATTTTGTAGGGCAATAAAAACATACGAGATGGAGAAGAACGAAGAGTTGCGCGAGGCGTGGGAGTTTGTGGAGCACACGGGCACCAGCATTTTCCTCACGGGCAAGGCCGGTACCGGCAAGACCACGTTTCTGAAGACAGTGGTGGAGAAATCGTCGAAACGATTGATAGTGGTGGCACCCACGGGCGTGGCTGCCATCAACGCCGGCGGCATGACCATACACTCGTTCTTCCAACTGCCTTTCACGCCATTCATCCCAGGCTCTACCATACGCGACCGCTACGACTTCTCCAAGGCCAAGCGGCGCATCATAGCATCGCTCGACCTGCTGATAATAGACGAGATAAGCATGGTGCGCGCCGACCTCCTCGATGCCGTCGACTCAGTGCTGCGCCGCTACCGTGACCCCACGCAGCCCTTCGGCGGCGTGCAACTGCTCATGATAGGCGACCTGCAACAGCTCACGCCCGTGGTGACGGCACAAGAGGAGGGCATACTGAGCCAATACTACGACACGCCTTATTTCTTCGGCAGCAAGACGCTGAGGCAAATCAACTATGTCACCATACAGCTGACAAAGGTTTACCGCCAGCAAGACCCGAAGTTTATCAACATCCTCAACCACGTGCGTGACGGCCACCCCACCCCAGATGACCTCAACACGCTCAACTCACGTTGCAACCCCACGTTCATACCCAGGCAGGAGGATGGCTACATACGCCTGACCACCCACAACCGCATGGCCGACAGCTACAACGAGAACGAGCTGATGAAACTCGGCGGCAAGCGATACCGCTTCAAGGCCGAGGTGGAAGGGGAGTTCCCTGAGAGCAGCTATCCAGCCGAGGCGACATTGGAACTAAAGCAGGGCGCGCAGGTGATGTTCATCAAAAACGACAGCAGCCACAAATACTACAACGGCAAGATAGGACACGTGGTAGGCATCGACGCGGAGTCGATAACCGTGAAGTGCCCGGGCGACAGCGAAACGATAAAGGTGGAGCAAGACGAATGGGAGAACACCAAATACGTGATCAACCCCGAGAAGAAGACCATAGAGCCACAGGTGGCTGGCACCTTCAAGCAGTATCCGCTGCGCCTGGCATGGGCCATAACCATACACAAGAGCCAAGGCTTGACCTTCGAGCACGCCATCATCGATGCCGGATTCTCGTTCGCCTCCGGACAGGTCTACGTGGCGCTGAGCCGATGCAAGACTCTTGAGGGCATGGTGCTCGCCTCGCGCATAGGCGCAAGCAGCATATTCAACGACTCGCGCGTGACCGAATACATATCTCACCAGCAAGAGAAGGCGGAGGAGAGCGTGCGCCAGTTGCCGTCGCTCAAGGACGCTTACTTCAAGGAGCAACTCCTCGACATGTTCACGTTCAACCGCTTGTTTGGCGCGGAGCAAATGCTCAACCGCACGATGGTGGAGTTTTTCAGGACATTCCCGCGCCTGTGCGACTATCACCGCACGGTTATGGATGCAGTCAAGGCAAAGGTGATGGACGTGGCATACAAGTGGCTCAACGTCATTCGCCAGACCTCCAACGACGACCTCCACGGCGAGGCGTTTCTGAAGAGGGTGCAACGCTCCGCCGACTATTTCGCCGCCACGCTAAAAGAGCAGGTGCCCGACGTGCTGGAGAAGACCAAGATGGTGAAAGGCAAGAGCAAGCAAGCCATGGAGACCCTCGAAGAGCGATATAAGGAGTTCTGGTTGCAATATCTCAGCAAGGTGAAGATGCTCGACAGCATGGCGGACAAGCCGTTCTCCGTGGCCACCTACTTGCAGACAAAGCAAGAGGCGACACTCGACTCCATGGAGATCGTGGACCCTGCCACGAGACGCGCGCGCCCGAAGACAAGGAAGGTTCAGGACAACCCATACGCCGACGATACCCCGCGCGTGGCGGCGACAAAGGCCAAGGCCACCGCAAGGCCAAAAGGCAAGACAAGAAAGAAGGGAGAGTCGGAGGCGCAGACCTTCGAGATGTTCGGCAAGGGCATGGGCGTTGAGCAAATAGCCAAGGAGCGCGGCCTGACCACGGGCACCATAATGTCGCACCTCGCCAAATACGTGAAGACGGGCAAGTTGAGCGCCGACAAGATTATCCCCGCGGAGCACGTGAGGGCCATACGCCACGCCCTGTCGAGGGTTGAGGAGCACGCCGCCGTGGACGACATCCTCAAGATGTGCCCCAAGGACGTGAGCAAAGGGGAAATATATTTCATGATGAACGCAACGAAGTGACACGAAAAGACTGGAGAGCGGTATACTTAACACCACCTGTTGCCAATATCTATTTTTTATGGTATGATATGCCGCATAACATATAAATTATGCTTAAATTTGCATACGACAAATAATCCCATAACAATGACCGGCAACAGGAAAATATACATAAACCGTAACAACTGCGACCAGTGGAAGGAGGACACTTGCCGTTCCGTGGAGATGTACAACGAGTGGTTTCTCGGTTTCGCTCCAGCCACATACATCAGCGAGCGCGAAAAATCGAAGCGTCAAGTTGCCAAGGCAATGAAACTTACCGACAATTTCCACCTCAACGAGGAAAACCTCTTTACTAATCCCGACACTATCTCAATACTGCGCATGGTGACAGCCCCGCCAATAGCGCGTGAGCGACTTGCCGGACTGTCGGGTGTGAACAAGACCGTCATTTCAAGGATGGAAAGCGGGAAACTGCCCACTAAAATGACAGAAGCGGCAATAAAGATTGAGATTGGAAAAATCGCGAAAGTCCTAAACCGCCTTTTTGACCGAACCCTCTGCCCCTGGATTGAGCGTGGCAGCGAGCCTACACCTGGTCAACGCCGCATCGCCGCAAGTGTCGTGGCCGACCGCATGTGCGGAATGATGTCCGACCCGATAATACGCAACGAGCAAGAACGCCGACAGCTCCGCGCCATCTCATCATGGCTTGACCTAAGAGGATACAAATTCGTCAAGTCGGACAGCATAGCCGACTTCCGCGACATGCAGACGGGGACATACACATACCACCTTAATGTGGCCGTCGAGGCCCCTGCCGCCAACATGCCCATTGATGTTGTGATAATGCGCAAGGACGAAAGTTTCCGTCTGCCGCTGCTCGTGGAGTGCAAATCGGCTGGCGACTTCACCAACACCAACAAGCGGCGTAAGGAGGAAGCACAGAAAATATCACAGCTCAAGGCAACCTACGGCAACGACATCGACTTTATCCTCTTCCTGTGTGGCTATTTCGACAGTGGCTATCTCGGATATGAGGCCGGTGAGATGATAGACTGGATTTGGGAGCACCGCATTGACGATTTCAGCAAAGCAGGAGTATAACTATAACCGAAAATTATGAGCGACGACATTGAGACAAGGCGCAGCGAGTTGCAGCAAGCCCTCGACGCGCAGAAGACACAAAAGCAACGCAACAAGATGGGGCAGTTTGCCACACCATATTCCTTGGCGTGTGACATAATGAAGCATATGCAGCAGCTTTGCGCTGGTGGCAAAACCATATCGCTACTTGAGCCGTCGGTCGGTCTCGGCGCGTTTCTTTCGGCCTTTCACAACGTATTCGGCGACAAGGCTGGACACGCGCTCGGCTTCGAGATTGACAGCCACTACTATAAGCCGGCAAAGACGCTGTGGCAAGGACACGACATAGACTTGCGCAATGCCGACTTCCTTACCGCAACACCCGACAGTGCCTACGACATGATTGTGGCCAATCCGCCTTACGTGCGCCACCACCACATTGAATCCGACACCAAACTGCGCCTGAGAAACGATGTCAATGGATATTGCGGCATCAACATTTCGGGACTTGCCGGACTCTACTGCTACTTCATGATACTCTCCACAAAATGGCTGCGCAAGGGCGGACTGTCATGCTGGCTTGTGCCGTGTGAGTTTATGGAGGTGAACTACGGTAAGGCAGTGAAAGAATTCCTGCTCCACAGTGTAGAGCTTGTGAGCATACACCGCTTTGTGGCAACAGACGTACAGTTTGCCGACGCACTTGTCAGCTCGTGTGTGGTCGTGTTCAGAAACGTCCGCCCAAAAGCCAACTATAAAATCGTTTTTTCAGAAGGCGGCAGCGTGTCTGCCCCAGAACGACAGATTTTCATAGAAAGCTCTACACTCTCTGCCGAAGAGAAATGGACAAACCGCTTCAATGACAACGCAGACGGCACAACGGCTGACACAGGCGGCACAACGGCGAGGCTTGGCGACTTCTTCATCGTGAAGCGCGGCATAGCCACAGGCGATAACCACTTCTTCATTCTCGACAGCGCAACAGTGGAGAAATATTCCATTCCACGCAAGTTTCTTGCGCCAGTACTTCCAAGTCCGAGATACTTCAAGGCCGACACTGTGATGGGCCGTCATGACGGATTGCCCGACACCGACCGCCAGTTGTTTCTCTTCACTTGCGACCTCGACGAACCAACGCTCAAAGCATCATACCCAACAGTGTGGCAATATGTGCGCCAAGGCGAGGAGCGCGAGGTGAACAAGGGCTACATTTGCAGTCAACGCACCCCATGGTACTCGTGCGAGAAACGCGACCCAGCTCCGTTTGTAATGCCGTATATGGGGCGCGGCGAATCGGCGCGGCAGATGTTCCGCTTCATACTAAACAATTCCGACGCAATCACCACAAACGTATATCTGCTGCTCTATCCCAAGAAAAGTTATGTCAGAAACATGGCCGACGCAGCCACACGCTCAAAAGTATGGAACGTGCTTAATTCCATATCCAAGACGCGTCTCATGAACTCCGGACGAGTCTATGGTGGAGGACTTTACAAGTTGGAGCCTAAGGAACTTATGAACTTACCAGTGCCAGAAATGACTAAAATATTAAAACTACAAGCAAAAGCAGTACAGTTAACATTATTCTAAAGAAAAAGTCAAATTTCAACTCTTATATCAAACATGGCATGGAAGAATCTTTCGGTAAAATGTATAATTCCATCCGTAAAATGTTTAACGGTAATATGGAATAATATTCATATCTTTGCATCGTGAACAAATAGAGATGCGATTATGAGAAGATTATTATTTATTTTAGCCACGTTCATGGGACTTATAATTTCCATGACCGCTTGCGCAAACAAGAAAGGAAACAACATGAATGCAAACACGACAAGCAAGACTCCCGAAAACAACAAGGTGCTCGTGGCTTACGCCTCTTATACCGGTACCACGGAAGGCGTGGCGAAGATGATTGCCCAAGCCACGGGTGGTGAGCTCTACAAGATAGAGCCTGAGAAGGAATACACCGCCGATGATCTCGACTGGAACGACCCTAATTCTCGTTGCTGCAAGGAGAATAAGGATCCCAAGGCTCGCCCAGCCATAAAGAAGACCAAGCAGAGCCTCGACCAATACGACATTATCTTCCTGGGCTACCCCAACTGGTGGAACTCACACCCACGCCTCATCAACTCTTTCATTGAGGCTTACGGCTTGAAGGGCAAAACCATCGTGCCTTTCATGACATCGGGCGGCAGCCAGATAGAAAACTCAGAGAGAATACTCAAGAAAGATTATCCCGAGGTCAACTGGAAGAAAGGCAAGCTCCTCAATGGTGCCAGCCAGAAGGAAGTGGATGCTTGGGTGAAGAGCGTTCAATAGGTAAACATCATATACAAAAAGAAAAGACCTGCCCATCCGCAAGGATGAGTAGGTCTTGCTATTTAATGATGGTCACAAAACCAAGCCTTATAATTTTCTTTAATGCAATGCGGGTTGTTGCTCCACACTCTTTACGAGAGAGTCGCCCTTGGAAACCCAGAAGGCGACACGGACAACGCTGCCCACGTCGGTGTTTCCGCTACGCTTGAGGTGACGCGCCTTGCCATATTCGAGGGTATCGCGCCGCGACGGATAGCTCACGAGTTGCAACCTCTGCTTGGTGCTGCCAGAGCCAATGTAGAAAATGCCCACGCTGTCTTTGGCATTGGCCAATTTCGCGGCCTTGGCACGTGCGCGGCGGTTTATCGCCGCGGTGTCGAGAGGCGCAAACACCGATGACGCCACCGTGTCGCCAGGGTCATTGCTCGGTGCCATTTTGCAGGCAGTGGGAAACAGTTGTACCGCCATGGCAAGAAACATTAGATAAAGTATCTTTCTCATACGTCAGTCTTTCCTTTCCAATTTTATCCTCATACGTCAATCACACACCTATTTTCGCCAGTCCGCCCTCGCCAGTCTCCTTGTAGAGCGAGGGCAGGTCGTGACCAGTTTGCTTCATCACCTCCACCACACGGTCGAAGCTCACGCGGTGCTTGCCATCAGAGAAGGCGGCATAGAGGTTGCAGTCGAGTGCTCGCGTGGCGGCAAAGGCGTTTCGCTCGATGCACGGGATCTGCACCAGTCCGCACACGGGGTCGCACGTCATGCCAAGGTGATGCTCCAAACCCATCTCAGCGGCATACTCAATCTGCGAGGGCGAGCCTCCGAAGAGCTGGCAAGCGGCTGCCGAAGCCATGGCGCAAGCCACGCCGACCTCTCCCTGACAACCCACGTCGGCACCAGATATGGAAGCGTTCTCCTTGACGATGTTGCCAATGAGACCAGCCGTGGCGAGGGCATGGAGTATCCGCTCATCAGAGAAACTGTGACCCGTGGCAAGGTGATAGAGCACGCCGGGCATCACGCCGCAACTGCCGCAAGTGGGAGCCGTGACGATGGTGCCACCACTCGCGTTCTCCTCGCTCACGGCGAGGGCGTAGGCATAAACGAGACCGCGCGTTTGGAGGTTTGGCTTGTAACCTTTCGCTTTCACGAAATAGGTTGAAGCCTTTCGCTGGAGGTTGAGCGGACCTGGAAGCCGCCCCTCGTGGTTGATGCCACGCTCCACGCTCTCCTTCATCGCGTTCCACACGGTGAGCAGATAGTCCCAGATGTCGGGCTTCTCGCAACGCTCCACGTACTCCCAATAAGCGCAGCCATTGTCCTCGCACCACTTCTTGATGTCGGCGAGATAATGCAGGCGATACACTTCGGGACTTGCTGGCAGCAGGCCCGTAGGATGGTCGCCCTCGGAGAGCGCGCCTCCACCCACGGAATATACCACCCAGTCGTTTATGCGCATGCCATTGGGATGAAACGGCAGAAACTCGTTAGGTTTCCATTCTATCTCCACTTGTCCCACAGGCTCAAGCACTTCCTTGATGGCAACGTCGGTCATGTGGCCCTTGCCTGTGGCGGCAAGACTTCCATAGAGCGTGACATGGAATCGCTTGGCATCGGGATATGCCTTCAAATATGTTTGCGCCGCCTTTTGTGGCCCCATGGTATGGCTCGACGACGGTCCCTTTCCTATACGGAATATTTCCCTCAATGATTTCATACCGCAAAGTTAATGTTTTTATGCGAGAGACTGAGCGGGGACGGGCAAGTTTATTTTACCCACGTGCGTCAAGGACGTGCCTTTCATCCACATATATCCTTGAAGACACACGTGTCGCACCTGTCCTTATGGGCGGTAGGCTCAAAAGGCTTGTCCTCGTCGAAGATGTCGGCAAGCAGCTCGCCAAGGTTGCGGGCAAAGACATCGTGGACACTGGCAATGTCGTTGACCTCGGAGAATGTGGCCTTGCGTTTGCCTTCCTGCCCCTCGTCCTTGACTTTCAGTATCGGGTTATAACTCTCGTCTTTCGCATGGCGTATAAAGAGCAACGCCGGAGCCACGGGAGCGTCTCCAAGGCCATAAAGCTCTTGCGCCTCACGGCTTCTGCTGATGATGTCGGAATATAGGAACGATTGAAGGTAGTAAACCGTGTGTTTGGAGTCCACATAGTCGGGATTGAATATCTCTTCCACGCTTGGAGCTGATGAGGTCAACGGCCGTCCTGTCTTATAGTCTACCACGCGGAGTTGCCTTCCGATGCGGTCAAGGCGGTCCACCTGTCCGCCAAGCCTTATGGCGCGTTCACCACCGTTGACCTCGAAGGTGAAATTCTTGTAGAAGTCAGTTTCCAGGGCTATTATGTCAAATGGGGCGTTGGCCATGTCGAGACGAAGAAGTCGCTTAATGTAGATGAGCAGCACGTTGCGGTTGAGCAGTTGCAATCCATTGTATCGCGGATGATAGCCCTGCCGCTCAATCTTGAACAGCTTCTCGCTGAAAGCCTGGTCGAGAAACGCCTGTATCCTGACATTTTCTTTCACGAAGGTGTCGATACCCTCAGCCGTGACGGTTTTCCTGCCGTGGTCGGAGAGGAAGTCATAGATAAGTTCTGCCGCACGGTGGAAGATATTGCCAAAGATGACATTGTCAATCTCCTGGTCATCATCGTCAGCCTCACGCAACTGGCACACGGTGGAATAATAGAACATGAGCGGGCAACGAAGATAGCGGTTTATGGCCGACGGCGACAACGACTTTATGTCGCGCAACCGCCTTGCCACCGCCTCGCTTTTCCCTATCGGGACACGCATGACAGGCGACACGCTCTGCCCCGACCGCAAGGTGAGCCGGCGTATATGCTGAGTTTGCCCGCTCTCCACCATGAATTGCAACATGAATCGGCTCATTTCCCCCTGCTTGCCGTCATCGGCGGCATTGTTGAAAGTCATCGTGACATCGGCGGCACGCTGCAAGAGGGAATGGAAGTAATAAGAATAGATGGCCACCTTGTTTTCTATGGTAGTCATCTCATACCCTCGGCGCAATGAGTGTGGGATAAACGAGGCATCGTTTACACCTTTGGGCATATTGCCCTCGTTGCAAGAGAGCAGGAGCACATGGTCGAAGTCGAGATTGCGAGTTTCCAACACGCCCATGATTTGTATGCCAAGCGCCGGCTCGCCATGGAAAGGCACCGAGGTCGATTCTATCAGTTGGCTCAACAGGCGTTGCAGCAACACCGTGGTGCAGTCGACTTGCGTCTTCGAGAACACCTCTTTAAGACGGTTTATTATGGTATACATACGGAAGATGGACTCATGCATCAATGGGTCTTTCTCGGCACGAGAGCCCACGCCCGTGAGTTTCAAGATGTCGGCAAGCCATTGCAGCAAGTCGACGATAAGCTCACGCCCTTGCAGACTTGGCGAGACAGGAGTGAAGACACGCCGCGCCGCCTCATCGCGGTTGTCCACAAGTTGCGACACCGTGGGGAAGAAAGTCTTGTGCGTGTTCACGTCCTCATAGATGACGGGGATGTCGCTTGATATAAACTTGGCATAAGGATGGCACAACACCTGGTTGACATAAGCCAAGCGATAAGTCTTGCCGTCCTTGCACAGCCCTTGCAAGCGCAAGGCGAGGAGCACGCCCACGAGTGTGGCAGCTGGCGTAGCTGACAATGGATAACCAGTGGTGATGTTGACCTCGCCCACCGTTTCGGGCAAGCAGTGTATGACGTTTTGCAAAAGTCGCTCATCGCACAGCACGATAGCCACCGACCTTGGGTCTGTCCTCACCACGTCGCCCAAACCTCGAAGCCACGTGGTGACATATCGGGCCTGGATGTCCTCCGTTGGCGCGGATACATAGGTGATGTCCTTCTTTTTCGACAAGTTGTCGTAAATGGCATCCGTGTCGATGCCTGCCGAAGCCCTGCCAGGCGCCAACTCGTTGGGCAAACGGTCGAGATAGCAGCGGATGTAGCGACCAGCCTCGTGACCATTTGACATGAAATAGGTGTCGTAGTCCCAATAAAACTCCGCCATGCCAGCCTCCTTCAATTGCAAGAACAATCTCCGCTCAACCTTTTGTAGCAGGTTGAAACCCACGAATATGTAATGCTTGAAACGGAAGTCATGCACCTTGCGTTCCACCACGTCGCGATAGAGCATGCCCTCATAGGCCAACCCGTCGCGCCTGAGGTCCTCGCGAAAGGCATGATAGAGCGGTCCGAGGTTCTTCCAAATGTCGTTGAAGCGTTGCTGCAACACCGTGTCGGTCTCCACCTTTCCAAAGAAATCCTCAAGGCTCTGGCGTTGCTGGTCGGAAAGGAAGGAGAAGTCGCGCATTTCTTGCCACGCCTCAAGGCTGATGAAGAGCTTGTCGGCATCCACGAGATTCTTGTCGAGGTCGTCGAAGTCGGAGAGCATGAGCTGACCCCAAGAAAAAAAATGGTCGAGCGGCTCGTCGCTGCCCGTGAGCTTGACATAAGCCTTGTAAAGCCGGAACACGAGGTCAATCTGGTCGGCGACCGCGAGAGATGAATGATTTCTGAAGAGGTCGCTGATGGTGAAATAAGACGGACTCCATACCGTGTGGCCAGTCTCCTCGTAGAGTGCCTGGTTCAAGAAGAGCGAGGCTCGCTTGTTTGGGAAGACCACGGCTATGTCGGCGAGATTCTCCCCGCCATGCTTGGCGAGAATGTCCTTGGCCACGTTTTGCAGAAATGTCCTCATTGAATATAAGGTCTTTGGATGATGTGTCTTTAATATAAAGTCTTGACTATACTTTCACTATGTCGTCGTTGCGGATATACCACAAGTAACCTTCCACGTCCTTGTAGCCCATGTCGTTGAGCAGATGCACATAGCCCCTGACCTGTCGCTTGTGTTTCTCCAGTTCGCTACCGGTTTTGAAGTCGATGACTATCATCTTCTTTCCATCGTAAACGACACGGTCGGGTCGTTGCTCCTTGACGCGTTGCTCCTCGGGGTCGAAATAAATCATGGAACACTCGTTGAAAGCCTTCCACCGTGGCGAGAACCAGTCGCTGACCTGCGGGTTGCTCAACTTGTCCTCGATGAACTTCTTGAGTTGCTCGCGCGTCATGGGGCGGTCGTAGAGCACGCCATCGAACTCCATTTGGTCTATGGCGGCATCGACCTCGGTGTAATCGTGAATGGTTGAGAACAGACGGTGAATAATGTTGCCCGTGTCGATATACTGGTCATGCTTGCGCCGTTCCTCAAGTTCATCGTCAGGAGTCATGAACTCATCGCTGTCGTTGCTCTGGAGGAAATGGGCATGCGACTTGGTCGTCTCGATGTTGACACCAACGCCTTGCTCCACTTGTTCAAAGATGTTGGCTTGCTGATGGTCTTCCACTGTTGAGAGATTGCTTGCCGCCACGGGCTTGATAGCCAGCGAGCCAAACTCGTAGCTGATGATGCCATTCCCGTCTTCGGTGGGCTTGGCGTTCGGAATGCTTGGCATCACGCTTGCGATAAGTGAGGAGGGGAAGTCGGCCTTGTCTCTCTTGCCGAAGACAAACAAGTTGCGTGAGGCGCGGGTAAAGGCAACATAAAGAATGTTTACGTTGTCTACAATGTTTTTCACGTGCTCGGCATCATAGTCGGCGGCATAGATGGAGTGTTTCAGCTTGCTGACATTGAGCTTCACCGGCACCACGGGCAGGTCGTTGTAAGGCTCAACGGAAGGCTCAACCCAAAGAGTGTCATCCTTGTTTTCCAATGCCCAGTCGCAGTAAGGCAGTATCACGTTGTCAAATTCCAGTCCCTTACTCTTGTGGACCGTGAGCAAGCGGATGCCGTTTGCCTCGGCACTGTGGATGGACTTGCCGCAAAGGTTCTCGTCCCACTCTTCGAGGAAGTCGGCTATGCCCGCGACATGGCGTTTGAGATAATTGGACAACTGGTCAAAGAATGCGCACACATAGGCATTCTGGTCGGCGAGCCTGTCAAGACGGAAAAGGCCATACAGCCTCTCGGCAAGGTCGATGAGAGGCATGGAGAGCAACTCCGTGCGACTGGCGACAAACTCCTGAGGAAGCAATGGCATATAAGCGTGGGCATGAGCCAAAGGCTTGCCGTCTTGCCCATTGTCTTGATGGACGCTGGACGGTTCCAGCTCCTTGCCAATGAACGACTTGGCAAGGAATGCCTCGGTGAGTCCGTCGTCGGGGTTCACAAGATAGCGCATGGCGCTGACAATGGTGTTGACCGCCTGCGACGCGTCGAGGCGGAACGCCTCATCGGACACCATGTCGAGCAACCGCCGCTCACCTCCTACATTCACGGGGTTATGGAGGAAATAGTCGGCTATCAAACGGATGTGTTTGTTTTTCCTCACAATGATGGCGATGTCGTTGCAGCGAACGCCCTGGGAGAGCAGCAACTCGATGGTTTGCCGTACCTGCGAAATCATCAAGTCGTCGTAATCCTTGCTCGGAAGGAGCTTGACAACGACCTCGCCCGCCTCGGGCTTGCTGTCGGGCACTTTCTGCGTCACGTCGGAATAAGCCTCCTCTATAACGGGCGCGTCTACTGAAAG
The DNA here is from genome assembly GCA_036743855.1 of Prevotella sp. Taxonomy (GTDB): domain Bacteria; phylum Bacteroidota; class Bacteroidia; order Bacteroidales; family Bacteroidaceae; genus Prevotella. The sequence continues at coordinate 4,294 of DAINOS010000014.1, read as the reverse complement.
ACTTGAAGCCGCCGCATTGAAGAAACTGTTGTTGAAATTGACAACGTTGCGTTGCGAGCGATAATTGGTGTCAAGGCTCTTCACGCGCACGGTGTCGGGATAGTTGGTCTCGTTGAGCCCTTGCAGCAACTGCCAGTCGCCATTGCGCCACCGATAGATACTCTGCTTCACGTCGCCCACAATGAGACTGCCCGCCTGATGCGATATGCAATCGTCGAGAAGCACCTTGAAGTTGTCCCACTGCACGGTTGAGGTGTCCTGGAACTCATCTATCATGATATAACGCAACTGCCCGCCTATCTTCTCATAGATGAATGGCGAGTCTTGCTTGTCTATGAGGTCGTTGAGAAGTTTCTGGGTGTTTGACAGTGGATAGTCGTTGTTGTCGGCATTGATTCGGCTTACCTCCCTCTCTATACGTCCGAGAAGTCGCAACTGGTTGATGTTTTGCAAGGTGAGGGTCACTGAATTTACGGTGACGGCAGCCGCCTCGCGCTTTTCCTCCGCCTCCTCTATCAAGGGCTTCACAAACTCGCGAATGGCAACCGCCACGGGCTTGCCAATGTCGGCCTTCTTCACGAACTTGTCGGGGTTTTCCAGTGCGGCTTGCACGAATGAGTTTGGCATCTTGGTCTTGCCGTCACTCACAAGCACGCCCTTGGCAAGATTGTCAAAATATCCCGGGGCGTTGCTGTGACCACGCGAATAGCACGAATCGTCAATGCCATGCTTCAAGGCGGTTTCCGCGTAACGCTTGGCGAAAGCCGCCATGTCGTCGAGGGCTTTCTTCCGCAAGGCGCGAAGACGAGAGGTGTATTGCTTGAAAAATCCAGCGTCGTCCATGATGAGGCGCAGCTGCTTTTGGTGGCTCTTATAGAAATCGGTGAAGATGTTTTTTCCGAACTCCTTGATGTTGCCCACCACATTCCAGTTCTTGTCTTCTTCCATCCGCTCGCTCACGAAATCCATGATCCACGTGAGCAGCGGGTCGTTGCCGTTGTCGATATTGCTGATGATGTTGTCCACGGCTTGGCTTTCCACCTCATTGTCGTTGAGCATGACCTTGAGGTTCGCCGTCAAGCCAAGCTCTCGCGCGAGGTTTCTCAGCACGCGCTGGAAGAAGCTGTCTATGGTCTCGACCCTGAAACGGCTGTAGTCGTGAACAAGCAAAGAGAGCGCGTCGCCCGCCCTGCCGCGGATGACGCGCTCCGTTAGGTTCGGAAACGACTTCTTTACATTATTATAATAGTCCTCAGCGTCGGGCAAGCCATTCGCTATGCCGTAGAGCTTCGACAAGATGCGCAGCTTCATCTCCTGCGTGGCCTTATTGGTAAAGGTCACGGCAAGGGTGTAGCAGTAGTTCATCGGGTCCTCGACGAGCAACTTGATGTACTCTACGGCAAGGGTGAACGTCTTTCCCGACCCCGCGCTCGCCTTGTATACGGTAAGGGGCGCGGAGTTAATATGCACGGGCTATGATGACTTTATATTTCGCGTCGGCGCCACTGACCATGTCCTTGAGTCCTTCCACGTTCTGGTCGTAAGCGAAAGGTATGCAACGTATCGTGGCCTGGGTATCCTCCTTGATCTTGGCCTCGGTCTCGGCAGTGCCGTCCCAAGGGCAGAGGAAGAAGCCACCATCCTTGACGCGCTCCTTGAACTCATCGTAGTTGTCGCACTCGTAGACGTGGGCGTCACGATAAGCCTTGGCTTTCTCGAAAATGGTCTTCTGCATATCGTCGAGAGTGTTCTTCACGCGCTCCACGATGCCATCGAAGCTGACGTTTTCCTTCTCCAAGGTGTCGCGACGCATGATCTCGATGGTGTTGTTCTCCAAATCGCGTCCGCCCATGACAAGGCGCACGGGAACGCCCTTCAGCTCATAGTCGGCAAACTTGAAGCCTGGACGCTTGTTGTCGGCATCGTCATACTTCACGCTGATACCCAACGCGCGCAACTCGTCGATGGCTGGCTGCAACTTGGCCGTGATGGCAGCGAGCTGCTCGGCATTCTTGCTTATCGGCACGATGACGACCTGTATAGGCGCCAAGCGCGGCGGGAGCACGAGACCGTTGTCATCGGAGTGAACCATGATGAGCGCGCCCATGAGACGAGTGGAAACACCCCACGACGTAGCCCAAACATACTCCGGCTTGTTGTCCTTGTTGAGGAACTGCACGTCGAAGCTCTTCGCGAAGTTTTGACCGAGGAAGTGGCTCGTGCCGCTTTGCAAGGCCTTGCCGTCTTGCATCATCGCCTCGATGGTGTATGTGTTCAACGCGCCGGCGAAACGCTCCGTGGGGCTCTTCACGCCCTGCAGCACCGGAACGTCCATCCAGTTCTCCACGAAGTCGGCATAAACGTGAAGCATCTTCTGTGCCTCAGCCTCGGCCTCCTCCTTGGTGGCATGGGCGGTGTGGCCCTCCTGCCAAAGGAACTCAGACGTGCGGAGGAACGGGCGCGTGCGCATCTCCCAGCGCATGACGTTGCACCACTGGTTGCACATGATTGGCAGGTCGCGCCAAGAGTGAATCCAGTTCTTGTATGTGTGCCAAATCATCGTCTCCGACGTTGGGCGGATGACGAGCGGCTCATCGAGTTTAGCGTCTGGGTCCACGGCGATCTTTCCCTCGTCGGTAGCCTTGAGGCGGTAGTGTGTCACCACGGCGCTCTCCTTGGCGAATCCCTTCACGTGCTCGGCCTCACGGGCGAAGAAGCTCACAGGAATGAGCAATGGGAAGTAAGCGTTCTGCACGCCAGTCTCCTTGAACATCTTGTCGAGTTGTGCTTGCATCTTCTCCCAAATGGCATAGCCATAAGGCTTGATTATCATACAACCGCGTACAGGGGCGATCTCCGCCAGGTCGGCCTTCATCACCAAGTCGTTGTACCATTGACTGTAATTATCGGCACGCTTGGTCAATTGTTTCAGTTCTTTTGCCATAATTCTTCAATCATAGGGAAATCCCTACACGAGTGTAGGCGTTTCCGGAATGCGCAAATTTTATTTATGTTTAATTTTGCGGCAAAGTTAATAAAAAAAGATAGCATAAACGGCCTAACTGCCAAAAAAAGGCTACCTTTGCATGAAGAAAAAAGAATAACATAAAAGATTATTTATTTATCATGAAAAACACAAAGACTATCGCACTTGGAATGTGCATGCTCACAATGGTTAGCGGATTCACTTTCACAAGCTGTGCCACGAAGCAGGGCACAGGCACTCTCGTTGGCACTGGTGCCGGCGGTGCCTTAGGCGCTCTCGTGGGTGGTCTCATTGGCCATGGCAAAGGCGCTGCCATCGGCACTGCCATTGGAGCTGCCGTAGGTGCCGGAGCTGGCACGCTCATTGGCCGCCACATGGACAAGGTGGCTGAGCAGGCCAAGCAGGTGGAGAACGCCAAGGTGGAGACCGTGACCGACTCCAACGGCTTGAAGGCCGTGAAGGTGACTTTCGACAACGGCATCCTCTTCAAGGTTGGCAAATATGACTTGCAGAGCGGAGCCATCAAGGACTTGACACAGTTCTCCAACGTCTTGAAGAACAACTCCACTTGCTCTGTCGACATCCAGGGCTATGCTTCTTCCGACGGTTCCGACGACGTGAACCTCAAGCTTTCGCAGAACCGTGCCAACGCCGTGAGGAACTTCCTCGTGAACAACTGCGCCGTGCCTTCTTCTCAAATCAAGAACGCCGTGGGTTATGGCGAGACCAATCTCATCACCAACGCCGATGGCACAGAGAACCGCGCCGCAAGCCGTCGCGTGGAGGTGTATCTCTACGCTTCGCAGGCAATGGTTGACGCCGCAAACAACGGCACGTTGAAGTAATGCGTCTTTTCAAGATAATCACACGCTGGGTGGTGGGGGCATTTTTTGCCTCCACCATTCTTGCTGTCATAGCCTACCGTTTCATTCCAGTATACATCACGCCATTGATGGTGATAAGATGCTTCCAAAACGGTTCGCTCACCATACACCACCACTGGATTTCGCTCGACAAGATATCGGCGCACATGCCCGTGGCAGTGATGGCAAGTGAGGACTCGCGATTCCTCCTGCACCATGGCTTCGACTTCAACGCCATAGGCAAAGCGGCAAAAAACAACCTAAGAGGCGGCAGGAAACATGGAGCCAGCACAATATCGCAACAGACGGCGAAAAACGTATTCCTCTGGCCTGGACGCTCATGGGTGAGAAAAGGCTTTGAGGTTTATTTCACGGCACTCATGGAACTCTTTTGGAGCAAGCAACGCATCATGGAGGTATACCTCAACTCCATCGAGATGGGGCC
>DAINOS010000013.1:0-29934 GCA_036743855.1 Prevotella sp. | reverse complement strand
GTGCCGCGAGCGGGACTCGAACCCGCACAGCCATTACTGGCCAAGGGATTTTAAGTCCCTCGTGTCTACCATTCCACCATCACGGCAAGCCAATCGGCCTATATTTTAATGCAAAGTTAGCCTTTTTATATTAACAAACAAATCTTTACATTGATATTTTGCACAATTTAAGAAAATCTTTACGCGCTCACATTTGAAAAGCTCGACATCACACCCCCTTAGGCTTCCCTGACAAGGTTTCTGTTTACAAAGAAAATGCTTACCTTTGCATTCGTATGAATAACTCAGCAATACTGTCATTACAACAACAGCGCTTGTTGCTCCAAATGGAGTATCAAACGGAGAAAGAGGCTTTCCGAAAGCAAACGGAGGCCGTCGGCATAGAGCGCAAGGTTAAGCGTGGCGACGCATGGTACCCGGTGAACGTGGGGGTCACGCGCTACAACTCGCTCAACCAGATGACCATAGATATAACACGGACGCAGGACGTGGACATTGAGCACAACTTCGAGTATGGAAAGACCGTGATGTTTTTTTCCTTCTCGGAGCAAGCATCTAATAAGGCAAACGCCAACGACAAGGGGAAAGCCATACATTATTTCTCGTTCACTGGCACCGTGTCTTATGCCGAGGGAAGCCGAATGGTTGTCGTGATTCCCGAAGGGCACGCCATCGACCTGCAAAGCAGCGACAAGCCCGTGGGCGTGCAGCTCTCGTTTGACGAGACAAGCTACCGCGTGATGTTCGATGCCATGGACAGGGTGATCAAAGCCAAGAACAACAGGCTGGCCTACCTGCGCGACCTCTTCTATTCCAAGACGCCCGTGGAAAGGTTCACGTTTGCCCCGATGTCTTTCCCATGGCTTAACAAGGCGCAAGAGCACGCGGTCAACGAGGTGTTGTGGGCCAAGGACGTGGCAATTGTCCACGGTCCTCCCGGCACGGGCAAGACGACGACACTCGTGGAAGCGATAAACGAGACCCTGATGCGCGAGAGCCAAGTGCTCGTTTGCGCGCAAAGCAACATGGCGGTGGACTGGATTTGCGAGAAGCTCGTTGACCGTGGGATAAACGTGCTGCGCATTGGCAACCCGACACGTGTCAACGACAAGATGCTCAGCTTCACTTATGAACGACGGTTTGAGGCACATCCCGACTACCCACAACTGTGGGCAATACGCAAAGCCATAAGGGAACTAAGGAGAAAGAAGAAAGGGCGCGACGACAACTTCCACCAGAAGTTGGAACGGCTGAAGTCGCGCGCCACGGAACTGGAGATTCGCATAAACGCCGAACTCTTCGGCGAGGCGCGCGTGATAGCCTCCACCCTTGTCGGCTCGGCCAACCGTCTGCTCGACGGGATGAAATTCGGCACACTCTTCATCGACGAGGCAGCGCAAGCCCTCGAAGCCGCGTGCTGGATTCCGATGCGAAGGGTGAGCCGCGTGGTGCTCGCCGGCGACCACTGCCAACTGCCGCCTACGGTGAAAAGCATAGCGGCACTGAAAGGCGGCCTGGGAAAGACTCTCATGGAACGAATAGTGGAGAACAAACCAGAATGTGTCACTCTCCTCAACGTGCAGTATCGCATGAATGACGAGATAATGAAGTTCTCTTCCGATTGGTTCTATGGTGGCAAGGTGACCACGGCACCCGAGATAGCACGGCGCAAGAGCATCCTCAATTTTGACCGTCCGATACTATGGCTCGACACGGGGCAGATAAACTTGGGCAAGGATGAGCCTGGCAGCAAAGAGCAATTTGTCGGCGAGAGCTTCGGGCGGGTGAACAAGGGCGAGGCCACACTGACCCTCGACAGCCTGCAAGCCTACTTCACGAAAATCGGGAAGCAACGCATTCTCGACGAGCAGATTGACGTGGGCATAATATCGCCCTATCGCGCCCAAGTGCAATACTTGAGGCACGCGATCAAGCAACGCGAGTTTTTCAAGCCCTTCCGCAGGCTGATCACCGTAAACACCGTTGACGGTTTCCAAGGTCAAGAGCGCGACATCATACTCATATCCATGGTGCGCGCCAACGAAAACGGCGAGATTGGATTCTTGAGAGACCTAAGACGAATGAACGTCGCCATAACGCGCGCAAGGATGAAGCTAATCATCCTGGGCGACGTGGCGACGTTGACTCGACATACGTTTTATAAGAAGCTGTGGGAATACGTGCTGAAGCTCAACGACTCTCCTATTGAGCCTTGAAAGCGTCCACGGCTTTCTTCACGGACCCATACTTCAAGAGAAGCGCGTTGGCCTCATCGTAAGGCAGTTTGGTATAGTCCATTACCATGCGCGTGCCACGGTCAACGAGTTTCTTGTTTGTGAGTTGCATATTTACCATGCGATTGCCCTTGACGCGGCCCAACTGTATCATGACGGTGGTAGATATCATGTTGAGAATCATCTTCTGGCCAGTACCCGACTTCATGCGCGAGGAGCCTGTGACAAACTCGGGGCCGACAATCATCTCAATGGGATATTCGCAAGCCTCAGCCATTGGCGTGCCAGGGTTGGATGTGATGCAACCAGTGAGACAGCCATGCGCGCGAGCGTCTTTCAACGCCCCTACAACATAGGGCGTAGTGCCTGAGGCGGCGATGCCGATGACGGTGTCGTCTGGTCCTATGCCGTGCTGCTCAAGCTCCTGCCAACCGCGCTTTGGGTCATCCTCAGCCTTCTCAACGGCATTGCGCAAGGCTGTGTCGCCACCGGCAATGAGCCCATAGACCATCGTGGGAGGAACGCCAAACGTCGGGGGCAGCTCTGAGGCATCGAGCACGCCGAGACGGCCACTTGTGCCCGCGCCCATATAGAAGACCCTGCCACCGCGCTGCATACGTGGCACGATATGCTCTACGAGAGCTTCTATCTGAGGGATGGCCTTCTCAACGGCGAGAGCCACCTTTTGGTCCTCGTGATTGATGTCGGTCAACAACTCATGAACACTTTTTTTCTCAAGACCGTCATACAGTGATGACTGCTCGGTAATCTTCGTGAATGTTTCCATTTCGTTTTTATTTCTCTACGTGATACTCAACCATGGCTTCCATCGGAGCCTGGATAATCCTGCCGAGGTGCATGCCCTCTTCCTCAAGAGCCTCCAATAGTGGTTTCTTGTATATCTTGGCTATGCTGCCGTTGAAGCCGATTGGCAATGTCTGCCAACCGTCGTACTGCATGACATTGCGGCGGAGGAAGGAGCGGAAGCTCTCTTTAATCAAGTTGTATATTTTCGGCTCGTCGATGTTTTCCTCAAGGAATGGCACAAACGAGGCGAGGAAAGTGTTCGGCTTCGGCTGGCGATAAACGCGATCAATGATGTCGGCAGAAGTGAGCTTGTATTTCTCAAAGAAACGCTTCGTGATGGTTTCAGGCATCTGGTTTTTCAACACATCGCCCACGAGAAGTTTGCCGAGCACTGCCCCACTGCCCTCATCACCGAGGATGAATCCCAATGGAGAAACGTTCTTCACGAGGTACTTGCCATCGTAAGAGCAAGAGTTGCTGCCCGTGCCCAGTATGCAGGCTATGCCGGGCTTATGGCCGCAAATGCCGCGCGCCGCGCCAAGCATGTCGCTCGCCACCTCACACTCGCCGTTAATGGTAAGATTGGCACGAAGGGCACGCTCCACTATAGGCTGCTTCTCCTTGGTGCAGCCCGCGCCATAGAAATGAACCTCGTCAAGCTCCGTGCTTGGAAGCTCGGGCACGAGATGGTTCTTTATCTCCTCGGTGATTGCCTCTTCAGACATCTGAAAGGGATTCATGCCACTGGTGCGAAGCCGTTTCACGAGCTTGCCGTTTTCCACTAAGCCCCAATCTGTTTTGGTGGAGCCACTGTCTGCTAAAAGTATCATGATGAATATTGTTTTATAATTTAATGTAAATCTTCTTCTTGAAAAGCCACAAGCCCACAATCCAGCAACACATCACAAAGAAGCATGCCCAAACAAGTGAGGCGAATGGCAACGGAAGGAATGACGACAGCACATCATCGAAACAGAACTTCTGCAACGTGTCACCACCGATGATTGGCAACATGGAGAAAGGAATGAGCAAGAGGTCGGATAGCACATACAGGGCCAACGGATTGACACCAAACACATGGAAAAACTCCGTGAGCCGCCCTTGCTTGTGCTTCTTGTCGATAATCCATGTCATGAGAGCGAGCAAGGTGCTGGCTATGCCGCAGGTGGTCATGGCAAACGTGGGGGTCCACAACTTCTTGCTTATCGGGCAAGCATAAGAAAGAAGAACGCCGACCAGCACCAACACGGAGCCAATGACAAAAAGGCGTTCTATCTTGTCGTTCAAGTCCTTGAGGTTCATGATGACCTTACCCACGCAGAAGCCAATGAGCACATGGCCAAGGGCAGGCAACGTGGACATCAATCCTTCCGGGTCGGGCGTGTCCCATCTGTACACATGGCCCGAGCCAAGCACTATGCTATCGATAACGGCAAGGATGTTGCTGTCATCGTGGGCATAGCCATTGCCGAGTTCGAGCAGAACGTAATAGCCAACGAAAAGAGCGGCTATGAGCCACGGAATGAACTTGTGCTTCACGCTGATGGCCACGACCGCAGCCAACCCATAACAGATACCCAATCTTGGCAACACGCCGAGAATACGGAGATGGGCGAACATATAGCCAAAGCCGTTCCAGTCATTAGGATGCAAGGCACCACGAATCATCGTCAGCAGCAACGCTATGGCAAGGCCAATGCCCCAAAGCAAGAAAGCGCGCTTGGCTATCTTGAACGCGCACTCCTTGGACCAAGAGAAGTTGAACTTGCGTAGAGAAAGATAGGTGGTGATGCCCATGATGAACATGAACGTGGGGAACACGAGGTCTGTTGGTGTCAGACCTATCCACTCGGCATGGGTGAGCGGCGTGAAGGAATCTTCCTCTGGCCCACCGGGGTTGTTGACAAGAATCATGCCCGCGATGGTGATGCCACGGAGGATGTCAACGGAGAGTATACGCTGGCTCTTCGTAGGTTTTGTCGTATTGTCGGTATTCATTTGTAAAGGTAGTATTTCTTAGCGGTTCTACGGAAGTTGTCTACATCCTTGTCCCAATATTGCTTTGCGTCTTGCCATTGGTGGCGACGCAAGAAAAGCTCACGAATCTGCTTTGAGCCACACACCTTGTTTATCATGTCGGCACGTTTCGTGTCCTCTCCCATGGGGTCATGGTCGGGATAGAGCTTGTAAAGCTCTTGGAGGGCGTACCACTGCACGTCGCAAAGGCGAGCCTTCTTGTAGTCGGTGATGTAGATTTGCACTCCTTGCAGTTCCTTGCCTTTGCCTGGACCATAATAAGGCGTATAGAATATCGGGCGGAAAGTGTAACCTGGCAAGCGCAATGCATTCATGGCGTCGGCAAACTCTTGCGCCTTGATCCATTCGGCGCCAATGAGCTTGAACGGGAGCGTATATCCCACGCCGATAGAGATGGTGGAAAGTTCGCCCACAATGCCCGTGACACTGTAAAATGGCGCTGACGACATTTCCGGGATGTGGGGGGATGACAGCACCCACTCCAGGCCAGTCTGCTCATAAGTCATACGGCGTTTCCAGCCTTTCATCTTTACCACTTGCAACTTGCATCGGCCACCAATCATGTTCTCTCCATTGAGCAACATGGCAACCTCGCCTGGGGTAAGGCCATAAACGTATGGTATCTTGAATTGCGAGACGAAACTCACGCAGTCGTCCTCGACGAGGTTGCCTTCCACCTTCTCGCCACCCAAAGGATTGGGACGGTCGAGCACTATCACTTCAATGCCGTGCTTGGCTGCCGCCTTCATGACATTGTAAAGCGTGGAGATATACGTAAACGAGCGGCAACCAATGTCCTGAATGTCGTACACGAGCACATCGATGCCTTTCAACATTTCATCAGTTGGTATGCGTGTCTTGCCATAGAGGGAATAAACCGGCAAACCTGTGCGCGGGTCGCTGTTGCCGGTCACCGTCTCGCCAGCATGGGCACTGCCGCGAACGCCATGCTCGGGACCGAAGAGGGCCACGAGCTTCACATTGGGGGCGTTGTGCAGTATGTCAATATCGGACACGAGGTCATTGTCAACACCTGTTGGGTTGGTGACAAGACCAGCTCGCTTGCCTTCAAGAATCTTGAAGTTGCTGGCTTTCAACACCTCTATGCCGGTCTTCACCTTCTGGGCGTACACAAGTGAGAACAGGCAGAGGCAACTGATTAAGATAGCTATTCGTTTCATGTCAAATAGTTTTTACTTACAACCATAATGCTCGTCTATCTGTTTTCTCACCACGAAAGTGATGCCGACAGTGGCGAGGCAGCAAAGCATAACCATCCAGAAAAAGTTGACATAGCCTATCGCCTCTTGTATGTATCCCGCTACAAAGCCTGGCAGCATCATGCTGAGCGCCATGAAAGCCGTGCAGATGGCGTAGTGGGATGTCTTGAACTCTCCCTCGGAAAAATACATCATGTAAAGCATATAAGCCGTAAAGCCAAATCCATAACCAAACTGCTCTATGCACAGGGCAATGGTGATGACGGCGATGTTTGACGGCTGCGCCACGGCTAAATACACAAAGGTAACGCAAGGCAAGGTTATGGCCGCGGCCATGATCCACAACGAGCGCTTCAACCCCATCCGTGATGCCACGATACCACCGAGTATTCCACCGCCAAGAAGGGCGATGACGCCAAAAGTGCCATAGACAAGGCCCACCATGTCGGTGCTGAGACCCAATCCACCGACATCAGTGCCATGCACGAGAAAAGGCTGGCACATCTTTATGAGGAAGCCCTCAGGCAAGCGGAAGAGAAGCATGAACGCTATCGCCCAACCAACGTTTGGTTTCTTCACAAATGTCGAAAAAGAGCCTAACAGCTCGCTCCACTTGCCATTACCAGTCGATTCTTTCGAAGTGTCCACGCGTGGACGGTCGGCATCAGCGTGAGGCAGACAGAACGTGTGATAAAGTGTTATCACGAAGAATATGGCGGCACTCAAGCCAAGGGTCACCTTCCAGGAATAAGGGATATTGCCCGTTTTGCTCTCTACAGTACCTGCGATAAAGACCAGCACTCCTTGCCCAAAGACGGAGGCAATGCGGTAAAAGGTGCTGCGGATGCCGATGAACGCCGCCTGACTGCTCGGGCTGTGGGCCAACATATAGTAACCATCAGCGGCAATGTCGTGGGTGGCAGAGGCAAAAGCGGCAATGATAAACAGCACCAGCGTCAGCGAGAAGATGCTGATTGGGGTCTGTCCGCTCGCTATCATCTGCGCCGACGGGAACGGCAACGTGAACGTGAGGGCAACCAACAATATGGTGAGCAACGCCTGCATGGTGATAATCCACCAGCGCTTGGTCTTCACCACGTCGACCAATGGGCTCCAAATGCCTTTGAGGAACCAAGGGAAATAAAGCAACGTGGTAAAGAATGCCATGTCGCCATTGGGAACGCCCATCTTAGTGAACATCATCACGGAGATGTTGTTCACTATGAAATAAGGCACGCCCTCGGCAAAATAGAGTGTGGGCACCCACACCCAAGGTGTGATGTTCTTACTGTTCATTCTTGCGGTTCATTGCTATGCGCGCCTTGAGTTCCCAAGTGCGTATACGATCCTTGTAAGTGTTGTTGCGGTTCTCTTTCTCTATGCTCAAGTCACCGTCGGAGTTGTCATCCCATCTGCGGCAGCAATACACTGGGTCATAGATGCGGCCAATGAGGTAGTGGCGGCTGACGGCAAGCATGAAAGCGTAATCCTCGCCATAATTGACATTAGGCATGGTGAGACTGCGCAACACTGGTGAGTACATGCCTCGTGGAGCACCTAAGCCATTGATGCGGAGGGCATTGTTGCGACCATTATCTGGTGTCCACTCAGCATGGTCAATCTTTCCCGGGGGAAGTATGTTCTTATTGATGTCCGTGAGAACATAAGAACCGATTATCGCAGCGGTCTTTTGCTTCATGAAAGCATCATAATAGGTTTGAAGCGTGTTCTCATCGAGATACACGTCGTCGGAGTCGAGCTGCACGATGAAACGGCCACAACGTGGGTCGTGAGCGCAAAGGTTCCAACTGCCACCGACACCAAGGTCACGGCGTGTCGTTACAATATGCACAATGCGGTCATCGCCTTTCGCCATCTCAGCGACGGCTTCCGTCGTGCCGTCAGTGGAATGGCACTCGGGACCATTCTCTATGACAAAGACATTGTACTTGAAATTGGTCTTCTGTGCCAGCGCGCTGTTCACGGCATCGCGGATGGTGCGTATGCGGTTGCGCACTGGAATCATCACGCTTATCTCGACTGGGAACTCGCCTGCCGTGATGTCAATGGGCGTGAACTCAGGTTTGAGGTATCCGCCAATCTCCTTAAGATACTCCGTCACGGCCTTCTCCATCTCTATCTGTGACGCGCGATTGCGTGGGTCCACATAGTCGAAGAGCTTCTCACCAGTCTTGCGAGTATCAAGCTCAACCTCAGAGTATAGGTATTCGTTGACGTGGCTTATCTCATATTTCTCGGCGAGTTTAAGGCGCAGGTCATAGAATCCGGCTGCCTGATAATCGGCTTTCATTCTCGAAGCTGACTCTTTCAAGGCATCTGTACGGAAGAGGAGCACAGAACCGAAATTGAAGTCGTCACGCAGAGCGCCAAACTGGTAGTCGATGGTTGGAGCGTCGGCGCGCTTGCCATCGGCAGAGATGTTGTAGTGGTCGGTGTAGGTCAAGCCAGCCTCGGTGATACCTGCGACTTGCACAAGACGCTCAAGGGCAAGATAACCCAACTGTATGAACTGCCCCTTCAGATAGAGCAACGTATATTGTGCCTCTGCCTTCTCGGCTATGTTCTTCAAGACCGCGGAAGCCTTGACGTTACCGTCGATGACAGTGACATTGCCCACGAGCTCTTCGGCTTCGAGAGCTTCTAAGTTTCTCTTGGTCTCCTCTTCATTTCCACGTGGGATGAAGCAATCTATCAGTTTCTTCATTTTTCTTAAGTTTATTAGCTATGTTTTTTATTATGTTACTTTTTTGTATCGTCGACAGGATGTCGTTTTGGGATTACACTCAGCGTTTAGCCTCAATCTCGCCGATGATTCCAGCTTCATTGGTGAACATCAGCTTGTTGGCACTCAGTGGCACGACGGTATTGATAAGCGTGTTGCCAAATTTATGTTTCCATAGCAAGCGTCCTGTCTTTCCGTCAAGTGCCATTATAAGGCCATCCTTGTTTGTGGAAAACACCACTCCGTCTTTCTCGACAAGCATCACCCTGGCGTGCTCGTAACCGAAACCACAATTGGTGGCCCAAAGCTCTTGCGGCGTGTCTCCCTTAGTGGAATAACAAACGATGCTGTCGTTCATTGTCTTCATGTAGATTCGCTTGCCATCTTTAGACAATCCGATGCTCTCGCGCACCTTGCTCTGATATGTTCGCCAAATCTGCCTGCCTGTATTCAGGTCAATGGCTGTCGAGGCGCGGTCTGGATCACAAATGAACACGCGGCCATTTGCCTCCACTGGCCAAACACCAGCTGGCGAATAATGCATGTCGGTCTTCTTGGGGTGCCACGTCCATAAGCGTGTGCCGCTTTTTGCGTCAAGACAGTAGAGCGTCGTGGCCCAATCGCCGAAAATCACTTTATCACGGGTCACGAGAGGCTTTGTCTCCACATAACCCTTTATGTCGGGACTTTGCCACTTTACCTTTCCGCTCTTCACGTCGATAGCCCTAAAGAAGTGGTCTCCACCGCCTATATAAGCCGTGCCGCCCACTATGGTGACGGCACTAACGCAGGGTGCTGATGTCTCAACTCGCCACAACTGCTTGCCACTCTTAGCATCAATTCCATAAACAAAGCCATCGGCGGAACCAGCCACAAGCACTCCCTTGCCAATGGCTGGAGTGCCGATGATGCGGGCACCTGTCTGGTGGTGCCAAAGCTCATGTCCAAGAGCATCGTAGCAAACCACACGGCCTACGTTGTCGGCAGCATAAACGTTGCCTCGCCATACCACGGGAGAGGAGTATATGCCAGCGTGCTGACTTACAGCCCAGTTTTCCTTCACTGTTGGGTAAGCGTCGTTTACTGCATAGGAAGGACGTGGGAACCAGTGGGCAGGGTTGTCATCGTGCTTGGTCGTGAATGGTATTGATGTCCAGCGATAACGTGGCTTGCCCACAGGATGTGTATAAACCACAACCGAGTCTGTACGCACGTCAAACTCGTTGTACTGGCCAGCCGTGTTGCCTTTTTGCCTAAGGTTGGTGACATTGGCTATTCCAGGCATACCATCATAGTTGAAATGTAGGTTGCGGTGATAATGACCGTTGACAAAGGCCACTATCGGATAAGGACGAAGCGCGTCGGTCACCTCATACCAATTGTCTATATCGGTTGGTTGTACCGGCATGTGGCAAACCACAAACACAGGCTTGCCGTCCTTGCCGTTTTTCTCCAACGCATCCGTTGCAAACGCTATGTCCTCTGGTGCGACATGACCAAGTGCCATACGCATCATAGGGCCCGTGGGGAAGCCTATGAAGAGAATGCCCTTATGCTCAAACCGGAAACGCTCGTAACCAAAAATCTTCACGAAGTCCATGCATCCGCTTTCGCTCCAGTTCTGGTCATGGTTGCCTTCGAGTATGTACCACGGTTTGGTGAGCTTGTCAAGTTCTCTTTTGGCAATTCGCAACGACGCTCCATCGCCAGCGTCGGCAATGTCTCCAGTGACAAGCACAAAGTCGATGCTGTCGTCGTTGTTGATTTGCGCTACGGATTGCCTCAAGTCTTCTGTTGGCTGTGATGAGTTCGCGGAAATGTGAACATCCGTGACAACGGCAAAGCGGAAGGGCTCAAAGGCAAACGCCGCTGACAACGCGACAAAATAACATACCACAACTGTGGCAAGCCGTTTTAATTTTATACCTTCAAACCGCACAATATCTATCATGTTACGTATCAATCCCATGAGGTCTATTCTTTCTTGGTGAGATACTGCATGACAGTCTTCATGAGACTGTCGCGCGCGGTCTCGCTCTTCACCGACTCGAATGGGAACGCGAGCACGCATGTGCGCCAATTGTCAGTGCCGTTGCCTCCGAACACTACGCCTGCCGACATACCATTCTCTGGATAGCGGAAAGCGGTGTAAGCGCATGGATCGGCTGGATCGATGGCATCGGGCGACTCCACCACATAAGAAGTGCTATTGGGCTTATTATAATATGTGAACCTGGTCGTGTCGGAGACGAGTGGCGACACGACATAAGAGATTTGCCCGTCTGTGCAGGCTCGGTCTTCACGCCACTGGTATTTGAGTATCTTCTCTGCGAAGTCGCGGTCTGCCTTTTGGCTCTTCGCCCGTGGGTCTGAAGTAGCGAGTGGGTTCTGCCACAAGTCGGTGCCGACATAGGCTCCAGAGACGAACACGGGGCCTCCTGCCTTACAGAATGACGTTAGCAGCTGTTGCATGGGCTCGTCGAATGTCTTGAACGTCAAAGGATGCAGTCCAGGACGACCATACTTGGTTTGTTTTTCCTTTCCGAGTATGAGGTCTATTGCGGAATAAGCATCCACGAGGCTCTTGCCATCGAAAGCGTCTGCCTTGCCTTCTTTCTCAGCTTTGCTTATCGCTGCACGACTCTTGGATACGAAACTGTAACCGGCCTTCAACAAGCTCTTGCCATGGAGAGCTGGGTAATCGAAAGTGTTTCCAGCAATGGTTATACGTTCCTCGTTGCCATAACTGTCGCCGAAACCTGACGCGTCATCGTGAGTCCACGGTATGTCGCGCCGGAACTCTTTCATGGCTCCCACATAAGAAATGAGCTCCTTGTCGGGCACGCCATTATCATTGGCGGCAAGGAATCCGGCGAGGTTGTCGTCGCTGCTGGTGAAATCATCAGGGGCACTGATGCGGTCGAAACCATTGATGACGAGCACAGGCTTAGCCGTTGACTTGCTCGACAAGCCTAACGAGAGTATCTCCGACGGGAAGCTCTCGCCGCCATCGTTCAAGGCAGTAACCTTGAAGCTCACCACCTCATCTGCGGGAATGTTGGTGACATAAGCGTTTTTCTTCACCACCGTGCCGTTGTCGAAGTCACCATCGCCAATGCGCTTGTACACGACAAAACGCTTTGCCTGTGCTGTAGGCTCAAGACTGTCTGTCACGGCTTCCCATGAAATCACGGCTTGGTTTTTGTTGTTGAGCATGGCGCTGACTGACTTGACCGGCAGGGGCTGAACGATGTATGGGTATCCATATTCGGTACTGAGGAAGCGGAGAATGCCTTTGTATATGGCGCGGCCAACAACGAAGCGGAAGCGTGGGTCAAGGCCATAACGCATATCTGCGAAATTCTCGTGCGACATGAGCTCAAGCAGCATTGCCGGCACACGTGGCACCCAAGCCTCGAAATAACGTTGGTTCCACATTCCACGGCGTGTCCATTTGGGGTCGGCTTGAAGCCTAAGGTCATGGGTAATCTGGGTTTGCACGAGGTCGCACAGGTCGCGGTTGGCATCGCGTGAGGTGCCATCGGCGAATACGCCACCGTATTGTGAAGTCTGGTAAATGCCAAGGTTGCCAATGATGGAGTCGCCCTTCACGGTGCCGGCGTCACTATGGAAAGCAAACGACAGGGCTATAGGTATGTTCAATCCCTTCACGTCGGGACAGGCGCGCGTGCCACCTGCGAGATAGTTGACCCAAAGCCCGCGGTCGCGATAGTCGTCGGTATAGTCGTTTGCGCCATGTGATGGCGAGTATATGCTATCTGGCACGCCAGCCCATTGCAGGTAATAGCGCGAGCCTTCAAGGTAGCGTGGATAGCCGCTCACTTTCGGAATGAAGTCGAGCTTGGGCTGGTAAGCGTTGCGGTCGCTCTGGTTGTCTCCGGAGTGTCCTTTCGTGTATGTCGTGATCTTGTTGCCATCAGCGGCGCGCGCCACATTGCCCATGCCACCTCCGAATTTCACGGCATCGGCGGTAAGCACCTTGCCAGCGGTCTTGCTGAAATTGCTCAGTTCCACGAATCCTCCGTCACCTTTGGCGAAACTGAATGTGCCAAGGTAAATCCACGTGCCACCTCCCATGGTCTGATTCACGGAGAAACGGGTGATACCATCCTTGTGATGAACAGTATAAAGTGCGTCTTCCGTGCTGTTTGGCAACGTCTTGTAAGACACGTAGACGGCATAGCGACCGTCTTGTGGTATCTTTGGAGTCCATCTCGCAGTGGACTGTTCGCCCTGCTTTCGGCTGTTGGTCGTGAGCACTTGCCTGAAGGTGCCTTCAGTGAATGGGTTTTGGAAATCCACATATTGCTTACGGGCATAGGCAAAACCCGTGCCATCGCCTTGCCCCCATGCCTTGGAGCCATCCTGCTCGGAATAAGGCGACACGGCGAGTTTACCGTCGTTGTCCACCACCACTTCTGCAGGGTTGGTGTCGCGTTCGCGAGGCATCATGACATAAGCCCCGGCGTTCTCAAGCATCGGGACGAGGTAAGGCAACACGAAACTTTGGGTATACTTGTCCTCAACGCTCTCAAAGAGGCGCGCGCGCTGCCACTCCCAACGGTTCAAGCCTTGCTCGAAATACTTGCCATGACTCTGCCACATGGCTATGTGCTTGCCCTGCAACCCATTTTTCACGGCATAAGGGCGATCGAGATTGGTGACTATTGGCGTGAATGGCGTGTAAGCACTTTTGCCTATATATTCAGCTGGAACATTATAAAAAGCCTTTCTGCGGTCAGCCTTAGATTTAAAGTAATTCGGAATTAGCGACAGTATGTCATGCCCATTGACATAAAGCGACAACTGTCTTTGACGCAACTCACTTGGCAGGCAGTCGCTGACCGTCTTCAATATCTCCTTGACATTGTCTGAGCGCATCGGTACGTCCTGCAAGGCGGTGTTGAGAAAGATCTTCACGCTGTCATTGGAAACCGCTGAAGAGTCTACCACAATTTTTCCGGTTCTTATGCCTTGCGTGTACTGGCTCAATGTGCTGGAAATGGCAGCCGTCGTGGCAGGATTCAGCTTCTCTGCTTGCAAAGGTTGCGTTAGAAACGCGCTCGCGCAACATATAGAAAAAACTTTTAAGATTGTTCGCATAAAAAGGCTATTAATAATGCAAAAGTACAGAAATAGCAGCCGATAGTTTCACATCGGCTGCTATTTAATGATTATTTAACTAAAATGTCAATCAACTCTATTCGACTTCAATTCCAGTTGGGGTTCTGCTTGATTTGACTGTTTAGCTGAATGTCCTTGGATGGCACAGGGTAGTGGTAATACTTCGGCTCGAATACGCGTGTAGCCGACGTGCCTTTCAAGTATCCTTCAGCGTCCTTGTCAGCGTCTTCCACGTTGGTAACGTTTGCGCCAAGGTTGGCGTTGACATTTACCTTGGTGTCCATCTTGTCCATCTGGTGCCAACGCACGAGATCCCAATAGCGATAATTGTTGTCGCACATGAGCTCGCAACGACGGCTGCGGCGAATTTCCCATATCAAGTTGCTCACTCCCATGTTGTTGGCAGGGTCTGCCTCTGGGTTGAGAGTCATGTTGGGCAATCCTGCGCGATGCTGCAACAAGTTGACGCTCTTGTTGAGGTCGTCCTGAGTGATTGTGCCAAGCTCAGCCTTTGCCTCGGCATAGTTCAACAGGATTACGGAGTACCAATAAAGAGGAATGTCAGTGTAGCAGCCAACCGTACTTGTACGATATGTCATGCCCATCTGTGGGTTATCATACTTGTAGATGGTGTAGCCCGTTGATGATGTCATTTGTGCTGGCAATGCCGCGTCTGGAGATGGCTCGTTGCGTATCCATCCATGATCCTTGAAAGCGAGCACGGAGTCCACGAGAAGCTCAAGACGGCGATCCTTGTTCTTCAAGAAATGGGAAATGCTGTAGTCGCCATTGGCGTTTTTCACCGCCTTGTCGTCTTTATCAAGCGTAGTGGTTGCCTTTGGCTTGCCGTCACGGAAGAGGAACGCGTCGATGGCATCCTTGGTTATTCCGCTTTGCGTTGTTGAGCCACTGGTATAGTCGCACAAGCCATGGCTGAGCACGTCTTTCTCATAATGCTTGTAGAAGATTACCTCACTGTTGTCGTTCAAACTAAGTGAGTTGTAGATTGTGTAAAGCTTGCTTGGGTTGGCGGCGTTCTCGTAAGTGCCTGCCACGTCCCAATCGTTAAGGGCGAACTTGCCGGAGTTCATGAGCTGCTCTGAGGCGCTCACGCTCTCTTGCAGGAATTTCTGCGCGAGTGTCTGGTCAGCTGCTTTGCCGTTGTCAGCCACGGTCCTGTACTTGCAGTAAGTGCCCCAATATAGGCATACGTCGCTCTTTATTGCCAAAGCTAACTCTTTACTCCACAATGTCTTGTCGGAAGTATTTGAAGCGAGGTTCGCAATGGCGAAGTTGAGGTCGTAGAGCACCGAGTCCATCACCACGTCCTGGTCGGTACGTGGACCCTTTGTCTGATCCTCGTCCTGCGCGTCAAGAATGACATTGCTTTCCCACTGCACGTCGCCATACATCTTAGCCAGTTCGGAATAGACGTAGGCGCGATTCATCCTGCCTATGGCCTCAAACTTTTTCTTGGTTGCCTCTGGCAGCGTGGATGATTTCAAACCATCGAGCAGATAGTTGACGCGACGGATATTGGTGAAACGACTTGACCACGCTGATGACGTGTTTGGCACATTGGTGAAAGTCCAGTCAGAGAACTCTGGATTCACCTGATCATCATTGAGAGTGTTGAAGTAGAAATTGGTCGCTCCACCATAATAGGCGTAGAAGCGGTTGGCGTAGCTCTCAACCAAGTTGTCGTTGCTCCAAAAGGCAGGACTGTTAGTGAAGGTGTCGCGAGGGTTCTTCTCAAGGAAGTCGTCGCAACTCGTCAACATCAGGGCAGAGGCTGCAATGATATATAAAATTGATTTCTTCATGTTAGCATTGATTTTAAATCATTAGACTTAGAATGTAAGCTGCAATCCTACGGCCCATGTGCGAGTAATAGGCACCGTACGACCCCAGCCGCCATAGCTCAAACCCTCACCAGTATTAATTTCCGGGTCAAGAGGAATGTTGCCATTGCCCTTGTGGAGCAGCCAGAGGTTATCAACGCTGGCGTAAATCCTCAAGTTCTGAATGTATGCCTTGCGAACGAGGCTCTGAGGCAGCGTGTAACCCAAGGTGACGTTCTTAAGTCTCAGATAAGACATGTGCACCAAGTACTTAGACTGTGGATAGAAGTTGTTGTTGCCACCGGCTGATGCCAATGCTGAAACTTTACCTGCCGCTGACACGCCTGGCCACAGGCAAGGATAGTCGTTGTCCTCGCTTATGTTCACGTTGCCATTTTCTGGATCGTATACATTATATTTAGTCAGGTTGCTGAACAACTGCCCGTCTTGTGGCTGTACCATCGGGAACACGAAGGAAGAGGTTGTCCAGATGTCGCGCTTGCCAACGCCTTGGAAGAAGAGATCGAGATCGATGCCCTTCCAAGAGCCGCCCAAGTGGAAACTGTACTCATAGCGAGGCAAAACGTTGCCGATGACCTTCAAGTCGCCGTGGTCGTGCAATGTACCTTTGCCGCCGTCAATCTTGCCGTCACCGTTCAAGTCCTTATACTTGATGTCGCCAGGGCCATACACGAACTTACCCACTTGCAGGCCAGTCTGGTCGGCAATGCCCTTCTTGTACTTCCAAGAACCGTCTGCGTTCTTGCCGTCGAAGTCAGCCTCTGTGAAATAACGGTCGGTCTCAAAGCCCCAAATGTCGCCCCAAGTCTCACCCTCATAGGCGTAACTGGTGTCATTGGTGTGGCCGATAATCTTGTAATCATCAACAGTAGATCCTGGTTCTACCTTTATTGGGTTCCACTTCTTGATCTTGACCTTTGCGTCGCCAATTGAGAAGTTGGCATAAACCTGAAGGTCGCGAGTGAACTGATGGCGCCAAGAGAGCGAGAGTTCCCAGCCACGCGACTGCAGCTCACCATTATTGGTATAAGGCGCGCTGGCTCCAACTGAACCAGGAAGGGCCTGACCAGGAGAAAGCATGTCCTTGGTGAGACGTTCATACCACTCAGCTGTGAGGTTGAGCTCGTTGTTGAAGAAACCGAGGTCTATACCAAGGTTCTTGGTCTGTATGCGCTCCCATGTCAATGAAGAGCTGACCCATGTAGGCATCGTGAACTGGTTGAGCTTGGCACCGCTGCCATTGAGCCAAGTTGGGTTGTTATTATCACCCTGCGTGGCGGTCATCGTGGAGAGGAACATATTGTCGCCGATGGCCTCGTTGCCAATCTCACCGTAAGAGAAGCGCAGCTTACCGTTGGACACATATTTCTGCAATGACTTCCAGTAAGGCTCCTCGGTGAAACGATAACCAACGGAGAAACTTGGGAAGAAAGCCCAGCGATCACCCGCACGGAAACGGGATGAGCCGTCGTAGCGGCCATTGAGCTCAAGCAGGTAGATGCCCTTGTAGTCGTAGTTGATACGACCAAAGTATCCTGCCGAGGCACGGTCGCCAGTAGAGGAATCGATTGTAGCCTTTGACATATCGCCATAGGCAAGGTTCAACTCTGGATAGCTCTCATCATAGAGCTGCTTGCGGCGAGCGTAGAAATAGTCCGACTTGTAGTTCTCGCCGTTGATACCCACCATTGCGTGGAAGTTGTGATCCTTGAAGAACGTGTGGGTATAGTCCAAGTAAGCGTTGGCAGTCCAGCGGTTACGCTTCGTGTTCCAGCGCGTGGCATCGTTGTTGCTCACCGCCACGATATACTGTGGCGACGTGCCGCTCCAGTTCATGCCATAGATGCTCTTGTTGCTTGCCTTATAGTTGATGTTGTCAGTTTGGAACGTGTAATCGACATTAAACGTAAGGTCTTTGGTGATGTTCGCCTGAATGTAACCGTTCAAGCGGAGCTGGTCGAAGGTATTGTAGGCGCGGTTGCAGTCTTTTTGCATTGCCACCATACGATAGTCGTATTGGTTGCCGTCCGCGTCCTGGTATATGCCAGATGGGATGAAGTATGAGCCCCAACGCCACAGGTACTGGTAAATATTACCCCATGGATCAGCATAGCTCATGCGGCGGCGAGTCCAGTTCATGCGCACGCCCACCGTCAACCAGTCGGTGATGTCGGTCTTGATGTTGGTGGTCAAGCCATAGCGTGAGCGCTTGCCCGGGTTGAAGTTCTTGACATCCTGCTTCGAGTCGTAATCAAACGACGTATAGAACGTGCTCTTGCCCGACGAACCGGAGATAGACACGTTGTGATTGGTCGAAGGCGCGTGGTCGTTGTACCAGATGCCTTGTATGTCGTAGTCGGCATAATAAAGAGCTTGGCCTTCCGGCGTGAAATAATAGTCACCCACGTTGTCCATGCTCTGGTAAGGCTCCATGACGGTGTAGCCTTTCTTGCCCTTGTGCTGTTTCTCCCAAGCCTCGGCATAAGGCAGCAGCTTATCCATATACATGCCAAAGAGTTCTGGCGTGGACTGACCTGCGCGGTCGGCGGCAATGAGGCGAGCACGAATCTGCTCCGGCACCGACGGGAAGTCAGGAAGATATGTAGACTTGTCCCAACCAAACTGCATGTTGTATTTCACTCTCACTTTCTCGCCCTGCTTACCACCCTTTGTGGTGATAAGAATCACGCCAAACGCGGCACGCGAACCATAGATGGCGGAAGACGAGGCATCTTTCAACACGGAGATGCTGGCAATGTCGTTGGCGCTGATCATCGACAAATCGTCGACAGGCATGCCGTCAACAACGATAAGAGGAGAGGAATTCTGGCTGTTGGACAGCGTGCCCAAGCCACGGATGGAGATAGACGACGTGCTCGTGATGTCGCCACTGTTTGACAAAACCGTCAAACCTGGCACGGCACCTTGCAGGGCCTTGGTGACATCCTGCTCAGGACGAGAGCCGAACGTCTTTTCCATGTCCACATTAGCCACGGCACCCGTGAGGTTGGCCTTCTTCTGCTGGCCATAACCCACGACCACCACCTCGTCGAGGTTGGCTTGGTCGCTCTCAAGGGCGATGTTCATGTTTGGTGTGGCTTTCCTCAACACTGTCTTGTAGCCGAGGTAAGTCACCTTGATTGTGGCATCATGCCTCACGGCCAAAGTGAACTTTCCGTTCATGTCTGTAATGGTGCCACGGTTAGTGCCAGTCTCCTGAATGGTAGCGCCTACCACAGGGTCGCCATTCTCGTCAACGACCTTACCTGTCACGGTGTTGCTCTTTTGACTGACAGCCAAAGGGTTCGGGGCTGCCTGTATGGGGTTAGGTCCAATCCAACAGGTCAGCATCAATGCTCCTAAAAGGACAAATGGTCTTTTCATAAGCGTTAAGTTAGAGTAAATTGATTCAATATTTAAGGCAAAATTAAATAAAATTCCATTACAAACAACGATTTACCAGTTAAAAAATGTCAAAGTAGTTATACTGCGCAAAAAACTGACTTTCGAAGCACACGCACACGAACATCAAATCGAAAAGCATCAAATCAAGTGCACATACAAGGCAATGTGTTAATAGTTACTAATTATCCATACATATCTATTGATAGGCGGGAAAAAATATATACCTTTGCACACGCTTTCCAAAAGCAAGCATTTTATTGTCGGCATAGCTCAGTTGGTTAGAGTATCACCTTGACATGGTGGGGGTCCTTGGTTCGAATCCAAGTGTCGACACTTCCCTCTTGATATATTTTCCGAACAGGCGGCATTCATAGTTTGAGTGCCGCCTGTTTCTGTTTTTGCCTATTTAGTTGGTTTATTGGGGTCTTGTGTCCGTACGCAACCAGAATGGCACATACTAAAATACGAGGACATGAAAACGCGAAAAGGGCGGCTCCCGAAAGAGCCACCCCTCGCTATGATGATGTAAGCGCTGTAAGTCTTACTTCTTTGTCATCTCGCACTTTGCGAAGCCGTCTGCCCAAGCATAGAGCTTGATGTCGTAAGTGCCAGCGGTCACGTTAAGGTTGTCACCATTCTTGGTGGTGAGCTTGTCAAACGACTTGCCTCCCCAGCTGATGTCCCAACCATCGTTGGCACGGAACTTAATCACACCGTCTTTAAGGGTTACGTTCTTGATTTCCCATGCGCGATCGGCCACGTTGTAAGTCATAGGAGTGCTGGTGTTCCAGCCGCTCTCTATTGCGTCGCCCACGATGCCGATGGTATTGATAGGAGTCAAGGTCAGGACTTTTGCCACGAGGTCAACGTCCACCTTATAATAGCCAGCATTGCCAACGGTCATGTTTTTAGCGTCGGGAGCGGTAGAGAAGCCCAAGCCATAGTTCGGACCATCCCAGTTTGGCTTCTCGCAAATCTTGAACTCCGAGTTCAAGTACATATAACCCTGATACTTGCCGTCATAGGTAGATGTCGTCATGTAGTCAATCTGGTTCCAGCCGTTACCATTACCAGCGACATATACAGTGGGGTTAAACGCCAACGGAGTAATCTTGATGGTAGACTTCAGCATGTTTATCTCGATGGAGATGTATTTAGCGCCTGTAGACTTTGGCACGCAGAAGGAGCCCTCATCTGCGAGATTCTTGCGGAAGTCAATCTGCTCCTCACTGCCGTCATAGCTGTTCTTGCCATTACCGGCCTTAGCGCCAAGCACCGTAGTCCAATCGTTGTCAGCCAACTTGTCGAGGGCCGATTCTCCAGCCACGGCGAACCATGTGTCATCACCCTCCTTTGCCTTGATGGTGATGGTGAACACTGGGTCGTCATACACGTTGTTGTCGCTGTGCGAGAACTTCTGCGTGAGCGCGCCGGCCTTGTCCCAAGTGGTTGCACCGCCAAGCACGTAGTAGGCTTGTTCAATGTCGGGAGCGACAGGTGTCACCACCACGTTTACCGTGCCAGCGTCGATGAGGCAAGCCTCACCGTCCTTGATGGCGTTGGAATAGACATGACCAGAGAACGTGCGCGCCACAGGTGCCTTGCCATAGACGCTCTCGATGAGGGCTTGCAAATCTGCCTTGGCAGCCTTGCCGTCAACAGAAGTGCTCACAGTGGTGGCAGTGGCGTTGTCGATGCCCTGCGGAGTCAGTTCAATGCGGCCTTTCGTGAGCGAGTAGCCATCCGGCAGGGCGGCGGTGCTCATGGTGTATACGGCGACGGAGTCGTCTGCCACTTTGGCCAAATCCAGCGGACTTACTTCCGATGCCTTATAGCCAGGAATGGTGATAGCGTCCTCCTGAGGATTGGCCTGCGATCCCGTCCAGTCTTCGTAGTTGTCATTACAGGAGCCGAAGACCAAGCTCAAGATGGCAAGCGTGATATATAAAGATATTTTTTTCATAATGGATGAATTGCTTTAGACTATCATTTGATATAACCGGTGTCTGTTGAGAAGTTCAAGTGAACCTTCGTACCGGCATCAGCGCCAACACGCTTCTGGTCGTTGCCCGTGCCACGATAGGTGATATTCTTGCCATCGAGACCCACGATAAACTCCGACTTCCACCAATCATATCCAGGCACTTTGACATACATACGGAGGTTTGACGAGTCGTCACCAGCCAAGGTAGGCAATGCGGGCGATTCGAATTCGCCGTCGGCAGTGGCAGGAACGGTGAAGAGACCTTCAGCCTTGCACTCATCCCATGAGCCATTGATAGAAGCGCCAATGAGATATACGTTAGGCTTGTTGAATGTCACGGTATAGTCAACGTTTCTGCCATTGACCTTTGCCGTCACTATCATCAAGTACCATCCTGGCGTGCTGGAAGCGATATTGCCGTCGCTCGAAGCCTCAATGGTAGAGGAGTTGTCGCTCGCAGGATCGATGGTTATCTTGCTGAAGCCCACGTCGTTGCCGTCCCATGCCTTGGCGGTATTGAACTTCACGCCCGAGCCGTCGATATAGACCATGTGCCAGAAGGCGGCTGTGCTGTTGGCTGCGTCACGCGAGCCATAGACCTCGGTCATAGGCAAGCTCTTGGTCCAATCCCATGAGCAGAAGTTGCCAATCAGGTAAAGTGACTCTGGGCAAGTCACGGCTGGCAATGAATAATTCAAGAACACCTTGTTCAATGCCACCGTGTTGGAGACAATCTTCGTGCCCTGAATGGTGTCGCCCGTGGCAGGCGAGATGACCGCTGCCGTGGCGCGGAAATACACGGGAATGGTCATAGGGAAGTCTGCTTCCGTCTTTCCCTTGTCGCACTCAAGGTTTGTCAATGCCGTGGCCAACAGCTTGGCGTCGACGTTGAGCTTGGACGAGCTGAACGACTGGTCGATGGTCTGGGCATCGCTCATGTCTTCCTTGGTAGCCACCTCAACCGTATAGCCAGTGTTAGCAGGGAAACCGTAGTCGGGCTGGCTGCAAGTGAGATTGACCGTTGTCGAGTTGGCCAAGTCGATGGTGCTGTTTACCGTCGCCGGTGTGTTAAGCACAAACGTTGTAGGCGTTTGGATGGTAGGGTTGTGATCAAGGTCCTTGTCACAACTTGTCAACATGGCCAACCCAGCCATCACGCCAACTATTATGTGAAACTTTTTCATTTTCATTGTTTTGAATGGTTTGTTTGCGAGGAGAAGGCGTGTGCCTTCTCCTTTTTTGCTATGCGTTATTTACCGTAACCGTCGTTTTGAGTGAGGTTCTTGTTGGCGTTGATGTCGTCGTCGGGGATAGCGAACAAGTTCAAGTGCTTGTCGATGTTCGTTCCGTTTGGCGCGCCACCTTTCCATGCCCAGTTGTAATTGACATTGCCACCGAAACGGTTGAAGCGAATCAAAGTGGTACGGCGATAACCCTCGAAATAGAACTCACGTGCCCACTCGTCGCAAATGTCAGAGAGCGTGTAGCTGGTCTTCTGAGCGGCATGGGCGCGAGCGCGAAGCTCGTTGATATACTTGATGCCCTCCGGCGTAGGCGAATCGCCATTCTCGCGGGCTGTGGCCTCAGCATAGTTCAAGTAAGCCTCAGCGATACGGAAGAGGAAGTAATCAGCGTCGGTGAAAGTGGTGTTCTTGCCTGTGCCGCCAGTAGTGTAATAGTTGTTATACTTGCATGCGGCATATCCATCAACGAATGTTCCGACATTGGTGTTCTCCAGACTGCGCTCGGCGTCACCTTTGGCGATGTTGCACATCAGTGCCCTGTCGTCGCCGGCAGCCGTGTACATTTCCTTGACCGAAGCCAACTTTGGCGCATCATCCTTGGGGAAGAATTTCCTCACCATGTCAGGACGCAGGCGGTTGCCGCCCCATCCTTGCGTGGTGCCATTGCCTTTCAGGGTGTCGCCGTTCTCCCTGAACCAGTATTCCTCACCGTCATTGCTACTTGCCATGATGTACAGAGAAGTACCCCACGACGTGGTGGCAGAACCATCTTGCGGCAAAGCGAACAGGCACTCTTCCGAGGCACCGTTCTGTCCGTTGTCGCCCATGAACAGCTCCTGGTAAGCAGTCCACTTGTTTGTGCTCGCCGTGGTGTGGAGCTTGTAAGGAGACTTGGTGATGACTTCCTGGGCATAGTAAGCTGCTGAGTCGTATTTCTCCACGCCGGCATACACCTTGGCGTTCAGGTAGACGCGGGAGAGGAGCAGCTGGTCGGTATATTTGTTGGCACGGCCATATCCGCTCTCGTTCTCCTTCGGGGCCGATGTAGGAGCGCTGAGAGTGCCCTCCACGTCGCGCAACTCGCTCACCACCCACTTGAACAGGTCGGCACGCTTGATCTGCGGGGCGCCCTCGGTGGAAATGGTAGTGGCGAAAGGCACGTTGCCCCAACCATCCATCAAGATGGAATAATAGTAAGCACGGAGGAAGCGAGCCTCGGCAGTCTTCTCGGCGTCCTTGTCGCCATAGGTGTTGATATACTGGTTGCAATAGTCGATGCCGGCATACAGGCGATAGTAATAACCCTTCAACATAGGATGCGAGGCGTCGAAACGCTCGTAGTCGAACTCGGAGATACCGGTATCGCCCCATCCGCATATTGCCATGTCGGTGGTAAGCTCCTGGGCATTGAACATCTGGCGCACGAAACCCGTGGTACCGCCGTCGAGACCGTCAATATCGCAGTCGCCATTGGCACCGCCCTGACCAGCCACGGCCATGTTGGCGTAGCACTTGTTCAGCAGGTTGTCGGCAAGGTTCTCGCCACTGGTGGTGGTGTTGGGGTCGATAGGAGTGACATCAAGATCACCCGCGCAAGAGGTAAGCCCCAACGTCAGTGCTGCCACCGCTGAAGGTATGATATATTTTATAGACTTTTTCATTGTTGTTTCCGTTAAGATTTAGAAATTCAGGCTGAGACCAACGATGAAGGAGAAAGGACGTGGATAGACATTGTTGTCGATACCGCCAAACACCTCTGGGTCAACACCTTTATACTTGGTAATTGTAAACACGTTGTTGACAGTGCCATAAACACGTCCGGCCAGTCCATGATAGCTGCCAGACTTGAACAGGTTGGCGAAAGAATAGCCAAGCGTGATGTTGTCGCACTTCAGGAAGGAAGCGTTCTGCACCCAACGGTCGGAAAGGACGGCTGTCACGCCATAGCTCTTCCATCCGTCTTCCACGGAGCTGATCAAGCGGTTCTGCAGGAACGCGCCGTTGACAGTCTGCATGATGGCCGTGTTGTCCACGTTGGCCATGCCAGCGGCAAGGTCGTTGAACACGTAGTTGCCGATGCTGGCACGGAAGTTCATGCCCAAGTCCCAATTCTTGTATTCCAAGCGTGAGCCCAAGCCCATGGTGACAGGCGCGACAGGACTCTTGTAGAAGTAGCGGTCTGCCTGGGTGATTTGTCCATCACCATTGCGGTCAACGACCACACCCTCAAGAGGCTTGCCATTGGCATCGTAAGCCTGCTGGTAAACATAGAACGAGTTGGCTGAGTGGCCCACGGCCTGTGCCTGGCAATTGTTGCCGGTACCGGAAGAGATGCCACCGGTGAGAACCACGTAGCCGGCCTCATCGCTCATCAACTTCGTGATCTTGTTGCGGTTGTAAGTGATGTTGTAGTTGAGTGTCCATCTCCAGTCCTTGTTGTCCAGGGCAATCCACTTGACGGAAGCCTCAAGACCCGTGTTGGTCATGTCACCGATATTGGATGTCACCTTGTTGCGGAAGTTGGAGCCGGCAGGCACCGTGACCGTGTTCAGAAGGTCAGTGGTCTTGCGGTAGTACCAGTCGATAGAACCGCTCAAGCGGCGGTCGAGCACTGCCCAGTCAAGGCCGATGTCATAAGTCGTGGTCGTCTCCCAAGTGATGTCTGGGTTATAGGCGTTTGGACGCGCGAGGTTTCCGTTGCCCACCACATAATAATAAGAGCCGTCTCCGGAGTTCATGGTGTAGTTGGCAATGTAGCCGTAGTCGCCAATGCCCTCCTGCTGACCTGTCTGGCCATAGCTCATGCGGTAGTTCAGTTCCGACAACCATGTCATCGGGCGGAACAAGCTCTCGTCCTTGATCTTCCACATGAAGGAAGCTGACGGGAAGTAGCCCCAGTGCTTCTTGAAGCGGGAAGAACCATCGGCACGGAAGGTGGCGTTGAGGTAATAGCGGTCGAGGATGCTCCAGTTGGCACGACCGAAGTATGACACGAGGTAGTTTTCTGTCTTGTAGTGATAGTCTTCTTTCACGCCGTCACCGTCGTAGTCGACACCTGTGTCGGTGTTTATTTGGCTGAACGTGCCATTGTAGGCGTCGAGGTAAGAGAGCGTGCGGCTGTGTTCGTTTCTCCAGAAGTGGGATTCCTCGGCACCGCCCATGATGTCAAAGTGGTTCTTTGCCTTGTCGTTGAAATCGTGCGTGTACATGGCGTAGACGCTGCCCTGGTAGTTGCGCTTCAATATGCGGTCGAAGCCATAGCTGCCATAGAAGGATGCGTCCGGGCACCAAGGCTCCACATCGGTGCGCTGGTCACCATAGGCGATGTCGATACCGCCAGTGGCGTGCAAGTGCAAGTCCTCAAGCCCGTGCACCATGTAGTCCACGTCGCCGCTCATGACCAAGTCGCGGCTGATGGCGCGGTCGTTCTTGCCCTCAAGCAGGGCCACAGGGTTCTTAGGTGCGTTGGTGTTCTGGAGATACCATGTCGTCGGGCTCTTCAGTATCGTGTTGTTGGTCCATGCGTAGTAGTTGTTGAAATACTCATGGCCCTCAAACGTGTCGTCCATAACGCTGTGGGTCGGGTCCATATAGACGGCGGCGCTCACGGCGGAAGTGTTGGCATAACGGCTCTTCGCCCACATGCCCTTGACGTTGACATTGACCTTCAAGTGGTCGTCAAAGAGCGAAGGTGTCAAGCTCAATGACCCCGTGTAACGTTTGAAGTCGGAGGTCTTCAAGATACCTTGCTGGTCGGTGTAGCCACCGCTCACGCGGAAAGGAAGCACCTTGGCGATGGTTCCGCTTACGGACACGCCGTGATCCTGGCTCAGTGCCGTGCGGTAGATCTCGTCCTGCCAGTCGGTGTTGGCGTTGCCAAGAAGACCATAGGCGCTGCTGTCCTCACCGAAACGCTGCTTCACGAGGTTGCGGTAAGCGTCGCCATCGAGCACGTCGAGCGTCTTGCGCTTCTGGCTCACGGTCATGCTGCCATTATAAGAGACCTTCAGGCCGCCGTGACCTTTCTTGGTGGTGATGATGATGACACCGTTGGAACCACGCGAACCGTAGATGGCTGTAGCGGAAGCGTCTTTCAACACCGTGAACGACTCAATGTCTTGCGGGTTGATCATTGACAGCGGGTTGGCCAAGCCTTTCACGCCGTTGTCGTCCATGGCTATACCATCGATGACATACAATGGGTTGTTGCTGGCGTTCAGGGAAGCGCCACCACGAATGCGAATCGTGGAGCCGCCACCAGGAGTACCGCCGTCGCTCGTGACGGACACGCCGGCGACCTTACCCTCGATCATGTCTTGGGCATTGACCACAAGGCCCTTGTTCTTGGTGTCCGGCGCGAGCTGGGCTACAGAACCTGTCAGGTCTTTCTTCTTAGCGACACCATAACCGATGACCACGACCTCATTCAAGGCCTTGGAGTCGTCGGAGAGGGTGATGACGGCACCATTGGCAGCCGAGAGTTTCTGCGGCGACATGCCAACGTATGAGATGGTGATCTCCGTGCCCGGAGCCACGTTGATGGTGTAGTTGCCGTCCATGTCGGTCACGCCCACGGCCTTGCCGTTGGCGGTGATGGTGGCACCCATGACAGGTTCACCGGCAGAGTCTTTCACATGTCCCTTGATCGCGGCAGTCTGCGCCCAAGAGCTTACAGCCAACAGTAGCCCACCAGTAAGGATGAGGGCCCTGCGAGGCATCTTGAATTTTACCTGCTTCATCATTTGCTTTTAATTAGATTTTTATGTGTTTTAGTTTTTCATTTTCAGCTTTTCGAGTGCAAAGTTATATTGAATATATTGACCTGAATCAATTTTTAACGCAAAAGCGCAACAATGCGAATGCAATCGTTTGCATGAGGGGCAACACGCCGCGAATTGTCTCTATTGTCGGTAACACAAATTGCCATTCGGGTTGCGGACGGGCACGGGGCCCGCCCCTGCAAGACATTATGGCATGCGTAATCGGCGAAGCCGGCATCGTGATGAAACGGCGCGTGGCGCAAACGTTTGCGCATAAATTTTCATAAATTGACATAGGTCATGCAAAAGCGTCACTGTATTATTTCCTAATTTAGTGGCACATTTCATGCAAAACCGAACATATAATAACTTACACACAGAATATGAAACACTTATTTACTTTCATCTTGACATTATTGGGTCTGCCCCTGGGCGCCATGGCGCAAGGCTGGCCCGCCAACTACGGCGGCGTGATGCTGCAAGGGTTCTACTGGGACAGTTACACGGACACGCAATGGGCAAACCTCACTTCACAGGCCGATGAGCTGTCGAAGTATTTCAGCCTTATATGGGTGCCGCAAAGCGGATGGTGCAAGAGCTCTACCAACATGGGCTACTATCCCATATATTGGTTCGACCAGAAAAGCGCGTTCGGCAGCGAGCAAGACTTGAGAACCATGATTAGCACCTTTAAGAAGAAAGGCACAGGCATCATTGCCGACGTTGTGATAAACCACAAAAACGGTGTGAACAAATGGTGCGACTTCGCCAACGAGACTGTAAAGGGCAAGAACACCGGCAAGACTTACTCCGTGGCGTGGGACAACATCAACTACACGCAGATTTGCAAAAACGACGAGGCCAACACCGACACGAAATCCGAGGCTTATGGAAAGATTAAAGGCGCGGCTGACACTGGACTTGGCGATGGAGGTTGCCGTGACCTTGACCACACCAATGCCACGACACAGCAAAACGTAAAGACCTACGAGGACTTCCTGCTCAACGAGATGGGCTACACGGGCTTCCGCTACGACTTCGTGAAGGGTTATGACCCAAAGTATATTAAGATGTACAACGAATACGCCAAACCGCAGTTCTCCGTGGGCGAATACTGGCAAGGCTCCGTGACCGACAGCTGGACAGGCGACCATCCCTTCGGAGGCGTGAAAGACTGGGTGGACGCTACTGGCAAGACCAGCGCGGCCTTCGACTTCCCAATGAAATACTTGATCAAGGATGCCTTTGGCGGCAATTGGAAAGAACTCGCCAACTACACCACGCGCACGCTCGTGGCAAAGGAGCCACAATATGCCGTGACCTTCATCGACAACCACGACACGGGAGAGCCACACGATAATCCAGACCCTCAGCGCGCCAACGTAGAGGCAGCAAACGCCTACATCCTCGCAATGCCAGGCACGCCATGCATCTGGCTTAGTCACTGGAAGTCGTATAAATACACCATCAAGAAGTGCATTCTCGCACGCAAGATTGCCGGAGTGACCAACACGAGCACTGTCATCAAGTCGGAAGGACAAAATAATGGCTACGTGCTCATCGTGAATGGCGACAAGGGCAACGTGCTGTTGCTCCTCGGCTCACCAACTTACGACACGACTGGATACCAGCTCGCTTGCGAGGGCGAAAATTTCAAATATTATGTGTCAAGCGGTCTCGACATCAGCGAGATAAGCAAGGTCAAGCCAGGAGACGCAGAACATGTAATACCTTCGTTCTGCACTGTCAACGAGGGTGAGGTTTGCGCGTTCTTCGAGCAACCCACGAGCAGCGATTGGCAAGGAGACATCACATGCTACACATGGGATAACAACTATGAATTCGGAGGAAGATGGCCTGGGGCAGCATGCACTAAGGTTGGTACGACCGCTGACGGGAAAACCGTATGGAAATGGACATGGGACAAGAAGGTTATTCTTAGGAGTGGCGTCACAAGCAGCGCAAGCTATACCATTCCCACCAACATCATCTTCACAAACAAAAAGACCGGCATCAAGCAAACCAACGACATGGCGTTCAAGAACGGCAACTACTATGGCGAGAATGTCATCTATGGCAACGCCACTGGCATAAGCAGCATAAAGGTCAACACCCAGAATGCCGACAACGTTTGGTATACCATCTCTGGCACACGCCTTTCGAGCAAGCCCGCACAAAAGGGCGTGTACATCCACCAAGGCAAGAAGGTGGTGGTGAAATGACCGTCCATAAAAAACTATCGATTATGAAACATTTATTCTTTTCCCTGCTGCTCCTCGCCAGCACTTCCGCAATGGCACAGAAATACGCGGGAGGCGACATATCCATGTTGCCGAAATATGAGGAGGCAGGAGCGAAATACTACACACACGAGGGCAAGAGCATTGACAACGTGCTCACCTTCTTCAAGGACCAAGGCATGAACGCCATGCGTGTGCGCCTCTTCGTGGACCCGAAAATGCAAACCACGAACAACGGCAAATGGGAGACCGA
>DAINOS010000012.1:0-30216 GCA_036743855.1 Prevotella sp. | reverse complement strand
GGCTTGTTAGGGACTTGCACCCATTAGAATAAGCTCATGCCGAGCATACAACGAAAAAAGCCATCGCAAACAACATTCTGTTTTGCGATGGCTTTTTTTATAACCGCATCAGGGCTTCCGGACTCAGCCTGTGAGAGTTTTTCTTCTTTGCTGGCTTCACCTTGAACTTGTCAAAGCCTTCACCATACACGCCTATGACGTTGGTCTCGGTGACAAATGCCTTGGGGTCTATGTCGTTGATGATACGGAAGATAGTGCTGCTTTCCTTGCGCTTGGCCATGATGAAGAGCATCTTCACGTCGTGGCCGGTATAAAAGCCGTGAGCCTCTATCACAGTGGCCCCACGGTGCGGATAAACGGCAATGCGCGAGGCTATCTCCTTGTACTTGTCGGAGATGATGAAAAACTGCACGCTGCTGTGCCTTATATTCACCACCTGATCCACGCAATAAGCGGAAACAAGCAGCACCACGTAACCATAAATTACTTGCTCGAAGTTGTGGAACACCAAATAAGACGACGATATGATTACTATGTCACACATCATTATCACCCTGCCGAGCGAGATGTCACGATATTTGTGCACTATTGCCGCCACGATGTCGGTTCCACCAGTTGAGCCGTTGAACGCGAGACCCATGCCTATGCCACTGCCACAGAAGATGGCCCCTATGAGACTTGCCATGAACGGCTGGTCGGCAAGCAAATGGAGAGAGCCCGCGTTGCTTCGGGCGAAGGTGGTCAACAACGTAAGCACGAGCACGGCATAGATGGTCTTGGTGCAAAACTTCCAACCAAGCACTTTCAACGCCACGAGCAAAAGGACGGCGTTTATTATGAAGTAGGTCGTTTGCACGGGAATGTTCAATGCCCAAAAAAGGAGAGAGGAGACACCTGGCACTCCACTCGCCGTGATGTTGTTCGGCAATAGAAACACGTTCCAACCGATACAATACGCCACCATAGCCACGAATATCATGACATAGTCGCGCATTTCTGTAATTACTTTCGCACTGATTTTCATTAATTGCTTTTCTATAGGTATATTGTTGGCAAAATTAATGAAATAAATTTATAAAACGCGCTTTTGCCAACAAATATTTTCATTTGCCAATGACCCCGAAATGCGCCAAGGCGTTCTTCACGCCATCATCGTCCACGCTCGTGGTCACATAGTCTGCCGAGGCCTTCACCTCATCGCTGGCGTTGCCCATTGCCACGCCAATGCCCGCCTGCTTGATTATCGAGATGTCGTTGCCACCATCGCCAAACGCCATGGTCTCGTCTATCCGCATGTGCTCGTGCTTCGCCATGGCAAGCAACGCCTTGCCCTTGTCGGCACAGACATTGGTGATGTCGGTAAACGCGGGATGCCAACGCGAGCTCACGCAATCGGTGATGCCGTCCATCACGGCTTTCTCTTCTTCGGCATTGAAAAACACGCTTATTTGGAGTATCGGCTCTTGCATCACTATCGACATAGGAGCGAAATCGAAATCGAGGTTCAAGCCTTTTCTGAACTGCTCTACCAACTCATCCGAGTCGTTCAACACGCCTATATGGTCGGTGCCGACAACGACAGCCGCCTTGTGAAACCTATTGGCGCCATCGATGATTTTCCTCACCGACTCGTTGGATATTTTATGACAATTGAAACAAGTCTGCCCTACCACGCACAACGCTCCCGTAGTCGTGATGTAACCGTCTATAAGATGTTCTATCTGGCTCAAGTTGTTGATAAACAGCAATGGTCGTCCCGTGGATATATAGACCTTCAAGCCATTGGCCTTGGCCTCAGTGATGGCATCAACCGCAGACTGGGGTATCTTGTGTGTCTTGAAGCTGACGAGCGTGCCGTCAATATCGAAAAATAAATACTTGACCATAAATATATCCTATCTTGTTAGAACCACGTCTTTTACAATTCCTTCTTGCGTGCGCACCCGCATCTTGTGCGCCATGCCCTTTGTCATAGGGAATTGCTGAAACGCCGCGAATGTGGGGATAGTCTTGCCGTCGATAGAGAGAATGACATCTCCTTGCCTGAGCCCCGCCTCATAGTCGGAGCTTCCAGGCATGACAACGCCCACGGAGGCCCTGCCGTCGTTTGTGGGAACATAGGCTGTAGTGAGAGGCTTGTTGCTTACCTTCACGCTGTCGCCTCCGGCATAAGGCTGAAACCTGATGTAATGGCGAAAGCCATTGATGATGACTGAGCCATAGCTCAACATCGACGCGCCTATCCTGCTTGAGCCTTGTGTCGTCACGGCGCTTACGTCAAGAAACGAGAAGTCGTCCCACTTCAACCGGTCGAGCTTCAAGAAAGCCACTTCGCCGCCGCGCTCCGCCCCGATGTTGCCAATGGTGAGCTTGCCCTTAACGCGAGCCTCCACCTGGCTGTTCACGTTCTTGCTTTTGTAAGCGTGCTCGTCGAAGCTCTGCTTGTTCATGGTATAGAGAATGTTGGAGCCGGTATCGAAAAGCGCCTCATCGTAATGACGCTTAAACGGGCTCACCATGACATAAGGCACAAACCATTTCAATTTGTAGTGGAGCGCGTAGCCTGGCTCACCATCGAAAAAGTCGCGCCTGTCGGCGATAATCATGCGCTTTTCGCGCGTGTCTATCTTACAGCAAAGTCCCTTGTTGAACAAGTCGAAGCCAATGATGCCGTCATAATCGCGCACCATGGAAGACTGGAAAATTGATGCCACATAACCCGTTACGGTCAACTTGCCAAGCGTGATGGCGGGCAGTTGCACCACGCCCACGGTGTCGCACCTGCCTGCGGCATCGCGACTGACCACACTGCCAAGCGCCCTGAGCCCCATTATGGAGGAGTTGGCATAGACCGTGCCCTGGCTTGAGCCCGTGTCAAGGCAGAAGCGATAGGCGCGCCCGTTGGCTGTAGCCTTGAAAAATATCTGGTTGTCTACTACCTCTATGGGAATAGTGTCGGCGAAGTTGCGCTGCGAGAACGTGAAGTTGGTGCTGTAACCACGCATCTGCGCGTTGGCCACAACCGACGAGAATAGGGCAATCAAACAAGCAATTGACTTTTTCATATCCCATGCTACACGTCAACGTCCCAACCATGCCTCAGGGTTGAGCTTGGCACGCTCCTTACGAAGCTGGAACTGCAATATGTGGTCTGGTCCCACGGTGCCAAGTATTTGCCTGGTCGATACCTTCTGTCCTCTGCTCACGCTTGCGGAACTCAGATTGGAATACACCGATATGTAAGCGCCATGGCGAAGCATGACCACCACCGTGCCGGCATAGCTGAGCACGGCGCTCACCTCGCCGTCGTAGATGGCGCGTGCCTTGCAGCCACTGCCACCCATGATGTTGATGCCCTTGTTGTCGAGCGTCACGCCTTTCAGTCCGGCGACATTGTATTGTCCGAAATGGCTCACCACGCGGTAGCCACCCGTTATTGGCATTGGCAAGCGGCCCTTGTTGGCCTCAAAGCCATTGTTCATCATCCTGTCGAGCGATGAGAATCGCTGTTCATCCTCCTGGTCTTGCTTAGCCTCGGCAATGTCCTTCTTGGCTCTCTCGGCGTCAGCCGCCTGCTTTCTCTCTGCGGCCTCACGCGCTGCCTCGGCCTCACGCGCCGCTTGTTCGGCAGCGGCCTTTCTCGCCGCGGCAGCGGCTTCCAGCTCTTGTGCCTTGCGCTTTTCCTCGGCGGCAGCCATCTCGCGCGCCTTGCGAGCCGCCTCTTCCGCTTCACGGGCTTTCTGGGCGGCCTGTGCGGCGGCGAGCTCACGCTGCTTGGCCTCGGCTATGCGGCGGGCATTCTCGCGCGCCGCCGCCTCAGCCGCAGCCTTCTTCCTGGCTATCTCAGCTTGGCGACGTGCCCTTGCCGCAGCCAGCGCCGCGGCTTGGCGACGTGCCTCAGCCTCGGCGCGAGCGCGCACGCGTGCCACCTCAATCTCAACCTGACGGTCTATCTCGGCGTTGAGTGCGGCGTCTTTCTTGCGTTGGTCGGCTATGATGCCTTGGATGGTGCTCTGCTGTTTCTGGAGACCATTCACTATCTCTTGCTGTTGGCTCTTGTTAGCCTCAAGCTTGGCGTGTTCCTGCTGTCCTTTATAGAGAAGGGTGTTTTTCTGGCCCTTGACATTCTTCAGCTGGGCGTGCTTGGTGGCGACCTGCTGCTGCTTGGCCTTCACCGCCTCGCCTTGGGCACGTTGGTAGTTGGCGTACTCGCGCACGAAACGCAAGCGGCGATACATCTGATAGAGGTTCTTGGCAGAGAAAATGAACATCAGCTTGTCTTGCATGGTGCGATGCCGCGCCATGTAGCGCATGGACTTGATGTACTTGTTTTGCCTGTCTTTCAGTTGCGCCTTCAACGTGTTGAGTTGGGAGTTGAGTATGCCTATGTTGCCATTGATGTGATGGATGTCTTTCTCTATGTCGTCAATGTTCTGCTTGCTCTTGTCTATCTCGCCGTTGATCATCATCAGCTCGTTGAGCTTCTTGCTGACGTTCTCGCGGTTTTCCTTCAAGGCTTTCTCCTGCTCCTTGATTTTCTTCTGTATGTCGGCCCTCTGGCTCTGCAATTTCTTTATCGACGCGTTGGAATATGTCACCGTCGCGCCTTTCTTCGTCTTCGTGGCACCAGCCTTGCCTTTCTTCGTCGCGCGCTTGGCCTGTGTCGCGGTGTTGGCCTTTCTTGCCTGCGCCCGCTTCCTCGTCTGGGCGAAGGCTTGCGGCGCTGTCACCAAGAAGGCGAGCAATATATAAACAATGTGCCTAAAACAAATGTTTTTCATTTACATGCTGAATAGTTTGGAGAAAATGTCGGTTGCCTCAATCTTCTTGTATTTCGACGACAGCGTCGTCTCCGTGCTCCATTTCGACGACGTGGATATGTCGTCCATGTCCAATGTCATGGTTATTCGCTGCACCTTCTTCGTGGCAGATGTCTGAAACGAGAGTTCCTCAAACGCCGGGAACATCTTCGCGCCCACGGGCTTGAACTTGGCGTATTTCATCGTCAGCACCGTGGTGCCATGCTGCACCGAAGTGTATGTGGCTTTCACGTCGTTGATGAGCTCCGTCTGTCGTGATACATTCCACAGCAGGCTGAGGTTCCCGTTTTTCACGCTTACCGGCACCGTAGCGGCGGAGCCGCTGAGGTCTGCCTTGAACTTGGATATGTTATCTTCCTCCACGCTCTTCGCGCCTGGCAAGTACAACTGGTTCCAGAACAGGGCTTGCAAGGCATTGAAATCGAGGCCGTTTGCCTTGAGGAAATCCACCTGACGGTAGTCTTCCTTGACATACTGCTTGTGCAACCTGTCGACCACGAGCACATACTCTGGCGTGAACTCCAACCGTCCCACCTCGGTATGCAACACGGGCATGAACAGTTGCAGCCTTATCATCTGGCCCTTGCGCATGTGCAAGCTGCCTGGCACCGACACGTCCTTGCCTCCCATTGAGGCGGTGAAGTCGAGGTCCGCCACTATGTCTTGCGCGTCAACCTTCTTGTCGTTGACACTCTCCACGAAGGCAAACGTCGATTTTGGCGTGGCGACTTGTGTCTTCTCCGCCTTTGGCAAGTTGGACAACGTTTTGTCAGTATCTTTCACTGCCGCCTTCTTCGTGCCACAGGCCGCGAGGAGCAGCATGGCGGAAACGGCGACTATTCCGAGTCTAAATTTCTTCATCACTTCAATTTCTTTCTGTAAAGTCTTATTTTCTTTTCCAACGCCTTGGCGTCACCTCCCAGTTTCACGGCTCTCTCGCAAAACGAGGCTGCGGAATCGTAGTTGCCCAAGGCGGCGTAGATGTCGGCGGCGTGCTCGTAAAGCGTGTTCGACGTGGTGCTGTCGGTAGCGAATTTCAGCGTCTGGTCTATGTATATCTTCGCGTCGGCGTATCTGCCGAGCTTATATAGAATCCATGCGTAAGTGTCGAGGTAAGTGGCATTCTTCGGTTCCGAGGCAATGGCCTTGGCGCTCATCTTCTCAGCCTTGTCGAGGTTGATTCCGTCTACGCTCAGGAAATAGGCGTAGTTGTTGAGCGTGCCCAAATTGTTGGGGTCATATTGCAGGCAACTGTCGTAGGCGGCGTAAGCCTCCTTCTTCATGCCATTGGTGGAGTAGATTTCGCCCATGATGGAATATATCTCCGACACTATCGCCGTATTGCTCTGGTCGTTGATAAACGCCGTGCCCTTGCGCAAGGCATCGAGCGCGCCCTTGTCGTCCTTGAGGTAATAGCGCGACAGGCCCGTGAAGAAATAGAACGGCAGGAAGTCGGGATTGTAGAGCATTCCCGGCTCACTGAGCGCGGCTATTTCTTTCCAGTCTTGTGACGACCACTTGTCCTGTATGAGTTGCACCCTTGCCTCCGCGTTGTCGGGTTGCAAGCGAATCAACTGCGTGAGGGCGTTGTCAATGGAGTCTTTCGGAAATTTCTTCAGGCTGTAATATGCCGCCTTGAGCTGTGCCACGGTGGTGTCGCGCGGCACCACGGTCTGCACCTTTTGGAAGAGCTTTACCACGGCAGTGGAGTCGCCACCGGTCTTCTCGTTTTGCTGTATGGCGTTGCGCAGGAATTGCACGCGCGTCTCTTGCGGGGTCTCCTTGCCATAGAGCAGGCGATCCATCATCTCCTTGGCGAGAGCGTCTTGTCCCGTGCCGGTATAATAATCGTAAAGGCAGCTCTGTGCCATGGCGTTGTCGGGCTCGCTTTTCAGCACCGCGGAATATATGTCGTATGCCTCCTGCTGCCGCTTGTGCTGCATGAGCCAGTTGCCGAGCATGAGCTTGAAGTTTGGGTCGTTGGGGTGAGAGTCAGCCAACGCCTTCAAAGTGTTGTAAGCACCCTTTGTGTCGCCTTTCATCTCGTAGGCGTTCATGCGCATCAATGAGAGCTGGTCGTTCTCGCCGTCCATCTCCTCAAGGCGACTGATGGCATCCAGCATCTTGTCGTATTTCTTCTGCCGGCTATACAGCTGCACCAACATGGCGACCACGTCGTCGCGGTCGCGATGTGCCTGGTAGAGTTTCTCGTAGGTCTCTATCGCCTTGTCGAAATTCGCCGTGCCCAAGTACATCTGCGCCAAGCGTTCTTGATAGGTGTCATTGTTTGGCGCGAGGTTGGCGGCTGCCTCCAAGTCGCGCAACGCGAGGTTCGCGCTGTCCTTGTCGGCGAAATAGTCGGCCCGCATGAAATGCACCACCGCCGAGCGTGGGTTTATCCGCAAGCAAGAGTCGATAAGCATCATCGAAGAGTCGGCGTTGCCCTTTTCGCGTTGCCTAAGCGCCGAGAGGAAACGCTCACCGAAGAGGCTGTCTTGCTCGTAAGTCAACGTGTCGGCACAGGCCGCGCCAGCCTTCGCGTCTTTCTTCCCCGGAGCCGACGACACGGCAGCCGCATGGCAGAGAACCACTGCCACGGCGAGGGCGATGATGTGTAAACCTCGTTTTCTCATCATTTCACCCCCGTATGACCGTAACCGCCTTCGCCTCGCTCCGTCTCGTCGAGCTCTTCCACCTCTTCCCATGTCGCCGTCTCGTGTCTCGCGATGACCATCTGCGCTATGCGCTCGCCGGCGTTGACCACGAAGTCCTCGCCAGAGAGGTTCACGAGCAGCACCTTCAACTCACCGCGATAGTCGGAGTCTATCGTGCCTGGGGTGTTGAGCACGGTGATGCCGTGCTTCAGCGCGAGTCCGCTACGGGGGCGCACCTGCGCTTCGTAGCCTTCGGGCAACTCGATGCGTATGCCCGTGGGCACGAGGCTCCGCTCCATGGGACGAAGCGTGATGGGCGACTCTATGTTGGCGCGAAGATCCATCCCCGCACTCTGACTTGTGGCATAGGCCGGAAGAGGTTGGCTACCGGCGTTTACAACTTTGATTTTCACCATAATAATGCAAAATTACGCAATTCCGCACATATAATTTAATTTTATTTATTAAAAAGACGAAAAGCCACGAAATAAGCGTAACTTTGCCGTAAAAGCATAAAGGGTAAATTCTTAGGAGCAACATCTATGAACTGGCAACAACTCATAAGCAACAAGCGTTTCGGGCAGGAGGAGCGGCACCCGCTCCGCCACGACGACCGCTCTGAATTCAAGCGCGACGGCGACCGCCTCATCTACTCTGCCCCGTTTCGCCGTTTGCAAAACAAGACGCAGGTGTTTCCACTGCCAGGGAGCATATTCGTGCACAACCGCCTCACCCACTCCATCGAGGTGTCGTCGCTGGGCAAGAGCCTTGGCGATGACGTGGCGCGACAGCTCACCGACAAGCACCCTGAATTGAGGAACACGCTGTTTGAGGAGATTGGCACCATCGTGCAGACGGCAGGTCTCGCCCACGACATGGGCAACCCGCCCTTCGGTCATTCGGGCGAGAAGGCCATACAGACTTTCTTCACCGAGGACTGCGGCAAGTTCTTGCAAGACGAGGTGTCGACTTCCTTCTGGGACGACATCACGCATTTCGAGGGCAACGCCAACGCCTTCAGGTTGCTCACCCACCAGTTTTTGGGCAGACGGCGCGGCGGCTTCGTGATGACCTACTCCACCCTTGCCTCAGTGGTGAAATATCCTCGCGCGAGTTGTCTTGCCGGCGGGCATGGCAAGTTCGGGTTCTTCGCTTCCGAGGCTTCGTCTTACGAGAAGATAGCCAACGAGCTGGGCATCACGCGGTTGTCGGCAACGGGCGAGCCGCTGCTCTACGCCAGGCACCCGCTGGTTTACCTCATGGAGGCTGCCGACGACATTTGCTATGAGATAATGGACATCGAGGACTCGCACAAGCTCCGCATACTCACGTTTGACGAGACGCGCGACCTCCTCCTCGGCTTCTTCGACGAAGAGACAAGAAAAGGCATATTGAAAAGGCTTGCCGACGACGGCGTGACCGACGAGAACGAGCAAGTGGTGTATTTTCGCGCCTGTGCCGTGGGCAAACTGGAACATGAATGCGTGAGGACATTCGTGGCCAACGAGGACAAGATCCTCGAAGGCACGTTCACGGGAAGTCTCATCGACCACGTTGCCGAGCCTCAACGCGAGGCTTACCAACGATGCGTGAAGACATCCTACAAGAAGATTTACCATTCCAAGCCCGTCCTCGACATTGAGCTTAGCGGTTACAAGATTATGGAGACGCTCATGCGCACGTTTATCGACGCGGCGGCGCATCCCGAGAGGTTCCACTCGCAGCAGCTCATCAACCGCTTCTCCTCACAGTATGACATCCACAGCGACAACCTTGAGACGCGCATCATGGCGGTGCTCGACTTCATAAGCGGCATGACCGATGTCTACGCGCTCGACATCTACCAGAAAATCAGCGGCATAGCGCTGCCCATAGTATAAGGCCGCGCTTGCGCGCTACTTCTTCGGCATGGGCATTTTCAACGCCTCGGGGTGCTCCGCCACGAAGCTGTTGATATGGCGGACGCGCTTCTCCTCGAAAATCTCGTCCACGGCAATGAGGATGCCACTCTCCTCCACCTCGCCAAACTCGTGGTTCACGGCGGTGCCGAAAAACCTCATGGTGGGGCTCAGGTTCATGTAAGCGTTGACAAGGGGCGGGATGTTATACCCGAGCTCGCGCACCTGATGGTTGAGAAGGCGATAGTCGCGCTTGAAATCGTCCTCATAAAACAGTTTCTTCAACTCATCCTCCGGCGTGTCGAGCCTCACGGGATCCATGGGGACGGCAAGGTGCTCGTTGTCGCCGAAATGCTTGCGAAGGAAATAGAGTATCATGTCACGGCCACGGCGCACGAAAGACGGATACATCGTCATCTTGCCAAGGAAATACTTGCAGCGCGGGTTTATCACTGTGAGCGCGCCCAAGCCGTCCCAAAGGTTGTCGAGAGCGAAGATGCTCTTGGTGTTCTTCCTCACGTTTTGGTATTCGAGTGAGACGAACGAGCGGCCCAGCTCCACGGTGTAGGGCGCGTAGTCTTTCATGAACTCGTCGGAGAAACGGTACATGTGGCTCATGGCGAGGTTGGGCTGGCCATCGGCCTTGAGCTGCCAGTCCTCGCCAAAGAGATAGCGATAGCCACCGATGATTTCCTCCGCCTCGGGATTCCACACTATGAGTTGCTTGCAACCATTGGGCATGGTGTCGAACTCGTCGATGTCCATGCTTTTACCAGTGCCACCACCAGCGGTGCGAAAAGCTATCTCACGAAGCCTGCCCACCTCCTGCATGACGTGCGGAGCCTCGGCAGCGCGGAAAACGTAAATCTCGTTGTGGCTCTTGTTAGTCGTGCGAAGACGACGCTCGGGAGTCAGCTCACTTTTCA
This sequence comes from Prevotella sp., assembly GCA_036743855.1. Lineage (GTDB taxonomy): Bacteria > Bacteroidota > Bacteroidia > Bacteroidales > Bacteroidaceae > Prevotella. The sequence goes on along the minus strand of DAINOS010000012.1, from coordinate 19,918 downwards.
ATATTTCCTTACTGATGGGTTGGATAATCTCTTCTTCCATAGTTGCTTATATTGTTTTCGGCTACTCAGCCACAAGCCCTGCCGGGCCTGCTTGTTGATAAACTTTCTCTTCCACCCAGGCAGCCCACTCCTTTGGCTTACGGCTCTTGTCGAAAGTCTGCCAGGGTATGGGTTTCCCTATCACCACGCGGAATGGCTTGTGACGGTTGCGGTACATCTCATCGACAAGGAAGAGCATGGCTATGTTGACCTTTATGCCCAGTCGTTTCTGCCAACGCGCTATGCGATAGAACCGCGAGGAATTGTGCCCGCTGAAATAGATGGGCACCACGTCGCGGTGATACTGTATGCTTTTCGACACAAACGTCTTCTTCCAGGGTATGTCGTGGACATGGCCGTCGATGATACGGGAATTGAGGCCCGCCGGGAACATGATGATGTGGTTGTCGCTGTTGAAAGCCGACTCCACGGCATCGGCAAAGCTCGCCCCGTTGCGACCAGTCTTGTTGATTCCGACGCACACCGGGCGCAACCCGGGGAGGAACATCAGCAAGTCGTTGACCAAATAGCGGAACTTGCCGTCGTAGTGCCTGCCGATAATGGAGCCCAAGCACACGCCGTCTTGACCGCCGAGAGGATGGTTGCTCACGAAGATGTAGCGCTTGCCGTCGTTCTTGTCGGGAAGGTTCTCCTTGCCTTCGATGGTGAGACGCATGTCAAGGTATTTCACGCATTCCTCAAGCCACACGGTGCCTTCTTGCCCGCGATGCTCATAAAGGAAGGCGTTGACCTCATCCTCGTGTATGAGGCGGCGAAGCCATGACACGAGGAAGCGAGGCACGTAACGAGCCTTATTGCCCATCTTGCTGCGCAATATCCCCTCTAAATCTATTGTCTTAACTATGCTTTTCTCACTCATAACAAAACTACGTTGCAAAAATACCAATTATTTTTTTATTTGCTTTCATTTCATCAGTAAAATTGTGAAAAAATATTTCAGAGTCGCTCCGGCGACGCCCCAAAATCATAGGCTTTTTCAGGCGTTTTCGACCGCGTTTCGGCTTCACGCTTGAATCGCGTCGGCCTTACGCTTGAATCGCGTCGGCTTTACGCTTGAATCGCGATGGCCTTACGCTTGAATCGCGACGCGATTCAAGCGTGAAGCCGAATGGCCTTGCCGACAACCGTTTCACGTCGCAAACCGGATGCGCTTTTCCCGTATGCCTTTCGCCATGCCAAAGGCGTTTTAGCGGACGCAAGAAAAAAAAGTGGGGAAACGTGGCGCAAAGTGGGGGAAAGTTCGTAACTTTGGAGTCCAAATACACTAAATATGTGTGCTCATGCGCTTTTTAGGCAAAATAGAAGCAAAAACAAGGATGACTTCAGCAGCGTGCTGGAAGAAGCAATGAAAGAAGAGGAAAATGACTGACACCACTATGGCATACCATATTCCCGTCTTGCTCAAGGAGAGCGTTGACGGTCTCGCCATCAATCCCGACGGCGTTTACGTGGACGTGACCTTTGGCGGCGGCGGACACTCACGTGAGATCCTTCGCCGCCTTGGCGACAAAGGACACCTGTTCAGCTTCGACCAGGACGCCGACGCCGAGAACAACATCGTGGACGACCCAAGGCTCACCTTCGTGCATTCCAACTTCCGGTGGCTGAGCAACTGGATGCGCTATTACGGCGTGGAGCACATCGACGGGCTCCTCGCCGACCTTGGCGTGTCGAGCCACCACTTCGACGATGCCGAGCGCGGCTTCTCGTTCAGGTACGACGCGCCCCTCGACATGCGCATGAACCGCGAGGGCGGCAAGACTGCCGCCGACATAGTGAACGATGACACCGAGGAGCACCTCGCCGACATATTCTATCTCTACGGCGAGCTTCGCAGGTCACGCCAGATAGCCGCCGCCATAGTGAAGGCGCGTCAGGGCAAGCCCATACTCACCACACAGGACTTCTTGCAGGTGGTGGATCCGCTCTTCCGCCGCGAGAAAGAGAAGAAGGACATGGCACGACTCTTCCAAGCCCTGCGCATAGAGGTGAACCACGAGATGCAGGCCCTGAGCGAGATGCTGACATCAGCCACGCGACTTCTCGCCACGGGCGGAAGGCTGAGCGTGATAACCTACCACTCGCTTGAGGACAGGATGGTGAAAAACATCATGAAGAGCGGCAACGTGAACGGCAAGGTGGAGGAAGACCCCGTGTTCGGAAGGAAGGCGAGCCCCTACACCTTGGTCAACAACAAGGTCATCGTGCCGTCCGACGAAGAGGTAAACGAGAACCCACGCAGCCGAAGCGCGAAACTCAGAATAGCGGAGAAGAAGTGAGGGAAGTGATGAGTGAAGAACGATGAGTGGAGAATGATGAGTGAAGAGTGAAGAACGATGAGTGGAGAATGATGAGTGAAGAGTGAAGAATGATGAGTGAAGATTCTACAATCAATAACAATAACAACGAGAAGACGACACAGCCGACCGACGACAATGCCGACGAGAAGGGACTGTCGCTCTCAAAGGTCATAGAAGAGCAAGCCACCGAAGGCGAGGCTCCGCTATCGAGGACCTTCCCACTGAGAAAAATCCTGGGAGGCGACATATTGAACACGTCGTTCATGCGCCGCCAGGTGCTGCTGTTCTTGCTCATAGCCCTGTTCATAGTGGTATACATAGCCAACAGATACTCTTGCCAGCAAGACATAATACAAATAGACGCGCTCCAAAAGGAATTGAAAGACGCTAAATACAAGGCCCTGTCGAGCGACAGCAAACTGACTGAGGAAAGCCGGCAAAGCAACGTCCTGGAGATGCTCAAGAACAACAAGGACAGCACGCTGAAGATGCCGACGCAGCCTCCTTACATCATAACGGTACCCGACAAATGAGCAAGTTCAACTACAACAAGATAATACCACGCTTCAACCATCTGGCGTTATTGCTGACATTTTGGGCGTTGGGGATACTCGGGCACACCGTCTACATCATGACGGCAAAGAAGACCTACTGGATGAAAGTGGCAAGCCGCGTGAGGCAAGACAGCGTGAGAACGCAGCCCACACGTGGCAACATACTCTCCTGCGACGGGCAACTCCTTGCCTCCTCGCTGCCCGAGTTCAAGATATACATGGACTTCCAGCAGCTCCACGTGGCCAAGGACGGCGACTCGCTTTGGCACGTCAAGCTGGACAGCATCTGCCAAGGCTTGCACCGCATATTCCCGGAGCAGAGCGCGCGGCAGTTTAAGGCGCACCTCATGCAAGGCTACAACAAGCGGCGAACGTTGGGCCCGCACAAGGGGGAAAGGGTGCGCAACTGGGTGATATGGCCCAAGCGCATCGACTACAACACTTACAGCCAAGTGAGAGACCTGCCACTGTTCCGCTTAGGCAACAACAAGAGCGGATTCCACTACGACGAGCTCAACGCGCGAGAGAACCCCTACGGCTCGCTCGCCAAGCGCACGATAGGCGACGTGCTGCTCACCGACGAGGGCGGGCGCTCGGCGCGCTACGGACTGGAACTGAGCTACGACTCGCTGCTGAAAGGAGCCTATGGCACCGTGAGCCGGCAGAAGGTGCTCGGAAAATACCTAAGCATAACCAACCGCGCGCCAATCAACGGTTGCGACATCATGACGACCATTGACGTGGGCATGCAAGACCTCGCGGAGAGGGCCCTGGTGAACAAGCTCGAAGAGATACAAGGAAGCGTTGGCGTGGCGATAGTGATGGAAGTGTCGACGGGCGACATAAAGGCCATCGTCAACATGGAGAAATGCGACGACGGCAAATATCGCGAGATACAGAGCCATGCCGTCAGCGACCTGATGGAGCCTGGCTCGGTGTTCAAGACAGCGTCGGTGATGACCGCGCTTGAGGACGGGGTGTGCGACACGACATTCAAGATACCCACAGGCAACGGCATTTGGCACATCTATGGTCGCGACATGAAAGACAGCCACTGGAAAAGCGGCGGCTACGGCACCATATCCCTGGGACGCGCCATGGAGCTGAGCTCCAACATCGGCGTGAGCTATGTCATAGACAAGTTCTACCACAACGACCCGGCGAAGTTCGTGCGCGGGATATACCGCACCGGCATCAACGGAGCCGGAGTGAAGATACCGATAGTGGGTCACGCCACGCCGGTGATAAGGATGCCGAAGAAGAACAAGCGTGGCGAATGGATAAACTGGAGCAACACGGCCTTGCCGTGGATGAGCATTGGCTACGAGACGCTGATACCGCCCATCTACACGCTCACTTTCTACAACGCCATAGCCAACAATGGCCGCATGATGCAGCCACGGTTCGTGAAAAGCGCCATAAAGGACGGCGACACCATAGCCTCGTTCCCGCCACAGGTGGTGAGCGGCAAGGAGCACATAGCCTCCGACAGGACACTGCGCATAGTGCAAGACCTGCTGCACAGGGTCGTGCTCAACGGCACGGGCAAGAAAGCCTTCAGCCCCAACTACTGGGTGTGCGGCAAGACGGGCACCGCCATGATAGCCAGCAACGGCAACTATCGCGGCACCGCCCACAGCCTGCTGTCGTTTGCCGGATGGTTCGGCCAGAAAGACAGGCCATATTACAGTTGTATCGTCTGCATACAAAAATACGGACTGCCAGCCTACGGATGGATGAGCAGCGAGGTGTTCAAGGAGATAGCCGACGGCATCATGGCAAAATACGTGAGATACAGCGTGAGCGACGCACGCGACGCCAACTCGCGCATGATTCCCGACGTGAAGGCGGGCAACATTCTCTCCGCCGACTTCGTGCTGTCCTCTCTTGGCATATCGACCTACTCGAATTACCCATTCAAGGAGAACGAGACACAGCCCGTGTGGGGCGTGGCGGAACGGCGACGCGGATGCGTGAAACTTGTAGAGGACAAGCCTATCCGCCCCTACGTCATGCCAGACGTAAGGGGCATGGGCGCGCGCGATGCCATATTCCTCGCCGAGTCGTGCGGCGTGAAATGCGCCATAAAGGGTCGCGGCAAGGTGACAGACCAGAGCATCGAGCCCGGAAAGAAGGTGAGACGAGGCCAGAAGTGCGTGCTCACGCTGCAATGAGCCAGCGAGCACGGGAATGGCACACACCATATATATAATGTAAGGCAACAAACAGAAAACAAACAAAGACATATAACACATGAAACTGCAGGAACTTTTGAAGAACATCAAGCCGCTCCGCATTGAGGGCAGCACGGATGTAGAAATCACGGGAGTAAACATCGACTCGCGCAAGATCAAGGATGGACATCTCTTCGTGGCCATGAAAGGCACGCAGACAGACGGACACAAGTTCATACCCAAAGCCTTGGAGCTTGGCGCCAAAGCCGTGCTGTGCGAGGACATGCCAGAGGAGTTAGCCAATGGCGTAACTTACGTGCAAGTGGAAAGCACGGAAGACGCGGTGGGCAAGGTGGCAACGCTCTTCTATGGCGACCCGTCAAAGCACTTGACTCTCGTGGGCGTGACCGGAACAAACGGCAAGACGACCATCGCCACATTATTATATAATATGTTTCGTGAGTTCGGCTACCGTTGCGGCCTCCTCTCCACCGTATGCAACTATATCGACGGCAAGCCAATACCAGCCGACCACACCACGCCAGACCCGATTGAGCTCAACGAGCTCTTGGGAGAGATGGTTAAGGCTGGATGCCAATATGCCTTCATGGAGTGCTCATCGCACGCCATACACCAGAAGCGCATTGGCGGCCTGAAATTCGCCGGCGGCATATTCACCAACCTCACGCGCGACCACCTCGACTACCACAAGACGTTTGAGAACTATCGCAACGCCAAGAAAGCATTCTTCGACGGACTGCCCAAGTCGGCTTTCGCCATAACCAACGCCGACGACAAGAACGGCATGATAATGGTGCAGAACACCAAGGCCACAGTCAAGACCTACTCCATACGCCAGATGGCCGACTTCCGTGCCCACATCATAGAGATGCACTTCGCCGGAATGTACCTTGAGGTGGACGGCCACGAGGTCGGCGTACAGTTCATTGGCAAGTTCAACGTCTCCAACCTCCTCGCCGTCTACGGTGCCGCACGAATGCTGGGCAAAGATCCGGAGGAGATTCTCGTCGCGCTGAGCACGCTCCACAGCGTCAGCGGCCGACTGGAGCCAATAGCCTCGCCCGCGGGCTTCACAGCCATCGTGGACTACGCCCACACGCCCGACGCCCTTGAGAATGTGCTCAACGCCATACACGAGGTGCTCAACGGCAAGGGTCATGTCATCACGGTGTGTGGCGCCGGTGGCAACCGCGACCACGGCAAACGACCACTCATGGCGCAAGAGGCGGTGAAACAGAGCGACAAGGTTATCATCACGAGCGACAACCCGAGGTTTGAGGACCCGCAGGCCATCATCGACGACATGGTGGCTGGTCTCGACAAGGAGCAGATGAAGAAAGTCATCACCATGGTAGACCGCAAGGAGGCCATAAAGACCGCGTGCATGATGGCGCAAAAGGGCGACGTGGTGCTTGTGGCAGGAAAAGGCCATGAGAACTATCAAGAGATAAAGGGCGTGAAGCACCATTTCGACGACAAGGAAGTGCTGCACGAGATTTTCAACAACTAAGAGAAGAAGCAACAAACAAAAAAGCCATATAGCCCGAACCGGCTATATGGCCTACAACCATAGATTACAGAAGAACAAATGCTGTATTATCTTTTTCGTTTTCTTGAGCAGTTCGGCATATCGGGCTCCGGAATGTGGGGCTACATCTCGTTCAGGGCCCTCTTGGCGCTCATCCTGTCGCTCGTCATCTCGGCATGGTTTGGCGAGAAATTCATCAAGTATCTCAAGAAGAAACAAATCACGGAAACCCAGCGCGACGCCAAGATTGACCCTTACGGCGTGAAGAAGGTCGGCGTGCCATCAATGGGCGGCATCATCATCATCGTCTCAATACTCATCCCCGTGCTCTTGCTCGGGCGACTGAGAAACATATACCTCATCTTGATGATTGTCACCACGGTATGGCTTGGCTTCCTCGGCGGGCTCGACGACTTCATCAAGATTTTCCGCCGCAACAAGGAGGGATTGAAAGGCAAATACAAGATTATAGGCCAGGTGTCTATCGGCCTCATCGTCGGCTTGACGCTATGGATGTCGCCCGACGTGAAGATGAACGAGAACCTCACCGTGGAACGGCAAAACGGCCAGGAAGTGGTGGTGAAACACCGCGCCGTGGCACACAAGTCGCTGAAGACCACCATACCTTTCGTGAAGGGCCACAACCTCGACTACTCGAAGATCATGTCTTTCTGCGGCAAGTATAAGACCGCGGCAGGCTGGATATTGTTCGTGGTGATGACCATTCTCGTGGTGACGGCGGTGAGCAACGGAGCCAACCTCAACGACGGCATGGACGGCATGTGCGCGGGCAACTCGGCGATAATAGGCGTGGCGCTCGGCATACTTGCCTACGTGAGCTCGCACATACAATTCGCCGCATACCTGAACATAATGTATATCCCTGGCTCGCAAGAGCTGGTGGTGTTCCTGTGCGCGTTCATAGGCGCGCTGATAGGATTCTTGTGGTACAACGCTTATCCGGCACAGGTGTTCATGGGCGACACGGGCAGCCTGACCATAGGCGGCATCATAGGCGTGTGCGCCATCATCATACACAAGGAACTGCTATTGCCCATACTCTGCGGAATATTCTTCGTGGAGAGCCTGTCGGTGATAATGCAGGTGTGGTATTACAAGTTGGGCAAGCGACGCGGCATAAAGCAACGCATATTCAAGCGCACGCCAATCCACGACAACTTCCGCGTGACACCGGATCAGCTCGACCCAGACTGCAAGTACCTCATCAAGAGCCCACGCTCGGCAAAGCACGAGGCGAAGATAACGATAAGGTTCTGGATAGTCACAATCATACTGGCGGCATTGACAATCATAACATTGAAGATAAGATAAACCGAAAATAAAAATGAAACGCATAGTAGTCTTAGGCGCGGGAGAAAGCGGCGCGGGAGCCGCTGTCCTGGCAAAGAAAGAAGGTTTCGACGTGTTCGTTTCCGACACGTCAAAGATAAAGGACAACTATAAGAAGATGCTCGACGACCACGGCATTGAGTGGGAAGAGGGGCATCACACGGAGGAAAAGATACTGAACGCCGACGAGGTGATAAAGAGCCCCGGCATCCCTAAGGAAGCCCCCATGATACAGAAGCTCATGAAGCAGGGCACGCATATCATCAGCGAGATAGAGTTCGCGGGACGCTACACCCACTCGAAGATGATTTGCATAACGGGCTCCAACGGCAAGACGACGACGACCTCCCTGATTTACCACATCTTCAAGAAGGCCGGCTACGACGCCGGACTCGCCGGAAACATCGGGCGAAGCCTCGCGCTGCAAGTGGCGGAAGACCCACACGAGTACTACATAATAGAGCTGAGCTCGTTTCAGCTCGACAACATGTACGACTTCCACGCCAACATCGCCATCCTGCTCAACATCACCCCCGACCACCTCGACAGGTACGACTTCAAGTTTGAGAACTACGCCGACGCAAAGATGCGCATAACGCAGAACCAGACGGCTGACGACAGCTTCATCTTCTGGAACGACGACCCCGTGATAAAGAAGGAGATGGAGAAGTTTGACATCCACGCCGTGCTGTGCCCGTTCTCGGAGATCAAGGAAGACGCGTCGGTGGCTTACATCGAGCAAGGACAATACAAGCTGGAATACCCCACACCGTTCAACATGGAGCAGGAAGCCCTGTCGCTGACCGGCAAGCACAACCTCTACAACAGCCTCGCCGCAGGTCTCGCCGCCAACATAAGCGGCATAAAGAAAGACGTGATACGCAAAAGCCTCAGCGACTTCCCAGGCGTGGAACACCGTCTGGAGAAGGTGTGCAAGGTGGGCGGCGTGCAATATGTCAACGACTCGAAGGCCACCAACGTGGACGCTTGCTGGTATGCCCTGGAAAGCATGCGCACGCCAACTATCCTCATACTCGGAGGCAAGGACAAGGGCAACGACTATCACCACATATTCGACTTGGTGAAGAAGAAGTGCGTGGGTCTCGTGTACCTTGGCGCCGACAACACGAAGCTGCACCAAAACTTCGACTCGTTTGGCATTCCCGTGCGCGACACACACAGCATGGCCGACTGCGTGAAGGCATGCTACGAGATGGCGAAGCCGGGCGACACTGTACTGCTGTCGCCGTGCTGCGCGTCGTTTGACCTGTTCAAGAACATGGAAGACCGAGGCGACCAGTTCAAGGCGTTAGTGAGAAACCTGTAAAGGAACGTTTGTAAGATAAAAAATGAGCAAACGAATAAGTGGTATCTTCAAAGGCGACAAGGTCATCTGGATGGTGTTCTTCTTCCTTTGCATTATCAGCGCCGTGGAGGTGTTCTCCGCCATGTCGTCGCTGACATTCAAGACCGGAAACTACATCAGCCCGATGATCAAGCACATAGGCCTGCTGCTTTTGGGCATATTCTTCATGATTATCTTCTTGAACATACCATGCCGATACTTCAAGCTGGCAACGCCTTTCGCCATCATATTCTGCGTCATCACATTGTTGTGGGCCGACTGTTTTGGCCAAAGCATCAATGGCGCGGGGCGATGGATAGAGATTCTCGGAATAAAGTTTCAACCATCGGAGATTGCCAAGGGCACCATGGTTCTCGCCACGGCGCAGATTCTCAGCGCCATGCAGACCGACCACGGAGCCGACAGACACGCTTGCTGGTACATTCTCATCATCTGGGCACTCATGGTACCCATGATATTCTTTGAGAACCTGTCAACGGCTGTATTGCTCAGCCTGACAGTGTTCTTGATGATGTTCATAGGCCGCGTGCCAATGAGACAACTCTTGCGAATCACGGCCGTAGTGCTCGGGGCAGTCGCCATAGCCATAGCCGTTGTCTTCTCCGTAGGCGACGACAGCAACACCGACGATGGCAACAAGACCTACACCGAGATGGTGACCCAAAACGGCAAGGTGGTCGAAGCCAACCAAAGGCACGGACTGTTGCACCGCATGGACACGTGGAAAGCGAGACTAAAGAGGTTTGGCAACAACAAAGACATACCACCAGAGAAAGTGGACCTCGACAAGGACGCGCAAACGTCATACGCCAACATAGCCATAGCCTCAAGCAACTTCATAGGCAAGGGCCCTGGCAACAGCGAGGAGCGCGACTTCCTGCCACAGGCTTTCTCCGACTACATATACGCCATCATAATAGAGGAGACGGGGTTGTTTGGCGCGTTGTTCGTGGCGATGCTATACATCGCCCTGCTTTACAGGGTGGGCATCATAGCCAACCGCTGCGAGAACAACTTCCCGGCGTTCCTGGTCATGGGATTAGGCTTGATGATCGTCATACAGGCACTCTCCAACATGAGCGTGGCAGTGGGCATCGCGCCAGTGACGGGTCAGCCGCTGCCACTCATAAGCAGAGGCGGAACGTCAACGGTAATCAACTGCATATACATTGGCATGATACTCAGCGTGAGCCGCACGGCGAAGAAAAGCTCAGCCTACGCCGTGAATGACAAGGCGCCCGTGACAACGGCACCCAAGATGACAGACAATACAGAGCGGAAATAATTTAGGCGAATAATAGTCATGAAAAGAAAAAAAATGATTACTTTTGCCGAAAATGTACTAAAATGGAAAAAGAGCTAAGAGTTATCGTCAGCGGAGGAGGAACAGGTGGACATATCTTCCCAGCCATCAGCATTGCCAACGCCATCAAGGCGAAGCATCCAGAGGCAAAGATTCTGTTTATAGGAGCCTTGGGGCGCATGGAGATGCAACGCGTGCCACAGGCGGGCTACGAGATAAAGGGGCTGCCCGTGAAAGGATTGGTCAGGCCAATCTACTCGCTCAAGAACATAGCCGTCGGCTTCGACTTCCTCAGAAGCAAGTTCATGGCAAAGCGCATCGTGCGCAAGTTCAAGCCAGACGTGGCAGTGGGAGTGGGTGGATACGCCAGTGCCGCCGCGCTCGACGCCGCGCACGCGTTGGGAGTGCCGTGCCTCATACAAGAGCAAAACTCCTACGCCGGCAAGACCAATAAGATGCTCGCCAGCGGCGCGAAGAAGATTTGCGTGGCATACAATGGCATGGAGAGGTTCTTCCCTGCCGAGAAGATAATAATGACCGGCAATCCGGTGAGGCAAAACGTGGTCAACGACAGCATCTCAAAGCAAGACGCGAGAAAGAAGTTCGGGCTTGACCCCGACAAGAAGACCATCTTGCTCGTTGGCGGAAGCCTCGGCGCGCGAACCATCAACGACAGCATGAAGCTGCACCTGCAAGAGGTGAAAGACGCCAACGTGCAGTTTATATGGCAGACTGGCAAATATTACAACGCCGAGATAAACAAGGCGGTAAGCGACTTCGGTGAGATTCCGAACCTCAAGGTCCTCGACTTCATCACCGACATGGGCGCGGCATACAATGCCGCCGACCTCGTGATAAGCCGTGCCGGAGCAAGCTCTATAAGCGAGTTCTGTCTTATAGGCAAGCCCGTGATACTCGTGCCAAGCCCCAACGTGGCTGAGGATCACCAGACGAAGAACGCCATGGCACTCGTCAACAAGGATGCCGCCATTTACGTGAAAGACGCGGAGGCTCCAGACGTGTTGCTGAAGCGCGCGCTGGCAATAATCAATGACGACGAGAAGCTCAAGTCGCTGAGCGAGAACATCAAGAAGCTCGGATTGCCAAACTCAGCGGATGTAATAGCCGACGAGGTGCTTAAGCTCGTACATTGAAAAAGACAACACAAAACGAAAGAAGACAAGAAGTAACAAGATATTATCGAAATGGAACTGAAAGATATTAAGTCAGTATACTTTATCGGTGCCGGAGGCATCGGCATGAGCGCAATAGAAAGATACTTCATACACCGCGGCGCGGTGGTGGCAGGCTATGACCGCACGCCATCCACACTGACAAAGCAGCTGGAGAAGGAAGGCATCCTCATACACTACGACGAGAACGTGGAGGAGATACCACACGCCTGCAAGGACAAGTCGTCGTGCCTCGTGGTCTACACGCCGGCCATCCCTGCCACCCACAAGGAGCTCACATGGTTCCGCGAAAACGGCTTTGAGGTGCAGAAACGCGCTCAAGTGCTCGGCATACTCACCCGCACCCACAAGGGACTGTGCGTGGCTGGCACACATGGAAAGACGACGACATCGACCATGTGCGCGCATATCATGCACCAAAGTCACGTGGACTGCAACGCATTCCTCGGAGGCATATCAAAGAACTACGGCACCAACTACATCCTTTCAGACACCAGCGACTACGTGGTAATAGAAGCCGACGAGTTTGACCGCTCATTCCATTGGCTCCGCCCATGGATGACAGTCATCACCGCTACGGATCCCGACCACCTTGACATCTACGGCACTAAAGAGGCTTACCTTGAAAGCTTCAGGCACTACACGGAGCTCATACAGCCAGGTGGCGCGCTCATCATCCATACCGACTTGGAGATGAAGCCAAACGTGCAGGAGAACGTCAAGACATACACTTACAGCCGTGACAAAGGCGATTTCCACGCTGAGAACATCGCAATTGAGAACGGAGAGATAACATTCGACTTCATCTCGCCCAAAGGCAACATCACAGGCGTGAAGCTCGGACAGCCAATACCTATCAACATCGAGAATGGCGTGGCAGCAATGGCACTGGCACAACTTAACGGTTGCACAAACGAGGAGATAAAGTATGGCATGGAGACCTATCACGGCGTGGAGCGCCGCTTCGATTTCAAGATTCGCGACAACCGCCACGTGTTGCTCTCCGACTATGGCCATCACCCGAAGGAGATACTGCAATGCGCAAAGAGCCTTCGCGAACTCTACCCCACTCGCAAGCTCACTGCCATCTTCCAGCCTCACCTCTACACTCGCACGCGCGATTTCTACAAGGATTTCGCCGACTCGCTGAGCCATTTCGACGAAGTGATACTCACTGAGATTTACCCGGCACGCGAGCAACCGATACCAGGCGTGACATCACAGCTCATCTACGACAACCTCAAGCCAAACGTGGAGAAGAGCATCATCAACAAAGCCGACGTGCTGGATCTCGTGAAGAGCCGCGACTTCGACGTCCTCGTGACATTGGGAGCCGGCGACCTCGACAACATGGTGCCAGAGATAGAGAAGATAATAAAAGAGAAGAAATAAAAAGAACACACAACCATTACACCCGATGCGCGTAAACTGGAAAAAGATATTGCTTGTGGGCAGCGACCTGGTCTTAGGCACCTATATCGTTGTCGCCATGACGGCTTTCAACAAGCCTGACGGCGAGGACGTTACCTGTAAGCAAGTGGACATCAACATCCAGGACGAGGCCGTCAACGGGTTCATCTCTCCGAAAGAAATAAAAAACAGGCTCATGAGAAATGACCTGTATCCCTTGAAAAAGACTTTCAAGGATATAAACACGAGAGAGATTGAGGGGAAACTTCGCCAAAGCCCGTTTATCAAAAACGTGCAATGCTACAAGACACAGGACGGGCACGTGTGGATAACGCTAACGCAACGTATGCCCACGCTGCACATCATGGCAGACAACGGCGACGACTATTACCTCGATGACGACCACCGCATCATGCCCAACTCCCACTACACAAGCAACCTCATCATTGCTTCGGGGCATATAGACAGATGGTTCGCGCGCAACTACATATCCTACCTCGCCGACGCCATAATGGCAAACGAATTTTGGCAGAATCAAGTGGAGCAGATAAACGTGCTCCCCGACGGCGGCGTGGAGATAATACCGCGCGTGGGCGACAACATCATCTATTTGGGTCAACTGCCTCAAACGAAACTGATTGCGCAAAGAAAGCAACTCATAACCGACTTCGCCAACCAGAAGATGGACGAACTGGAAAAATTCTACAAATATGGCCTGTCGCAAGCAGGATGGAACAAGTACTCCTACATAAACGTGGAATTTGACAACCAGATTATTTGCAAGAAAAAGAGAAAAGAATAAAGTAGACATACCCCAATGGCAGAATTTACAGTAGCAATAGAATTAGGATCATCCAAGATCACTGGCATAGCAGGCAGGAAGAATACCGACGGCAGCATCAGCGTACTTGCCATTGCCCAGGAGAACGGCGAGGCGTGTATTCGCAACGGCGTGGTCCGCAATATAGAGAAAACCGTGCAAGCCCTCTCCAACATCATCAAGAAGTTGGAGGCAACGCTCAAGACACATATCGCACATGTATACGTGGGCTTTGGAGGACAATCGATCATGGGCGTGAAAAACACCAATGTCAGGGAACTTTCCACGGAAAGCGAAGTGACCCAAGACATGATCAACGAGCTCATGGATGCCAACAGGAGCATGCAATATCCCGACAAGCAGATACTCGATGCCGTAACCTTGGAATACAAGGTCGACAACCAATATCAGGCCGAGCCACCAGTGGGCGTGCCATGCAAGCGGCTAGAAGGCAACTTCCTCAACATCCTATGCCGCAGGGAGTTCTACAGGAGACTGAAGAAATGCTTTGACCAAGCCAACATAAGCATTCTCGATATGTACATATCTCCTCTCGCACTTGCCGACAGCGTGCTGACCGATGCCGAGAAGAGGGGTGGATGCGCGCTCGTGGACTTGGGCGCCGACACTACCACCGTAAGCATTTTCCACCGCAACATACTTAGGAAACTATCCGTGATACCATTGGGGAGCGCAAACATAACGAAAGACATCGCATCATTGCAGATAGAAGAAAGCGACGCCGAGAGGTTGAAGCTAAAATACGCAAGCGCCTTTACCGACGGCAACGACATTGACACGACAAGGCATTACACTATAGAGCCTGACAGGTTCATAGAGATGAGCAAGTTCGTGGAGATTGTGGAGGCTCGCACAAGGGAGATTATCGAGAACGTGAAGAGTCTGATACCGGAGGAATACTCTGAGAAACTCTTGGGCGGCATCATCCTGACAGGTGGAGGCAGCAACATGAACAACATAGAACGGGCGTTCAGGCTCTATACACACATAGAGAAGATAAGGACCGCAAAGTTTGTGAATGACACGATAAAATCGACCAATCCTTTGGTCAACGCCAAAGACGGAAGACTATGCACCGTGCTCGCAATCTTGGCCAAGGGTGACCAAAACTGCGCCGGCAACGACATAACAAGCAACCTGTTCGCCGACGTGCAACCCAAATCGTCATCACAAGCCGCGCAAGCCACTCAAACGGCAAATGCGCAAGGTGGCAATGGCAGGATAATAGAAGATACCGCCAAAGAAGACACGTTAGGCAAAGCGAAAGCCGAGGGTAACGTGAAAGCAGAGACGGGCAATCGAAACGGGCAAGATGTCAAGCCCAAAAAGCCACGTAAGATCCTGAACAAGTTCAAGGTCTTTCTCAAGAAGATGACTGATCCGGAAGAGGAATAAGCATAGATGTAAAACCACAGACTGAAAGGAAACATGGCAGACAACAGTAATAACACCAACAATACAGACTCGCAGAAGCCGACAATACTCGACTTCGGCGATCCCAACAAGGAAAACAGCATAATCAAGGTGATTGGCGTAGGTGGCGGTGGCGGCAACGCCGTCAACCACATGTATCGTGAGGGCATCCACGACGTGTCGTTCGTGCTCTGCAACACCGACGCGCAAGCACTCAACGACTCACCCGTGCCGGCACACTTGCAGCTTGGAAACGAGGGGCTTGGAGCCGGCAACAGACCCGAGCGCGCACGACAAGCCGCGATGGACTCCATTGACAAGATAAAGACCATGCTCAACGACGGCACAAAGATGGCTTTCATCACCGCTGGAATGGGCGGTGGCACTGGCACCGGCGCAGCCCCAGTGATTGCCCAAGTGAGCAAAGACATGGGCATACTCACCGTGGGTATCGTAACCATTCCGTTCCGCTTCGAAGGATTCAAGAAGATTAACCAAGCCCTCGATGGCGTCGAGGAAATGGCAAAGCACGTTGACGCCTTGCTGGTGATAAACAACGAGCGCCTGAGGCAAATATACCCAGAGCTTTCCCTCGTGGACGCTTTCGGCAAGGCCGACGACACCCTCAGCGTGGCGGCAAAGAGCATCGCCGAGATAATAACGACCCACGGACTTATCAACCTTGACTTCAACGATGTTAAGACAGTGTTGAAAGACGGTGGTGTCGCCATCATGAGCACAGGCTACGGCGAGGGAGAGGAACGCGTGAAAAAAGCCATCGAAGACGCGCTCAACTCACCATTGCTCAACGACAACAACGTGTTCAACTCGAAGAAGATACTGCTTTCCATCGGATTCTCAAGCGAGAAGAAGGAAAACCAAGGCTTCATGATGGAAGAGATGAACTACGTGAATGACTTCATGGAGAAATTTGGTGAGGACTTCGAGATAAAGTGGGGCGTTTCCATCAACCCGGATTTGGGCAAGAAAGTGAAAGTGACCATTCTCGCCACAGGATTCGGCGTTGAGGACGTTGAGCCCGACGATGAGAGAAGGCGTCGTGACAAGGAGCGTAAGAAACGCAATCAAGAAGACGAGAACATAAAGATCAAGCGTCAGGAGAGAATGGACCATTACTATGGTAGTGACGGCAACAATTCTCTTCGCAAGCGTCGACCAAACATATATATATTCCAGCCTGAAGACCTCGACAACGATGATGTTATCCTTGCCGTGGAAAGCTCGCCTACATACAAACGCACATCGCAAACATTGGAGGAGATAAGGAAACAAAGCTGTACCGATACGGGCGAAGAAAAAGTGGAAGACAAGGGTGAGGCTCAGCCAAGCGTGATAAGCTTCGCCTAAACGCATATCAGACTTCCACAAGCATTGGCTTAGAACATTCAGATAACTATCAAGATATCATGGAAA
The DNA here is from genome assembly GCA_036743855.1 of Prevotella sp. Classification (GTDB taxonomy): domain Bacteria; phylum Bacteroidota; class Bacteroidia; order Bacteroidales; family Bacteroidaceae; genus Prevotella. The sequence goes on along the minus strand of DAINOS010000012.1, from coordinate 2,971 downwards.
CAATTTTCGATCAGGTTAGTAAAGGCATACGTGAGGCCATGAAAGCTCACGACAAGGTGCGCCTTGAGGCACTGCGCAACGCAAAGAAGGTGTTTCTTGAGGCAAAGACAGCGCCAGGAGCCAACGACACGCTGCCCGACGACAAGGCGATGAAACTCCTGCAAAAACTCGTTAAGCAAGGAGAGGAAAGCGCCGACATCTACACAAAGGCCAATCGCCCTGAATTGGCGGAGGGCGAACTGGCACAAGTGAATGTATACAAGGAATTTTTGCCCAAGCCTCTTTCCGAGGAGGAGATAGAAGCCGCCGTCAAAGACATCGTGGCCCAAACAGGAGCCGCAGGGATGAAAGACATGGGCAAGGTCATGGGCTTGGCAACAAAACAAATGGCTGGCAAAGCCGACGGCAAGGTAATATCCACAATCGTGAGAAAGCTGTTGGCTTAATCAGAACAATTCCCTCAGCACTTCCAACGAGCGCAATTCGGGGAAGCCTGGCACGTGAAGGCGGTAGTACGTCATTATAACGTCCAAACAACGATTGCGGTCTTCACGACTCATGCGGAAAAGACGCATGTTATCGAAATTCATCCTGGTGAGGAGTCGGATACGGCGTGAGTCATCAGGATTGAGATAGTCGGGATGCGAAGGACAAGTCATAGTGAAGCTGCCATCACGCAGGTCGAACCACGCGCCATCTCGATAACCATCAAGGTTTGGGTAAAAGCCCACGAAAAGGGAAACGTGAATCATAAAGACAAGATGGAAATTGGCGAATCCGTCCACGGCGTTGTCGAGCCACAAAAGGCTTTTCTCCGTGAACTCTTCAAGCTGGCTTCCATCTTGTTCGCCTTTTGAGGCATACACAAGAAACTCAGCCAAGAACAACCCAATAGACAACTTGTAGGCATCAAAGGGAATGGAAGCAAAAGGTCGAGAGATACGCACATCCTTGAGACGTTGCAACTCTGTGGTGGGACGGGAGTCGAACACTATGTCAAGCAAGGTCAACGGCTGAAACAATTGCTTTTTAATCTTACCACGATTAGTCTTGGACAAACCACACGCAAACGACACCCTGCCAGCTCTTGCTGTCAGCATGTCAACTATAATCCTCGAATCACCATATCTCACGGTGCGCAGCACGATAGCCTTGGTCTTAACTTCCATATATGCGGCAAATATAAGAAAAATCAAGCATTTAGAGAAAATTATTAATAGAAAATTTTGCCACATAATAAAAAAGCAGTAACTTTGCACCCGCTTATCAAGAGCTATGGTCCATTCGTCTATCGGTTAGGACGAGAGATTTTCATTCTCTAAAGAGCAGTTCGACTCTGCTATGGACTACTTCTCTTTTAGCACATTACACAGAAATAATAAAGAATAAAGATAAAGATGGCAAATCACAAATCGTCAATCAAGAGGATCCGTCAGACAAAGGTCCGCACTTTACACAACAAATACTATGCGAAGACGATGCGCAACGCCGTGCGCAAGCTCCGCGCTACCACTGACAAGGACGAGGCTGTAAAGCTCTATCCTACAGTGCAGAAGATGCTTGATAAGTTGGCAAAGACCAACATCATCCACGCAAACAAGGCCGCAAACTTGAAATCAAGCCTCGCAGCTCACATCAACAAGTTGGGCTAAGCCGCAACTTGCATAAAGAAAGGAAAAAACTCTTAAGCCGCTTCTCCGTAAGGAAAAGCGGCTTATTTTTGTTCTTTTTGTCATGATTTATTAGCTTGATTACCTTTTTTTTAGTACCTTTGCAAGGTAAAACAAGCTCATAAAAATGGCAGAGAATCAACATCCTGAAGATAACTATTCAGCCTCCAACATCCAAGTTTTGGAAGGCTTGGAAGCCGTGCGTAAACGCCCGGCCATGTACATCGGTGACATATCTGAGAAAGGACTTCATCACCTCATCAACGAGACAGTGGACAACTGTATCGACGAGGCAATGGCAGGCTATTGCACAGAAGTGGAAGTGACACTGAACGCCGACGGAAGCTGCACCGTTGAGGACAACGGTCGAGGAATACCAGTGGACGAGCACAAGAAGCTCCACAAGTCTGCCCTCGAAGTAGTGATGACGGTGTTGCACGCCGGCGGCAAGTTCGACAAAAACTCATACAAGGTCTCCGGTGGTCTGCACGGCGTGGGCGTGAGCTGCGTCAACGCGCTTTCCACGCACATGATTTCGCAGGTCTACCGCGACGGTCATATTTATCAACAAGAATACGAAAAGGGAAAACCTCTCTATCCAGTGAAAGTCATCGGCGAGACCACCAAGCGTGGCACACGCCAGCAATTCTGGCCAGACCCGACAATCTTCTCGACAACCACATTCCAATGGGACATCGTCTCACGTCGTATGCGTGAGCTCGCCTACTTGAACGCGGGAATAAAGATAACGCTAACTGACCTTCGTCCTGACCCAGAAACGGGCAAGACACGCCAAGAGGTGTTCCACGCCAAGGACGGGCTCAAGGAGTTCGTGAGATACATCGACCGCCATCGCCAGCATCTCTTCGATGATGTCATCTACCTCAAGACCGAGAAGCAAGGTGTGCCTATCGAAATTGCCATAATGTACAACACCGATTACTCGGAAAACTTGCACTCCTATGTCAACAACATCAATACGATAGAAGGTGGCACGCACGTCACGGGATTCCGCATGGCTCTTACACGCGTATTGAAGAACTACGCCGACACGGACCCACAGATAAAGAAGCAAATTGAGAAGGCAAAGATAGAGGTTGCCGGTGAAGACTTCCGCGAAGGTCTCACAGCCGTCATCAGCATCAAGGTGGCAGAGCCTCAGTTTGAAGGCCAGACCAAGACAAAGCTCGGCAACAGCGAAGTGTCTGGAGCCGTGAATCAGGCCGTGGGTGAGGCATTGACCAACTACCTTGAGGAGCATCCCGACGAGGCCCACAAGATTTGCGAGAAGGTCATCCTTG
>DAINOS010000011.1:0-30785 GCA_036743855.1 Prevotella sp. | reverse complement strand
CCGAGCCAGAAGGTGGCCATGAACATGACGGCGAGGATGAGGATGAAGATGGGGAATCCCACGTAGCGGTTGGTCAAGATGCTGTCGAGAAGGTGCGTCACCTGATAAGTGTCCACCTTGTCGCCAGGCTTGTATTTTGCTTCCTCCAACGCGCCGTGGATGAAGCCATATTTGGCATCCATGATGGCCGTCTCGGAATCGACCTTCATCTCTTCCATCACGCGGCTTGCGGCCTTGTCGCGATGGCGGAAAATCTCGTCGGCATCGGGCAATTGCTTGATGTAGTTTTCCACGTCCTTGTCGCGTTCAAGCAGTTTTATGGCAAGATAGCGCGTGGAGAAACGCTCGCGCAAGTTGGTCTCCTTCTTAAGGTGCTCCTGTATCTCCTTGATGCCAAATTCCAGTTCGTGGCCGTGGTTGATATGGATGTGGCGATAGTGGGCGTCGGCATCCTCCGTGCCTTCGTATATTGCTATCACCTTGTCGTAGAGGTCGTTGACGCCCTTGCCCGACTTGAAGACCGTCGGCACCATGGGCAGACCGAACAGCTCGGAGAGCTTGTTGAGGTCCACGTTGTCGCCACGCTTCACGGTCTCGTCGAACATATTGAGCGCTACCACCACGCGCAGGTGCATGTCTATGAGTTGGGTGGTGAGGTATAGGTTGCGCTCAAGGTTGCTGGTGTCAATGACATTGATTACCACGTCGGGAGTCTTCTCCACGAGTTGCTTGCGCACGTATAGCTCTTCGGGTGAGTAGGCTGAAAGTGAATAAGTGCCAGGAAGGTCTACTATATTAAATGTGTAGCCTTTGTATGTGGCGTGACCTTCCTTGGCGTCCACGGTCACGCCCGAATAGTTGCCCACGCGCTCGTGAGAGCCAGAGGCGAAATTGAAGAATGAAGTCTTGCCGCAGTTCGGGTTGCCCACGAGTGCCACGTTTATGACCTTGCTTTTAGCCTCCGCGGCCTTTTTCAGTTCTTCATCGGATAGGTTGTCGTTGCCGTCCAAGCATGGCGTTTCCGCCTTTTCGTCGCTTGTCTTTTTCTCCTCGTCGTTTGTCACGACCTCAATCATGTTGGCCTCGGAATGTCGAAGACTGACCTCGTAGCCCATGACCCTATATTTCACGGGGTCTTTCAGTGGCGCGTTGAGCAGGACGTCAACTTTCTGCCCCGTGATAAACCCCATCTCGACTATGCGTTTGCGGAAACCTCCGTGACCGGTGACCTTTACGATAATGCCGCTTTGACCGGTATGTAGTTCTGATAACTTCATTAAATATTAATATAATTTTTATCCGAACGCAAAGATACAAAAAAAATCCTTTGCCATGTCAGTGGCAAAGGATTCATATTAGGAAAAATACCTAAAAAAGGTGATATTCTCGTGTTTCTACATCAAAGTGATTAGTCTCCGACCTTGATGGCCTTGTAATCTGTCTTGCCAGAAGGCCAAACACCAGTGATGAAGAGCACAGGGTTCTTGCTCAACGAAGCTTCCTTCACGGCTTCCTGCAAGTCGGCGATGGTCTTCATGGGCTTGTCGTTGGCAGTGAGGATGATGAAGCCGTCATCGATGCCGCCGTCCTTGAAGGCACCCTTCTTCACGTTCTTGACCTGAAGTCCATAGTTGATGCCGAGCTGTTTCTTCAAGCTCTCGCCCACAGGGATGACGTTGGCGCCAAGCACGGCGAAGTCGGCAGATTTCATGATCTTGGTGTTGCCTTGCTTATTCTTGAGCACGACGGTCTTGGTCATTTCCTTCTTGTTGCGCAACCATGTTATCGTGGTCTTGTCGCCAGGCTTCTTGTTGTTGATAATCTCTTGCAGCTCAGGCATCTTGGCAACGCTCTTGCCATCGATCTTTGTGATGATGTCGCCCTCTTTCAATCCGGCTGAAGCACCCGCGCCGTCATCCTCCACGGAAGCGACGTAAACGCCGGTGTTGGTGCCGTAGTCTGGCACGTCCTTACCCTGGTCTTTGAGGTTGTCTATTTGGTTGTGAAGGTCGGTGCCGCGTATGCCAAGATAAGCGCGCTGCACGGTGCCATATTGTTTCAAGTCGCTCACGACCTTGTTCATGATAGCCGTAGGGATGGCAAAGCCATATCCTGAGTAAGAGCCTGTCTCGGAATAGAGCATGGCATTGATGCCCACGAGCTCGCCATTGGCTGTCACCAAGGCACCACCAGAGTTGCCACGGTTTATAGCGGCATCGGTCTGGATGAAGCTCTCCACGCCGTTGGCGCCCATCGAGCGTGCCTTTGCGGAAACAATGCCTGCGGTGACAGTGTTGCTCAGGCCGAACGGATTGCCTACGGCGATAACCCACTGACCTACTTTCAACTTGTCTGAATCACCAATGGGAAGGGTAGGCAGGTTCTTGCCCTCAATCTTGATCAGGGCAAGGTCGGTCGTGGGGTCAGTGCCGATAATCTTGGCGTTGAACTCACGGTTGTCCTCCAGGGTGACTGTCAATTCGTCAGCGCCAGCTACCACGTGGTTGTTGGTGACGATATATCCATCGGGGCTGATTATGACACCAGAACCCAAGCCTTCCTGCTTAGGCGTGCGCACCTGGCGTTTCTGTTTTCCGCCATTGCCCTGTCCTGGGTTGCCGAAGAAGCCGAATGGGTCTGAGAAGAAGTCGCCAAACGGATCGCTATCCATTTCCACGACTTTAGTCTTGGAATTTTGTACGGTCTTGACACTCACCACGGCAGCCAGTGCCTTCTTTGAGGCGAAGGTAAGGTCAACAGGCTGGCCTGCTTGCTCTACGGCATTGGTAGCGGCCTGCACCTTCATTACGGCACCAGCCGAGAAGGTCAGCGACATAACGCAAAGGCCACCTACAACATAAGAAGTGATTTTTTTCATGTCTTTAATATTTTGTTGTTATTCTATTCTGTTTTTGATCTTTATGCTTGCAAATATAAGGTCAAAAAATGGTAAGTTGTCATTCTGGCAGTCATGTTTATTCGATTTTAACACTTCGATTTTAACACTTAACGCTTCTTCAATAGATAAGGAGATTATTTTACAATAGTTTAAATAGCGAGGAAAGCAAAAACATGTAAAATACTGTGATAATATCCTTGTTTGATAAATGTTTTTATTAATTTTGCAACGGATATGTTGTCGGCTAATGCAAAGACACATATTTTATTATAAAGATATTGTAAGACAGTGCCCCGGCTTGTCGCTGGTGTCACGATAGTGGCGCGAGAGGAAAGTCCGGGCAGCATAAGGCGCTCCACTTCTGAAAATGGAAGCTGTCGGCGACGACAGGTGTAGGCAGAAGAAAATAACCGCCAGGGCTTGATACTATCGGGGCCTTCCCGAAAAGTCGGTTCGGGCAAGGGTGAGAAGGTGGTGCAAGAGACCACCAGCCGGCGGGTGACCGTCGAGGCTGTGCCGTCTGGAGGCTGCAAGTTCGCGTATACCATCGTCATGATAGGGTGGCCTGCCCGATGCTTCTTTGAAAGCAACGATGGAGGGTAGAATGCTTGAGCTGCAGGGTGACTTGCAGATTAGATAAATGACAAAGCTCTCCGCTCGCGGGGATACAGAACCCGGCTTATCAGGGCACTGTCTTACTTTTCTTTTGTATTACCACGCTAAAAAGCTTGACGAACCATGAAAGATTTGCAGCCAAATATCCTCGATGATTATGAGCATCTCGTAACCAACGCCATGAAGCGATGGGGGACAGAGCCTGATTTTCCGACAAGAGAGGAATCTAACGGTGAGGATTTGGATAATTATCTCTTTGAATATCAGCGCATCCTTGACAGTGAGGGAAGCCAAAAGGCACAGCTCACTAAGTATGGTATAGTCGCCATTATTCCCATAATCATCTTGAGCGCGTTTCCGGAGAGCATGCTTCCATGGGGAAAATACACGCTTGTGATAGGAGTGGCCATAGGAGTGGCCATCGCGCTATGTCTGAAAGGGTTGACAGTGTTGATGGTCAAGTCGAGACTGCAGAGACTTAGAAAGGCCAATCCAGGCCTTGCCGACTATTGCGCAAGTGTGATTGCCTACAGAAACAACAAGAATGTCGCATCCTAATAAAATAGCCAACAATATGGAAAACAATTCTTTGCCAGACTTCATGAAATACAAGGACGGCTACTCGTCCGAGAAATTCATTGACAAGATATCGCGTATCGCCAAACGTGCAGGAGCCAAATTTGTTTACGTCTCGTTGATCCTCTATTATACCTTGCAGAGCGATAGCGTGTCGTTGAAAGACAAGGCCATAATAATAGGAGCCTTGGGGTATCTTATCAGCCCTCTTGACATTATCCCTGATGCCATCCCCATAGCCGGATTGAGCGATGACCTCGCCGTGCTGCTATATGTGGTGAAGAAAGTTTGGGGCGACGTGCCACAGTCGGTAAGGGAAAAAGCTCATGCCAAGTTGTCGAAATGGTTTGACAGCGACGAGATGAGCGAGGCCGATGATGTCTTCTCGGAAAACAATGCCTGAGCAAAGAAAGGTCATCCACATTGACATGGATGCCTTTTTCGCCTCGGTAGAACAACGCGACCATGAGGAGCTGCGAGGCAAACCCATTGCCGTGGGGCATGACGGTCCGCGTGGCGTATTGTCCACCGCCAGCTATGAGGCGCGGCGCTTTGGAGTGCATTCAGCCATGTCGGTGTATACCGCTAAACGCTATTGCCCAAACCTCATAGTGGTAGAAGGCAGGCACGAACACTACAAGGAAGTGTCGGAGCAAGTGCATGCCATATTCAAGGAATATACCGACAAGATTGAGCCCATTTCCATAGATGAGGCTTTCCTTGACGTGACAGAAAACAAGAAAAGCATCAGTTCGCCAGCAGACATCGCCAGGGAGATAAGAGGGCGCATTCGTGAAGAGTTGCACTTGACAGCTTCAGCGGGCATTTCCTATAATAAGTTTCTTGCCAAGATAGCAAGCGACTACAACAAGCCTGACGGCCAGTTTGAAGTCACGGTGGATGACGCTCCAGACTTTATAGCCCATTTGCCAGTGGAGAAGTTTTGGGGTGTCGGGGCAAAGACAAGCGACAGGATGCACAAGATGGGCATCTTCACTGGCGCGGACCTCAAAGCCGTGTCGCTCAGCCATTTGAGAGACGTGTTCGGAAAGGTTGGCGAGGTGTATTATAACTTTGCCCGTGGCATTGATGACCGTCCGGTCGTGGCATCGAGCTTGCGCAAGTCTGTTGGTTGCGAAAAGACAATGGAAACGGACATCACGATGCGGTCGCAGATGCTCATAGAGCTATATCACCTTGTCATGGAGCTCGTAGGGAGGCTGGAAAAAACGGGATTTAAAGGAAAGACTCTAACGCTAAAAGTGAAATATGCCGACTTCACGGTGGTAAATCGTTGTGCCACCGCGAATAAAGTATTGTTGGGAAAAAACGACATCCTTGAGCTCGCCAAGCAATTGTTGCAAAAGGTGGACTTCTCGGCAAAGCGTCCGGTGAGGTTGGTTGGACTGTCGGTCAGCAACCCCCATGCGGCAGCAGAACATCAGCAGCGTTATGTGCAAGGCCGCTTGGATTTTGGTGATGACTTTTGGAAGTGCTAAAAAATATTTCGCAAAGAAATAAACACTTGCATATTTCAAACAATCTTCGTAACTTTGCAATAATAACAAGACAATGCACCGATAACGAAAATGGCAGTGGCAGCAGCAACAAGGAAGTCTTCGTCCACCAAGAGAAAAACTGGCAGGAGGGAGTACGGTAAAGGAAAAAAGCGCGACGTAAAGCGTAACATTCCCACGGACTTAATCCCATTGGAAAATGAGACATGGCTGTTGCAACCCATAGCCGTGACAATGATGCGGCACGACTACTCACTTATACAGATAAGAATACTCGTGAGTGTCGTGGAGAAGATGCAGCAGAAACTCCGTGAGATGCTCGACATGAAAACCCTTGAGCCTTCTCTTTTCCCTACAGAGCTCGACCATGACGGCAGGTTGGAGATAAAGCTGTTTTTCAAGAGTCTCGGTGTAGACCCCAATCATTATCCGCAGCTTCGTGACAGCTTGAAACTTCTGGCTACGGTTCCAGTGGAAATACCATACAAGACAGTGGATGGCAGGAGCTATTTGAAGGTGACGAACCTTTGCGACGTGTATATTCCTGAGGGTACTGGAATATACGAGAAATACACACTACTTAAAATAGATCGTCAGGTGGCGGAGAGGTTGCTCTCCCTCCGCCTTGGATATTCAACACTCGGAAAGCAAATAGTCTTTTCATGTCATAACCGCTATTCGCAACGTGTATATATGTTCATAAAAAGTTGGATAGACAAGGGCACATGGGTCGTCAACACTTTCGAGTTTCGCAAGATGCTTCGCTTGGAGAACATGTATACCAAGTTCAGTGATTTTTGTCGCCGTGTGCTTGAGCCTGCCAAGACAGAACTTCGTGAACTTGCCGAGAACGGCTTTTGCGATTGCTACTTCGATTATGAGAAGCGCTATGACCATGGACAGCGTGGCGGCGAGCCCGATGACCTCGTGTTCCACATTTATCGGCCTAAAAAGGGAACCGTGGCTCAGCTGGAACATATCTCAGATTTGCAACGACGGCAGTTTGCCGATATGCTGACGCGCTATTTCGGTTTCGACAATGGTATGGCAGACCGCATGAGCATGCGCATAACTCCGGACAACTACACTGATGCTGTGTCGAAATTGATGGATTTGCGCAAGCGAATGGGGCATGACTTGACCGTTCACGACCGCGCGGCTTACACTTACGCGGCGCTCGACAACCTCTTCAGAGGCGTGAGTATAGTCAAGAAAAGTTGATTGACGGGCAAGACATCTGATAATAAAGTATAAAATAAGAATAAACGCAACATAAACATGAGATCACGTACATCAGATTGGTTTGAGATTAAAATTCGCTATGCCAAGACACAGGAAGACGGGACACAGAAAAATGTCACCGAACATTATGTGGTCGACGCGCTGAGCTTCACCGAGGCGGAGAGAGCTATCATTGAAGAAATGAAAGTATTCATCTCTGGTGACTATAAAATCACCGACATTAAGCCCGCGGCTTACCATGAAATCTTCTTTTCAGACATGGATAAGGATGACAAATGGTACAAGGCAAAACTGATGTTTATTACCATAGATGAGAAATTGCAAAAAGAAAAGCGCTCTGCCGTGACTTATCTCGTCCAGTCGGCCTCATTGCCAGGCGCGGTGAAAAACATTGGCGAAGTGATGGGCTCAACGATGATTGACTATGAGATGGCAAGTGTTGCCGAGACGCAAATAATGGATGTCTTTGAGCATGACTCCAATCCTGAAAATCATAAAAAGACGGAGAATGCAACTCAAAAGGAGGAAGCATGAAAGACGTTGATATAGTAAACAATTTGAAGGCGGTGTTAGCTTGTCTGCCAGAAGGTGTCAGGCTCGTCGCGATAAGCAAGTTTCATCCAAAGGAATATATTGAGGCTGCTTACAATGCCGGTCAGAGAGTTTTTGGCGAAAGCCATGAACAGGAGCTGAAAGACAAGGTGGAGCAGTTGCCTAAGGACATTGAATGGCATTTCATAGGGCATTTGCAGACTAACAAGGTTAAATATATTGCTCCGTACATCTCTATGATTGAGGCTGTTGACTCCGTTAAGCTCATGAAGGAGATAAACAAGCAAGCCGCTAAGAACAATCGTGTAATTGACATTCTTTTGGAGCTTCATATTGCCGAGGAGGAAACAAAATACGGCTTTACCCTTGACGCATGTCGGGAGATGTTGAAATCGCAAGTCTGGAAAGAATTTCAAAATGTCCGCATTTGCGGTGTCATGATGATGGCAAGCAATGTGCCGGAGGAGGCCCAGATTCACAAGGAGATGAATTTGGCATGGGAGTTTTTCTCTGAGATAAAACGAGATTACTTCGCCGATGCTCCATGGTTTAAGGAGCGTTCGTGGGGTATGAGCCATGATTATAAGATTGCGGTTCAGTGCCATTCTACCATGGTGAGAGTGGGGACTGGAATCTTTGGACCAAGAGTATATTAAAAAAATCTTTGAAATATGGAAAACGGTAAGATTGATGTCCTGCTGGGTTTGCAGTGGGGCGACGAGGGCAAAGGCAAAGTGGTAGATGTCCTTACCCCGAAATATGACGTGGTGGCGCGTTTCCAGGGTGGTCCTAACGCTGGTCATACGCTGGAATTTGAAGGACAAAAATATGTTCTCCGCAGTATACCATCGGGTATTTTCCAAGGCGGAAAGGTCAACTTCATTGGCAATGGCGTGGTGTTGGCTCCAGACTTGTTCATGGAAGAGGCAAAAGAGCTTGAGAAAAGCGGTCATGAGCTTCACACACGTCTGCGTATTTCCAAGAAGGCGCATTTGATTATGCCTACTCACCGCATTCTCGATCGTGCGTTGGAAGCCGCCAAGGGAAAGAACAAGGTAGGCACGACAGGCAAGGGCATTGGCCCGACTTATACGGACAAGGTAAGCCGTAATGGACTGCGCGTAGGAGACATCCTTGAGGATTTCGAGGCTAAGTATGAGGCTCACAAGCAGCGTCACCTTAAAATGCTCAAGTCGCTCGGTTGGACAGACTTTGAGGGTTTTGAGGCTACTGAGAAAAAGTGGATGGAAGGCGTGGAATACCTTCGCAAGTTCCCTATCGTTGACAGCGAGATAGAGATAAACAAGTTGTTGCGTTCCGGCAAGACCATTCTTTGTGAAGGCGCTCAGGGCACAATGCTTGATGTTGACTTTGGCAGTTATCCATTTGTAACCTCAAGCAATACCATTTGTGCCGGAGCTTGCACAGGTTTGGGAGTAGGGCCAAACAAGATAGGAAATGTCTATGGCATAATGAAGGCATATTGCACTCGTGTCGGTGCTGGACCTTTCCCGACGGAGCTCTTCGACGAGACAGGAAATACCATTCGTAGTCTTGGTCACGAGTATGGCGCAGTGACGGGTCGTGAGCGCCGTTGCGGCTGGATTGACCTCGTGCAGTTGCGTTACAGCATAATGGTAGATGGAGTAACGGAGCTCATCATGATGAAGAGTGACGTGCTCGACAGCTTCGACACCATAAAGGCTTGTGTCGCTTACCGCTTGCCAGATGGCACCGAAACACGCGATTTCCCTTACGAGATTGATAACGTGAAGCCTGTGTACAAGGAACTGAAAGGTTGGAAGACTGACATGACGAAATTCACGTCGCCAGACCAGTTCCCACAGGAGTTTAAGGACTACATCAAGTTCCTCGAGGACGAGCTGGAAACAAAGATAGGTATCATATCGATTGGTCCAGACCGTGAGCAAACCATCACACTTTGATATTTTAACTTATAATAAACATGGGTTCAAATAAACCGTCCATTCCCAAGGGTACCCGTGACTTCGGTCCCGAGGAGATGGCAAAGCGAAACTATATATTTAACACCATCAAGGAGGTGTATGCTCTCTATGGCTTTCAGCAGATAGAGACTCCTGCCATGGAGACGCTTCATACTCTTCTTGGAAAGTATGGTGATGAGGGCGACAAGCTCCTTTTCAAGGTGTTGAATTCGGGTGATTACTTGAAAGGCATAAGCGACAGCGACTTGCAAGAACGCAATGTGCTTAAGCTCCAGTCCATGCTTTGCGAGAAGGGACTGCGATATGACTTGACCGTGCCTTTTGCTCGATATGTGGTGATGCACCGCGATGAGCTGCAATTGCCATTCAAGCGCTATCAGATACAGCCAGTGTGGCGTGCTGACAGGCCGCAGAAAGGACGTTATCGCGAATTTTACCAGTGCGACGCAGATGTCGTTGGCAGTAATTCGCTTCTTAACGAGGTGGAGTTGATGCAGATAGTTGACACCGTGTTCTCAAAATTCGGCATTCGAGTCGAGATAATGATTAACAACCGAAAAATTCTTTCGGGCATTGCGGAGGTCATTGGCGAGGCAGACAAAATCGTGGACATAACTGTCGCAATTGACAAACTTGACAAGATTGGAATCGACAATGTTAATGAGGAATTGCGCAATGATGGCCTGCCAGAGGATGCCATTGCTAAATTGCAACCAATAATAAAGCTTGACGGCTCTAATGATGAGAAACTCGCAGTGATGGAGGAATTCTTGAAATCATCTGAGGTCGGTCTTAAAGGTGTGGAAGAATCAAGGTTCATACTTGAAACCCTCAAAACCGTAGGCTTAAAGAATACGGTTAACTTCAATCTTACACTTGCTCGCGGATTGAACTATTACACGGGTGCGATTTTTGAGGTCAAGGCTCTTGACACTCCGATGGGCAGTATTACTGGCGGTGGACGTTACGATAACTTGACTGGTATTTTTTGAATGCCAGGGGTGTCGGGGGTAGGTATAAGTTTTGGCGCTGATCGTATCTACGATGTGCTCAATGCGCTTGACCTTTATCCAAAAGAAGCTACAACGGCAACGCAATTGCTTTTCATCAACTTTGGCGAAAAGGAAACAGCTTATTGTCTTCCTATAGCTTCAATGGCTCGCAAGGCTGGTATACGAACAGAAATCTTCCCTGACAAGGCAAAGATGAAGAAACAGATGGGATATGCCAACGCAAAAGGTATAGCATTTGTGGCTTTGGCAGGTGATGATGAGATAGCACAGGAAAAGGTAACTTTGAAAAATATGACAACGGGTGAGCAAAAACTTGTGAGTAAAGATGAACTCGTGAAGGAAGTTCTCGCATAATTATTCAAGGTTATTTTGTTTTACATTTTTAGGGTTGGTAGATTTGCAATATTTTGTAAATCTTCCAACTTTTTCTTTGAGATTCCAACTAATTTGACTAACTTTGCAAAAACATAAACTTAATTAGTCTGTTTATCCTATTTTTGCAGATTAGGAAAATTATGAACATTTCAGCTTACAATCGTCTCGTAGACAGTGGCTTGCGACCTTCAACACAAAGACTTGCCATTATGTCTTTCTTGCTTACTCATCGTACACATCCTACGGTTGAGGATGTTTATCAAGGTGTTGTGCCTGAAGTGCCAACATTGAGCAGGACTACTGTTTATAACACTTTGCGTCTCTTTTCAGAGAATGGCGCGGCACAAATGATAACAATTGATGATCATCATGTGTGTTATGATGGTGACATTCATCCTCATGTTCATTTCCTATGTAGAAAATGTGGTAGGGTGTTTGACCTTATGAACGAGAAAGCTCCAAAAGTTAAAAAGGCGGTAATGTGTGATGGCAATATTATAGATGAGGCACAGCTTTATTATAAAGGAGTATGCAAGGATTGCCTCAAAAATGAAAAGGAGGCAGTTGAGGAAGCAAAGTTACGCGTAGGGATATGCTAAATGGAAAATCATAATAAAGCAAAATCCGCAACGCTGGCTTACAGCCTTCGCGTTGCGGATTTTGCATGATGGATAATATATACTATTTTTACTTCCAAGTCCCCTTTCCTTTCGTCTTGCAATCAATGCGTTGCTTTCCACCAAGCTGTTTTTTCTTTCCCTTTCAAGGCTACGCTGTTGATGCTTGGGTCAGAAATCGTAATGCCTGAATATCTCTTTAGCTTGATGAATTGTCCTCCTTCTAAGGGATTTATGGCTGAATAAATGGAATCTGTGTGAACAGTGCTCTTAATTGCTTGCTTGAAAGTAGAGTTAAAATCGTTCAGCAAATCTTTATCTGTGCACAGAGAATCAACATAGTCTTTCATGTCATAGAAAATACTCTTGCTGAATCCATCCAATGTTTGTATACTATCAAGCCTATTGCTGTCAAAGCTGAACTTAGAGTTGATTAGCTTCATGACCTCAGCGAGTTTGTCCATTTGCCTACAATCAATAGCCGAAAGTGTACCACAAGGTGTCTTGTAGTTAGAGTAGAATTTATTGAAAGCATCGGTAACGGTAGTATAACTTGGGGTGGGTGAGGCGAGGGCAGTCCACATAGTTTGATAAGGCATGCCTTGCGCCATAATTTCAGAAGTGGAACCAATAAGGAAATTTGTGACATCCTTTAGTTGATAAGCTGTTTCAACATTTGCCATATAGCAATCATCGAAGAGGATGAATTGCATTTTCAACCCTGCGTTTTTTATTCCTGTTTCCAAAGATTCAATGTCGGTGCCGTAGTTGTTGATGTCATCGACGCTTCCATAAAATCTGGTTGGATAATAAGGAGCATGGTTGCTTGCACCATTGTTTAGACCAATGGCATTTCGCCTTGGCTTTGCAGAATATGGGTAGTTGTTCCAATCATTTTTGAATGTCCATCCCATGCCATGGCTGCTTATCACCATTGAATAGTTCAAGGCATACGCATTGCTTTTCACATCATTTAGCAGCTGGGTGATACCGTCTGCAGTGGTGTATGCATTGCCAGAGTATTCCTTTATTTGTGTATGCTGTATTTTCTTGTTTACAAGTGTTATCTCGTAAAGTGAAGACGTGTTTGCGGACGTGCTCAAGAAAACGAGAGCCCTTCCGTTCATTTGACCTGCTTTCACAATGGCACTTTCAATGCTGTCAAGGTTTTGCTTGAAATATGAGTATAAGCCCTCATTGCCATTTGCTGTCCCAGTCCATGGCATAAACACGAGTATTGTCTGCTTGTTGATGCTTTCCGTGTCAGTGCCTTCTTCAGTGCATGAAGTGACGGATATAGCAGCAACAAGCAAAACAAAAAAATACAGTATACGTTTCTTCATAAGAATATAACGGATGCTTAAAAGCACCCGTTTCTGTTATTTCTTGGCTTTAAGCGCCTTGAGGCTCTCTTCGATATTTGCTATCTTTTCCTCAGCGTCGCTTTGTTTCTTTCTTTCTTTTTCAACTACGGCCTCAGGAGCATGAGAGACAAAGTTGGCATTGGAAAGTTTCTTTTGAACACCTGCAAGGAAACCTTTTAGGTGCTGAAGTTCCTTTTCTTGCTTCTCAATCTCAGCGTCCACGTCTATGAGGTCTCCAATGGGTACGGCAAATTCATCAGTTCCTATCATAAAGGAAGATGCGTCTGCGGCCTTGCTGCCAACCACTACAAAAGATTTGAGGTTGGCCATCTTGATGATGATGCTGCCGTAAGTCTCGTAATGATTCTCCCCTATAGCTTGAAGTTCAAGCTCTTTTTTAGGTGCGATGCTCTTCTCGTTGCGAATGGCTCTAACGCTTGCTACAATCTGCTTAACCAATTCCATGTCGGCGCATAACTTGTTTTCGTCAGCGTTAGGTTCGGAGATATTCAGTGTGGAAACCATGATGCTCTCTCCAGGCTTGCGCTCAGCGATGTGCTGCCACAATTCCTCAGTGATGAAAGGCATGAATGGGTGGAGCATCTGCATCAGTGTTTCAAAGAAACGCAATGTCGCGGCCATGGTTGTCTTATCCATTGGCTGTTGTTTGCCATCCACGTATGCGGGCTTCACAAGCTCAAGATACCAAGCTGAAAACTCATCCCAGAACAAGCGGTATACGGTCATCAACGCCTCTGATATGCGATAAGTCTTAAACTGCTCGTTCATGGTGGTGTTAACTTCCTTGAGTTTAGCATCAAACCAAGACACAGCGATACGACAATTCTCTGGTTGCTCAATATCGGCTGTCTCCCAACCTTTTACGAGGCGGAAAGCATTCCAAATCTTGTTGTTGAAGTTGCGGCCTTGTTCGCAAAGGCTCTCATCGAAGAGAATGTCGTTGCCGGCTGGCGCGGATAGCATCATTCCCATACGCACGCCGTCTGCTCCATATTTATCCATGAGCATGATTGGATCAGGGGAATTGCCGAGACTCTTGGACATTTTGCGCCCCAGCTTGTCCCTTACTATACCCGTGAAGTAGACATGACGGAACGGCATCTTGCCCCTGTACTCGTAGCCTGCCATAATCATGCGTGCTACCCAGAAGAAAATGATGTCTGGGCCGGTGACGAGGTCGCTTGTGGGATAATAATAGTTTATCTCCTTGTTGTTTGGATCAAGTATTCCGTTGAAAAGCGAAATTGGCCACAGCCAACTTGAAAACCAAGTGTCAAGGCAGTCGCTTTCTTGCTCCAAACCTTCTGCGGTCAACGACGGGTTCTTCTTTTGGGCCTCCTTTAGAGCCTCGTCCGCAGTTTCTGCCACTACGAAATCGCGCTTACCATCTGTTGTCGTGAAATAGTAGGCAGGAATGCGATGACCCCACCAAAGCTGACGGCTGATGCACCAGTCCTTGATGTTCTCAAGCCAATATTTATATGTGTTTTTATATTTCTTTGGGAAGAACTCTATCTCGTCGTTCATCACGGGAGGCAGGGCTATATCCGCAAAGTGTTTCATCTTCAAGAACCACTGTGTGGAAAGCTTAGGCTCAATAGGCACGTTGGTGCGCTCGGAGAAACCGACCTTGTTGTCGTAATCCTCCACTTTTTCCATAAGGCCAGCCTTTTCGAGATCTATGGCAATTTGCTTGCGCACATCCATTCTGTCTTGGCCAACGTATAAGCCTGCTGCCTCTGAGATGGTACCATCGTCGTTGAAAATGTCAATAGTCTCCAAATGATGCTTCAAGCCAAGCATATGGTCGTTGACATCGTGTGCCGGTGTGACTTTCAAGCAACCTGTACCGAACTGTATGTCAACGTAAGAGTCCTCGATTACAGGAATCACGCGGTTAACCAAAGGAACGATTACGTGAAGGCCTTTCAACCATGTGTTTTTCACGTCCTCGGGGTTGATGCACATTGCGGAATCGCCCATGATAGTCTCAGGACGTGTCGTTGCAACTACCGCATAGTAGCCATTTGCGTCTTTGTGCATCACGTTGCCATCGGCCTTGCGTTCGACCTTAGCTTGGTCTTCTTTGGACACGTAATATTTCAGGTAATACAGCTTAGAGTGCTCATCCTTGTAGATGACTTCCTCATCTGAAAGTGCAGTCTTGGCTTTAGGATCCCAGTTGACCATACGTACGCCACGGTAAATGAGTCCTTTGCGATACAAGTCAACGAAGACATGGATTACGCTTTTTGAACGTGTCTCATCCATTGTGAATGACGTGCGATCCCAATCGCATGAACAACCGAGCTTACGAAGTTGTTTTAAGATAATGCCTCCGTGCTCACGTGTCCAATCCCAGGCATGCTCAAGGAATTGCTCGCGTGTAAGATCAGTTTTCTTGATGCCTTGCTCAGCAAGTTTGCCAACGACCTTCGCTTCCGTAGCTATTGAAGCGTGGTCTGTGCCCGGTACCCAGCACGCGTTCTTTCCCTCCATGCGTGCTCTGCGCACAAGAATGTCTTGAATGGTGTTGTTGAGCATGTGACCCATATGGAGCACGCCCGTAACATTTGGTGGGGGAATGACCACTGTATACGGCTCACGGCCATCGGGGTGAGATGAAAACAGCTTGTTGTCAAGCCAATACTGATACCATTTTGACTCTACTTGATTCGGGTCGTACTTACTTGCCAATTCCATGTATCTCTTAATAATTTTTGTTGTCTAAATATTATCGGTGCAAAATTACTAATTTTCAAACAAAAACCACTAACTTTGCAAGAAAATAACCTTAGTGATGCATACCAAAGAGGATAAACTGAAGGCTTTTGAACGCTTGCTCGATGTGCAAGAGCGTTTACGTCATGATTGTCCATGGGATAAGGCGCAAACTTTTGAGAGCTTGCGGCCTAATACTATTGAGGAAACATTTGAACTTTGTGATGCTCTCATGAAAGATGACCGTCAAGAAATATGCAAGGAGCTTGGTGATGTCATGGAGCATGTCATTCTTTATTCCGTGATTGGTTCTGAAACAGGAGAGTTTGACATAGCAGATGTCTGCAACCATCAAGCTGATAAGTTGATGTTTCGTCACGATTTCATAGACTGGCGGGGGTGGACGGTGAGCAATGTTAATATGGAAATTGACGCGAACGGTCATGTTAATTACAAGATGAGTCCTACGTCAAATGACACTCTAAATTCAAAACCAAAAACATCTTCACAGGTAGAGGCGTCTTGGGAGCAGCGCAAGCAAATGGAGCGTGATGGCAACAAAACTGTGCTGAGCGGTGTGCCAGATGCGTTGCCGTCTGTAATAAAAGCTTATCGTATACAAGATAAAGCACGAAATGTCGGGTTTGATTGGAAAAAGCCCAGTGACGTATGGGAAAAAGTGCGTGAGGAGCTTGGCGAGTTGGAAACTGAACTGGAAAAGGGAGACAAGGAGCACTCTACTACAGAGTTGGGCGATTTTATATTTAGTGTAATTAACGCTGCTCGTCTATATCACCTCAATCCAGACAATGCGCTTGAACGTGCCAACAAGAAATTCATTTCCAGATTTACTTATATAGAGAGGAAGGCCAAAGACGAGGGAAGAAACATAAAAGATCTTAGCCTTGATGAAATGGACAAATATTGGAATGAGTCAAAGAAAAATGAGCAATAATCATCTTTACAGTATGAAAAAATTTAATTTTTACTTGACATTATTATCATTTGTATTATTAATGGCAGCTTGCCATAGTAAACCGCAGCAAAACAGGCATAGTGGAGTGGAAACTTCTGAACAAACCTCTACGCAAGACTCTACCATCTATGGAGTTTGTGGCGACGGCACTATGATGCATTCTTTGCAGTTGATTACCGATGGCGGTGACACCATTACTTTCGCGTTGCCTGATTCCGAGACTGGAATACCGACAGTTGTTGGTGGACTGCTTGCTGGTGATCGTCTTGCCGTTGTTGAAGGTCAACCAATTGACGGAGAAAGAAGCGCTCGTAAAGTCATTAACCTCACGACACTTCAAGGCAAGTGGACAAGCATAGATAAGAATTTTGAAATTCTTGAGGGAGGTGAGGTTAAGTCGGACGTTGAGGCTGAGAAAAATCCATGGACTACATGGAAGATTCTCAACGGAAAACTTTTGCTCAACCGTGATACATTTGACATTGATAATCTTGGCAGTGACTCGCTTTATTTAGAGAATAAGGTAGGAATTTTTGTTTATAAGAGAGTGGAATAAAAGAAGTCTTAGGTCTTTAGAATAGTTATAGCGTGGAACCATTCAATATACAAGTCTTGGGTTGTGGAAGTGCTTTGCCTACATTGAAGCATTTTGCATCATCGCAGGTTGTGGAAATTCGTGGAAAGTTTTTCATGATAGATTGTGGAGAGGGAACGCAGATACAGCTCCGTCGTTCTCACGTAGGTTTCACAAAAATTCAAGCCATTTTCATATCTCATCTTCATGGTGACCACTGTTTTGGTCTTATTGGCTTGATTTCAACCTTTGGAATGCTTGGTCGTACGGCTCCATTGAAAATATATGCTCCTGGACCGTTGAAACCATTGCTCGATGAACAGATGAAGTTTTTCTGTAATGGCCTTGAGTATGAGGTTGAGTTTCATGCAGTTGATACAACTGTACATCAGGTTATCTATGAAGATAGAAGCCTTGTCGTAGAGAGCATTCCTCTTGACCACCGCATTCCTTGCTCTGGATTCTTATTTCGAGAACGACCGACATACCCACACATACGTAGAGACATGATAGACTGTTTCAATATTCCTATAAGCCAAATCAATAATATAAAAGCTGGGGCTGACTGGACAACTGAAGATGGGACGGTCATCCCTAATAGCAAGCTTACGACACCAGCCGATCCTCCTCGCTCTTACGCTTATTGTTGTGATACTCGATATATGCCAAATCTTCATGAGCTTGTTGATAAGGTGAATTTACTTTATCATGATTCCACCTATGACAGTTCATGCGCTAACCGTGCCAAGCTTTATTATCATTCCACGTCTCAGCAGGCAGCTACGGTAGCACGCGATGGTCACGTTGGCAAATTGCTTTTGGGGCATTTCAGCGCACGATACGATAATGAGGCAACGATTTTGAGTGAAGCCAAAGCAATTTTTCCTAATTCCATTCTTGCGGCTGAAGGAAAAGTGATAAAAGTTTGAACTGTTTTTTTAATATTTTGATACGAATATGAATAAGACTTATGTAGTTAATGGCATGAAGTGTGAACATTGTAAGGCTCATGTAGAAAGTGCCTTGAAAGGTCTCAGAGGTGTTAACGCAGTTGAAGTCAGCCTTCCTGACCATTGCGTCAATGTTGACTTCGATGAGAACGAGGTGAGCGCGCAGCAGATGAAAAATGCTGTTGAGGCCGCCGGCCACTATGAGATGGAGATATAGAAAATCCATCCATAATTTCACAAAACATGAAGAAGACCGTACCTGTTGTCGGCATGGCATGTGCATCATGCTCTGCCAATGTAGAGAAAAAGCTACGTTCATTGCCAGGTGTCAAAGATGTATCAGTAAGCCTTGTCGGGCGCTCGGCTCTAATTGACTACGATGAGAGTAAAATTTCCTTGGAGACAATGAAGAAGGAGGTTAACTCTATCGGTTATGACCTTGTGATAGAGACTGATAGGTCTGTAGAGGCAATTAGAAGACACGAATACTTAATTCTTTTGCGCAAAACCATACTTTCGATCATTCTGTCGGTGGCAGGTATGGCTATTAATATGCATTGGCTTAATATTGGAGACTTGTCCCAAACAAATCAGATTTGTCTTTTGATAGCCTTTGCTAATATGTTTTTCTGTGGCAGGGTCTTTTATGTGAATTTTATTAGGCAGGCATTTCATGGCACTGCTAACATGGATACGCTTGTGGCTCTATCCACAAGCATTTCTTTTCTTTTCTCCACTTGGAACACATTTTTTGGTGACTCATCGCTGACTTATTTCGACTCTTGTGGCATGATAATATCATTTGTCCTTTTTGGTCGTCTACTCGAAGAAAAGGCAAAGGATAGCACGGCATCGAGCATACGCAAGCTGATGGGTATGGCTCCAAAGACAGCGCATGTTTTTGAAGATGGGAAATTACGGGAAGTGCCTGTGTCAACCATTGATGTTGGAGACGTTCTTGAGGTGCGGCCCGGTGAAAGAGTGCCTGTGGATGGTGAAGTGATAACCGCGACAAGCTTTATGACGGAAGATGCTGCCTATGTTGATGAAAGCATGATTACGGGCGAGCCAACACCTGTAGAGAAAAAGTCGAAATCGAGAGTGCTTGCTGGCACCATACCATCACAAGGCGTCTTTCGTATGCGTGCGCGACAAGTAGGCGAGAACACTGCCCTTGCCCATATCATCCGTATGGTTCAAGAAGCTGAGAACAGCAAGGCTCCTGTACAGCGCATTGTGGACAAGGTGGTCGTGTTTTTTGTGCCGATTGTTTCAGCATTGGCTTTAATTACGTTTCTGTTATGGATAGGATTAGGAGGAATATCGTTGTTAAACAAGGCTATCGTGTCGGCTGTGACAGTGCTCGTGATCGCTTGCCCTTGTGCTATGGGACTTGCCACGCCAACAGCCCTTATGGTGGGGATTGGCAAGGCAGCGAGCAAACATCTTTTGATTAAGGACGCTACCGCTTTGGAGACTATGCGAAAGGTGGACGTGTTGGTGACAGACAAGACCGGGACGTTGACTATACCTAACACGAATGTTGACTTCACGGCGGCCGACAGTTTGTCATTTGAAGAACGTGAGACTTTGAAGCCTCATGCCGCTGAGGCCATGAGAAAATTGCGTCAAAGTGGAATAGACATTTATATGATGAGTGGCGACAACGAGAAAGCAGCTTCCTATTGGGCTGAGAAAGCCGGGATAAGCCATTTCAAGGCTCAGTGCAAACCTCAAGACAAGGAAGAACTCGTAATGAAGTTGAAGTCGGAGGGCAAGACAGTAGCCATGATAGGAGATGGAATCAACGACACTCAAGCTCTTGCACTTTCTGACGTGTCTATAGCCATTAGCACGGGAACTGATGTTGCTATGGACGTGGCACAGGTCACGTTGATGACCGATGATTTGAGTGTGTTGCCCTTTGGTTTCCTGCTCAGTAAGAAGACGACACGCATGATTTGGGAGAACCTCTTTTGGGCGTTTGTTTACAACCTTGTGTGTATTCCGTTGGCGGCAGGGGTGTTGTATCTCTTTTACGATAATCCTCCTGTTCAACTCACGCCCATGTGGGGCTCGGCTCTTATGGCTTTCTCCAGTATCAGTGTGGTGCTCAACTCCTTGCGCCTCAAATTCTTCGTCTGAACTCTGCGCAAGTAATGGCAGTTGCAATTGCCACGTTAAGGCTGTCTGCGGTCTTTCTTCCCTTTGGATAGTTGGGAATGAGCAATCTGTGGTTTACAAGTGATTTTACCGATTGTGAAATTCCCTTGCCTTCATTGCCCATGATGAGGATTCCTCCAGCCGACAATGGCTCGTCGTACAAGTCTTTGCCATCGAGGAAGGTTCCATAAACAGGAAAGTCATTGGGCAATGCCTTTATGATGTTTTCCAAGTCTGCATAATGAATACGTACTCTTGCTATGCTTCCCATGGTGGCTTGCACTACTTTTGGACTGAATGCATCCACTGTGTCATGGGAGCAAATAATGTCTGATATGCCGAACCAGTCGGCTATGCGTATTATGGTGCCAAGGTTTCCAGGATCTTGCACTCCGTCGAGGGCGATAATGAGCTTTTGCTTATCGTCCTCTTTTTTATTTGCCAAAAGGTTGACAAGACGCGTCTCGTTTCCATCCGTGTTGTTTGGTATAGGAAACAATGCCAAGACCTTTTGAGGGTGTTGGAGCAATGAACTCTTTTTCAGCTCCTCTTCACTTACCTCTATGATTTCAGCCTCATTAACATTGTTGGCTTTCAGCCAGTCGGTGGTGGCGATTATAAGTTTTGCTGGCATTAGTTCCAAAAGGTCACCAACCACTTTTGGCCCTTCGGCTATAAACAGTCCACTCTCTCGACGGCCTTTTTTGCTGTCGAGAGAGTGGATGAGTTTTATTTTCGATTTGCTGATGTTCATCTATTATTGGTCAAGCAAGTATTTCTTGAAAACGTTAAAGTCGTTTGGCATTTCAATGCTCTGTTTCTTTCCACGCATAAATGCCTGCAAGCGCTCGGGTATGGCTATGTCGGTGTCAAGTATGTCATCGACCTTTTCCTTGAATTTTGCAGGATGTGCAGTCTCAAGAAACACGCCGACCTCATTTCCGGGCAGTTGCTCTTTTAAGGCTTGGTATCCGCAAGCTCCATGAGGATCAAGCACATAGCCTGTTCGCTTATAGCATTGCTTCATGGCCTCACGAATCTTGTCATCCGTGTAGGTTGCCCCACTCACGTCTTTTTTTATAGCTGGCAGCACAGCTTCCACCTCCTTGGCGTTGTCGAGGTGGCAAGCTTTGTCGTTGCTGTAAAGATCCAAGATGCGTGCGAAGTTGCTCGGTGCCCCTACGTCCATGGCGTTGGCAAGGGTCTGCTTGCTTGCCATTGGGGTATACACTCCTGTTTGCAAATAATTGAAGAATACGTCGTTGGCGTTGTTTGCGGCTATGAAATGACTTACGGGAAGTCCCATCTTCCATGCGAATAGCCCGGCGGTGATATTGCCAAAGTTGCCAGACGGTACGCAAAATGTCAACTTCGCGCCGTCCTTGCCTATCACGCCATCGCGTTTCAGTTGGGCGTAAGCATTGAAATAATAGAATGCTTGCGGCAAGAAGCGCGCCACGTTGATGCTGTTGGCAGAGGTGAGAATCATGTGAGAGGTAAGTTCCTTGTCCATGAAGGCATTCTTAACGAGAGCTTGGCAGTCGTCGAAAACTCCGTCTATCTCCAATGCGGTTATGTTTTGGCCTAAAGTGGTGAATTGGCTTTCTTGAATCTTGCTCACTTTTCCCTTGGGGTAAAGCACGTAGACGTGTATGCCGTCAACCCCGAGGAAGCCATTTGCCACGGCTGAACCTGTGTCACCACTTGTCGCCACGAGAACGTTTACCACGCGGTTGTCGTTTGTCTTCTCGCGGTCTTTGTGAATGAAATATTGCAGCAGGCGAGCCATGAATCTGGCACCCACGTCCTTGAAGGCAAGTGTTGGGCCATGGAAAAGTTCCAGGGCGTATATGTTGCCGTCTACTTTTACCACAGGCGTGTCAAATGCGAGCGTGTCGAAGACGATTTGCTTCAGAGAGCTTTCATCCACGTCATCACCGAAAAATGCCTTTGCCACTTCAAAGGCTATCTCCTGAAACGACAGGGTGTCAATCATGTCAAAAAACGACTCTGGTAATTTCTTTATTTTCTCAGGCATGTATAGGCCTCGGTCAGGTGCGAGACCCTTCTCAACGGCTTCGCGAAGCGTACTCATTGGGGCTTGGTGGTTTGTGCTATAGTATTTCATAATGGTTGAGTCTTGTTTAGTTGTCTTTTTTATATGGTCATGAACTTATCCATGAACTCTGTTAGATGCAGCATGCCATAGTCTCCGCTTACGCACGACACTTCATCGTATACTTGCACGTTGTCAGGTTTTATTCCTGGGTGCCATACGAGGAAAGGCACGGGCTCTTTTACGTGGGTTCTCACTTCCACAGGCGTGGGGTGGTCTGGCATTACGGCTATGGCCACGGGCTCGTCCCATCGTTTCACCTCATTGTAGATAGGCTCCACCACTCTGTGGTCGAGGTTCTCTATGGTCTTGAGCTTCAATTCAAGGTTGCCGTCATGGCCAGCCTCGTCACTTGCCTCGAAATGCAAGAACACGAAGTCTTGGTTGTAGAGCGCTGTTATTGCCGCAGCCACTTTCCCTTCATAATTGGTATTGGCCAGTCCTGTGGCACGTGGCACGCTCACCACGTCGAGCCCTGCGTATTTGCCAATGCCTTTTATCAGGTCGACGGCGGAAATGCATGATCCGCTCTTTATCTGTGGATATTTCTCCATGAGTGTTTGCATGGATGGACGATAGCCGCCTCCCCATGGCCAGATGAGGTTTGCCATGCGTTCACCATTCTCTTTCTTTGCCTTGTTGTATGGATGAGCCTCAAGCAGGTCCTTGCTCTTGATTATGAGGTCGTTGAGCAAATCAGCGGTTTCCTGTGCCGTCATGCGCGATTCGCCTGTGGGCTTGCCGTCAAAGCCTATTATGGGCTCGTGCTTGTCTTCCCATCCTTTTTCGGGCTTAACGAGCAATGGTTTCCATTCTTCGTCAGGGTGGTCATGGGGTGGGGCGCAAACAATGTGCTTGCTGGCTCGTTTCACGATTAACAGGTGACGGTATTGAACACCTGGTATGAACTTGATGTTTTCGTTGCCCAGCTTATCGTTGAGGTAATGCGTCAGCACAGCCCCGTTCTCAGTTGTCAGGTTACCACCGTTGTGTGTGATTATTTTTCCATTGCCCACGCAAATTATGTTCAGTCTCAGCGCAAAATCCTCAGGCTTCATGTCGTAGCCGATGCTTGCGGCTTCCAACGGTCCTCTGCCCTCATACACCTTGTTTTGGTCGTAGCCGAGAATGGTGCTGTTTGCTACTTCAGACCCTGGCAGGAATCCGTCTGGGATTGTCATCAGCCTTCCTGTGCGGCCTTTACGCGCCAGCATATCCATATATGGAGTGTCGGCAAATTGCAGCAATGTCTTATTATCAAGGCGGTCTACTGGGTGGTCGGCCATGCCGTCACCTAATATAATAATGTGTTTCATCGCTCCTCACTTTTTATACGTTAGCTATGCTGATGATGTTGGCGAACACTCCTGCCGCCGTGACGCTTGCTCCGGCTCCATAGCCTTGTATGAGCATTGGGTATTCCTTATAGCGTTCGGTGGTGAGGAGGATGATGTTGTTGCTGCCTTCCAAGTTGTAGAATGGACTGTCTTGTGCCACGTCTTTCAAGGCAACGTTCACTTTGCCATGATCCATTGTCGCTATGAAACGCCAACGCTTGCCTTCGGCTTCCAGTTTTTTGCGTTTCTCCTCAAAGTCTGCGTTCAGCTCTGGCAGATGCTTCCAGAAATCCTCCAGCGAGCCTTTGAAAAATTCGTCTGGCACGAAGAGGTGTTTTTCCACATCTTCTTGTTCCACACGATAGCCTGCCTCACGAGCTAAAATCACTATCTTGCGCACAACGTCAGTGCCGCTAAGGTCAATGCGTGGGTCAGGCTCAGAGTAACCTTCCTCTTTGGCGCGCTTCACGGTCTCGGAGAAGGGGCATTGTGCTGAAATTTGGTTGAAGATATAGTTGAGGGTTCCGCTCAACACTGCTTCAATTTTGAGGATGCGGTCGCCAGAGTTGCGCAAGTCGTTGATGGTGCCGATTATAGGCAGGCCCGCGCCAACGTTGGTCTCAAAAAGGAACTTGATGCCTCTTCTCAAGGCTGTCTCTTTCAGTCGTTCATAGTCATCGTAGCTTGAGCTTGCGGCAATCTTGTTGGCTGCGACGATGCTTACGTTGTGGTCGAGCAAGCTCTGGTAGAGTGCCGCGATTTCCTTTGATGCCGTGCAGTCTACAAATACCGCGTTGAATATGTTCATGGAGAGAATCGTGTCGCGCAACTTGTCTGGATTGCTTGGCTCAGAAGCCTTGAGCTGCTCCTTGTAATGTGCGAGGTCGATGCCGTCGCGTGAGTATATGGCATTGTGTGAGCTTGCCACGCCGACGACGTTCAGCTTCAGCCGTGAGTGCTCTTTGAGGTTCTCGTATTGCGAACGTATTTGTTCGATGAGCTTTCCGCCCACAGTGCCTATGCCGCAGATGAATAGGTTGAGCACTTTGTATTCCGAGAGGAAGAAAGAGTCGTGAAGCACGTTCATCGCCTTCCTCAGTTCTGTTCCACGCACGACAAAAGAAATGTTTGTCTCTGAGGCTCCCTGTGCGCAGGCTATTACTGATATACCGCTTCTTCCGAGTGTGCCAAAGAGTTTTCCCGCGATACCTGCCGCGTGTTTCATGTTCTCACCCACGATGGCTACGGTAGCGAGGTTGCTCTCCACGTGCATCGGGAACATGGCTCCGTCTTCTATCTCAGCGGCAAATTCGTTGTTGAGCACTCTCGCGGCCTCGGCGGAGTCCTCGTCGCGTACGCCTATTGACGTGGAGTTTTCCGAAGAGGCCTGCGACACCAAGAACACTGATATGCCGTTGTCGGCAAGTGCCGTGAATATGCGTCGGTTTACGCCAATCACGCCGACCATTGCAAGTCCAGAAACGGTGATAAGCGAGGTGTTCTTGATGCTCGAAATGCCTTTGATGGGCTTGTGATCGTTGTCTATCTTGTCTTTGATGATGGTTCCCGGTGCCTCGGGGTTGAAAGTGTTTTTGACCCTTATTGGGATGTTCTTTATGCGCACGGGATATATTGTCGGAGGGTATACCACCTTCGCTCCGAAATTGCAAAGTTCCATTGCCTCCACGTAGCTCAACTCGTCTATGGTGTAGGCTGTCTTTATAACCCTTGGGTCGGCTGTCATGAAGCCGTCAACATCGGTCCATATCTCAAGTATCTCAGCATCAAGGTCGGCAGCGATTATTGCCGCGGTATAGTCGGAGCCGCCGCGCCCGAGGTTCGTGGTCTCGCCAGAGTCCTTGTCTGATGAGATGAAGCCAGGGACGAGTGTCACGCGTGGCAAGTCGGCGAAAGTCTCTTTCACAAGGTGGTTGGTCAAGTCGGTGTCGAGAATTGTCTTGCCGTTTGGGGAAGTGGTGGTCTTGATGAAGTCGCGGGAGTCCATCCAGCGTGAGCCTTTTACCAAAGTGGATACTATGTTGGAGCTCAATCGCTCTCCATAGCTCACTATGGCGTCGAGGGTTTTCTTGCTTAGGTCATGTATGAGGTAAACTCCAAAATATATGGAGTGTAATTGTTCGAACAGTGAGTCTACTTTGTTGAAAAGCGTCTCCCTGTCGTTGGTATCCGTGATGATTGTGTCAATCATCTTGTGATGGCGGTCAACCATTTGCTCAAATTGTTCCTTCCATTCTTCCTTGCCTTCTTGTGCAAGGCGCGATGTGGAGATGAGCATGTCAGTGATGCCGCCTAAAGCGCTCACGACAACGACAATGGGCTGTCGACGGGCTTCTTTCTCTACGATACGTTTCAGACTCAGGATGCTTTTCACGGAACCTACCGATGTCCCGCCAAATTTTAATACTTTCATTGTTTAAATGAGTTTTGTTGGTTACTGCGCAGCCATTCCCGATACGTAAGGGCTAATAGCTGTACTTGCTTGCAAAGGTAATAATGTTTTGTCTTTTTGACAAAGAAATCAATAAAATTGTTCAAGATGTAGTGCAAATCGATTTGATTTGTTTAATTTTGCAATTAAAAGGCAATGGTATAATGATATATTGCTTTTACAACTTTAATAGACAATTTGCATAAATGATAGAAGAATATCAACTTAGGGTGTCGCCACAGGTGGCATCGTCGGAACAGGACATCAAGACGTGGTTGTCGCACGAAAAAGGACTTGACGTGCGCACCATTAACCACGTGCGTGTGCTGAAGCGTAGCATAGATGCCCGCCAGCGCACCATCTTCGTTAACTTGAAGGTTCGTGTTTACATCAACGAGACGCCGCAAGACGATGGCTATCAACACACTGAGTATCCTTATGTTGGCGACCAACCCGAAGTGGTCGTGGTGGGCGAGGGGCCTGGCGGACTCTTTGCTTCTTTGAGATTGATTGAGCTTGGCTTTCGTCCTGTCATCATTGAAAGGGGCAAGGACGTGAGGGAGCGTAAGAAAGACATGGCCCTTATCACCAAGACGCAGAAGGTTGACCCAGAGAGCAACTATTGTTTCGGTGAAGGCGGAGCTGGTGCTTACAGTGACGGAAAGCTCTATACGCGTAGCCACAAGCGTGGCAACACGGAGAAAATATTGAACGTGTTTTGTCAGCATGGCGCATCCACGTCGATTCTTGCCGATGCCCATCCACATATCGGCACAGATAAGCTGCCGCGCGTGATAGAGAACATGCGCTTGCAAATAATAAAAAGTGGTGGAGAGGTGCACTTCCAAACAAAGATGACCGCCCTTGTCATAGACAAGTCATCAAGCGACGATGAAAAAGTGGTAGGCGTAAAGGCCGTTGACCTGGTATCGGGAAAAGAGCTGGAGTTCCATGGCCCTGTCATCTTGGCCACTGGCCATAGCGCGAGAGATGTTTACAGATACCTCGCGAACGCGAATATCGATATGGAAGCAAAGGGCATCGCGGTTGGCGTGCGCTTGGAACATCCTTCGCAAGTCATCGACCGCATACAATACCATAATAAGAATGGGCGTGGAAAATACTTGCCAGCGGCAGAGTATTCGTTTGTTACTCAAGTTGACGGCAGAGGCGTATACTCATTCTGCATGTGCCCTGGAGGCTTCGTTATCCCTGCTGCCACGGGCCCTGAGCAGATAGTCGTCAATGGCATGTCGCCAAGCAATCGTGGCACGCAGTGGTCCAACAGTGGCATGGTCGTGGAGATAAAGCCAGAGGATGTGGAAAATGACCATTCTTTGAAAAATGAAGCCCCGTCGTCCGCTGTGCTTGGAGTGATGGATTTTCAAGAGCGGCTGGAAAAGTTGTGCTGGCAACAGGGCAATATGCGTCAGACGGCCCCTGCCCAGCGCATGGTCGATTTTGTGAACAACCATCTGAGCTACGACTTGCCAAAGAGCAGTTATGCGCCTGGCTTGATAAGTAGTCCGCTTCATTTTTGGCTTCCTTCGTTTATAAGCAAACGACTTCAAGAAGGTTTCAAGGCATTTGGCAAGCGCGCCCACGGTTTCTTGACCAACGAGGCCGTGCTGATAGCCGTGGAGACACGCACATCATCGCCCGTACGAATACTTCGCGACCGAGAAACGCTGCAGCACGTTCGCATTGCCGGTCTTTTCCCTTGTGGTGAGGGTGCTGGCTATGCTGGTGGAATCGTCTCTGCCGGCGTAGATGGCGAGAGGTGTGCTGAGGCTTGCGCCGAATACATGACTGCCAAGCATAATGGCATGTCGTTCCATGCGTGAGCCGACGCATTCAATGAAGACGTAGCCGTCAAATATCTGCCGTCAGAATACCACAAAAATGGTAGAGATAATACCATACAAGAGTGAAGTGACAATTCATGGAAAAGCTCTAATTTTGCAGTTATAACATAAGCGGAAAGGAAAAAGAGCATGAATTTTGTATTTATTTCTCCAAACTTCCCACATACCTACTGGGAATTTTGCAAACGACTGAAGCAGGACGGAATCTCTGTTCTTGGAATCGCAGACGCGCCCTACGATGAGCTTGACCCACAGCTCAAAGAGGCACTCACGGAATACTATAAAGTGGATTCCTTGGAAAATTACGACCAGGTGTATCGTGCATTTGCCTTTCTTACATTCAAATATGGACGCATAGACTGGGTGGAGTCCAACAATGAGTACTGGCTCCAGCAGGATGCCAAACTTCGCACAGACTTCCATATCACCACAGGCATAGATGCTGAGCACGTGGAGCGCATCAAGGAAAAATCGCAAATGAACAGCTACTATGCCAAGGGTGGCATTCCCACGGCCCGCCAGCTGAAAGCAGAGGAAGGACTCGACGCTGCCATCAGCTTCGTGGGGCAAACTGGCTATCCGCTCATTGCCAAGCCAAACGTGGGCGTTGGCGCCAGCGATACACACAAGATACATGACGAGAATGAACTGAGAAGATTCTTCGCCGAAAAGTCATGCCAAGAATATGACACTATCAATCAAGTGGAAAGGCCAGCGTACGCCAACTACGTGATAGAGGAATTCATCACAGGCGAAATATGCTCTTACGATGCCATCATCAGTCGCGATTCCACGCCACTTTTCGAGTCGATGACAGTTTGGCCGCCATCTATCATGGACATCGTGAACAAGAAGCTTGACCTCTCTTATTATGTAGACAAGAACATCCCTGATGGTCTTAGAGAGTTGGGGCGCCGAACGGTGAAGGCATTTGGCGTGAGCAACCGATTCGTGCACCTGGAGTTCTTCAGGCTCGACAGGAATCGCGATGGACTGGGCAAAAAGGGCGACTTCGTGGCATTGGAAGTGAATATGAGGCCAGCAGGAGGCTACACTCCAGACATGATCAACTTCGCGCATTCCACTGATGTTTATAAGATTTGGGCGGACATGGTGGCTTTTGGCGAGAGCCACACCCCGATAGGGAAACAATACTATTGCGCGTTCGCCAGCCGCAGGGACATCTACCGGTATGTGCATACCCACGATGAAATATTGCGAAAATACGGACGGCAGATGGTGATGTGTGAGCGTATGCCCGAACTGTTCAAGGACGCGATGGGACAGCAGATGTACACCGTAAGACTCGACTCCTACGAGCAAGTGGAAGAGTTTGTCGACTTCGTTCATTCAAAAAGATAACCGACAATGGAGACAAGATACGAAAAAAAACATAGCCAATCCTTGGGCCGCGAGATGGAATACAAGGTTTACGGCAACAAGGGTAAGGGGGTACTGGTGTTTCCTTCGCAAAACGGAAGGTTCTACGATTACCAAGACTTCGACATGGTGGCATCGCTCTCGCAGTATATCGACGCTGGCAAGATTCACCTTATCTGCGTGGACAGTATCGACAGTGAGACATGGTCGGCTGCAGGGGGCGACGAGCACCAGCGCATAGCACTTCATGAGCGTTGGTTTCACTACATTGTCGACGAGCTGATTCCTTCGGAGACCATTCCTGGTGAGACCTTGATGGTGACAGGGTGCAGCATGGGTGGATTTCATGCCGCCAACACCTTTTTCCGCCGTCCCGAACTTTTCGACACCTTGCTATCTTTGAGCGGTATCTATTACGCCAGCTATTTCTTCCCCAACTATCACGACCCGCTGGTCTATGACAATTCTCCATACGACTATCTGGGCAATATGCCTGCCGACCATACGTATCTCGACATCTATCGCCATAAGGAAATCATCCTCTGTGTGGGGCAGGGCAATTGGGAAGAGGAACTTCTCGATAGCACCCGTAAGATGGACGCTCTTTTGAGGGCGAAAGGCATCCCTGCATGGGTCGACTACTGGGGATATGACGTGGCTCACGACTGGGCATGGTGGCGCAAGCAAATCGTGTATTTCATGGACAAGCTGCTCTCATGGAACAACATCGATTACATAATATGAGATTTTAGCTTAACATCGACACAATAGTGGCAATACGCGAAAGCCGCGCCGTTTCTTCATTGGGAGAACGGCGCGGCTTAATGCGTTGTTGGGTGTCTTGTTTTTAACGTTGCTCTTTTACATCCCTACTCCTTGTGCCATCATGGCCTTGGCCACTTTGAGGAATCCGGCGACGTTGGCTCCCTTGACATAGTTGATGTAGCCGTCTGCCTGGGTGCCATATTTCACGCAGTTCTCATGGATGTCGTTCATGATGCGGTGGAGATAGTTGTCAACCTCCTCGCGGGTCCAGTGCAGCCTCTCTGAGTTTTGGCTCATCTCCAGGCCTGACACTGCCACGCCTCCGGCGTTGCTTGCCTTTCCAGGGCAATAGAGTATCTTGTTGTCTTGGAAAATCTTCACGGCCTCAGGCGTTGAAGGCATGTTGGCTCCCTCGCTCACGGCTATCACGCCATTGTCGATGAGCTTCTGAGCGTCTTCGCCATTGATCTCGTTTTGCGTGGCGCAAGGTGTGGCGATGTCGGCCTTGATGCCCCAAGGACGTTGGCCTGGGAAGTATTTGGCGTTGGGATATTCCTCGGCATACTCCTTGATGCGACCTCTCTCAATGTTTTTCAGCTCCATGATGTAGTCGAGCTTGTCGGCATCAATGCCATCGGGGTCGTAGACGAATCCGTCGGAGTCGGAGCAGGTCAGTGGCTTGGCGCCAAGCTGGATGAGTTTCTCAATGGTGTATTGTGCCACGTTTCCGG
>DAINOS010000010.1:0-30903 GCA_036743855.1 Prevotella sp. | reverse complement strand
AATCGAACCCCTATGCCAAGATTGAGAATCTTGTATCCTAACCATTAGATGAATCCACCATCTGGTTTTCCAAAACTATAAAAGCCTTGCCCGCATGTCTGATGTAGAACAAGGCCGTCCAGCATAAAATGTAGTCGGTAAGGGAATCGAACCCTTATGCCAAGATTGAGAATCTTGTATCCTAACCGTTAGATGAACCGACCATCTTTGGTTATCAACCGTTGCGGAAGCTGGGGGATTCGAACCCCCGGTACGCGTAATTGCGCACGGCAGTTTAGCAAACTGCTGGTTTCAGCCACTCACCCAAACTTCCAATCCTTTGGTTCTTTGACCTCACAGCACTCGTTTTCGGAATGCGGATGCAAAGGTATGGAAAAAAATCAGTTCCGCCAAATCTTTCCTCTCTTTTTTTCAAAATTATTTATTCCACACATTTCATCGCGCGCGGATTCAAAAGATTTTAATGATGTCGGCAAGAAACCACCGACTCAAAAGCGCGTCATGAACTCTACCACGAGCTTGTCTTTCTCTGATGGCTTGGCCACGCCGCCCTTGCGGTAAAAATACTTCTCATAGTTCAAGCGTATGTCCGACACGAACGGCTTACTCATGCTGAAGGTCACTCCGCCCGTTATTCTGCTTCGTTGTGCGTCGTTGACCTTCAACCCCATCGCCTTGGTGCCGTCGGCGGCTGTGGAGAGCTCGTATGCCTTGCCATCGCTGTGGTCGGTCATATAGTCGTAGCGCACGAGAGGTGTCACCTTAGAGAAGAAGCATTTTCTCAAGGCTATGTCATAGGCGGCGAAGGCATCCACGGCGT
This sequence comes from Prevotella sp., assembly GCA_036743855.1. Classification (GTDB taxonomy): domain Bacteria; phylum Bacteroidota; class Bacteroidia; order Bacteroidales; family Bacteroidaceae; genus Prevotella. The sequence goes on along the minus strand of DAINOS010000010.1, from coordinate 30,083 downwards.
GCACGGCGTGAAAGGCGTTGCCGGAATAGTGCTTGTAGAGATACTCAGCCTCCACGTGCCATCCATTGGCTTGATAATAGGAGCCTACGTCATACATCATTATACCCACTTTCTCTGGCTTTATCTTCTGCGTGCTGAGTGTCAGGTTCCATCCGTGTGGGAAAAACATCTGCGCCTTGGCCGAGAAGTTCACGCCCTTGGTCCAATAGTCTTTTTGGTTGGTGAGTCCTGACCCGTTGAAGAGCCCTGCCTCAAGTATCACGGGGAAACCTATACTTGTTTGGTAGCCAACCGTGGCGCCCACGTCGCGCACGTTGCCCACTTGCTTGGCTATGAACGAGCGGTTGGCGAAATACTGTTGGTGCGGTGAGCGATGCGCGTCGATGGTAAACGGCACGCGCATTTGTCCTATGGTGAATTGGAAGTGGTCTATCGGTGTCAGGCGCGTATAGGCGTCGAGCATTTTTATCTGCCCTTCGTCGGAGAGGTCTATCTCCGCCTTGTAAGCCACTGCCGACGCCACCTTGCCTTCCACGCTGAAGCGCGCGTTGCGCACCTCGAAGCGGCCGGCGTGGTCGTCGGGCTGGTATTCATACTTTCCGCGTATCGTGCCGTGGATGTGGGGCGTGAGGTCGGTCTTCTCCTGCGCCAAGGCGGTTGTTGCCAATGGCATCGCCATCATCAGGCAAAGCTGTGTCTTCTTTCTGTTGTTCATCGTTGCTGTTTATGAGTTCGGGGGCAAAGTTAGGCATCGACTGTTTCAATGACGTTACGCCATTATTACAAATTCGTGTCGCGTGCGAGTAACAGTTTTGAAACAACATTGTCACGGCATTGTATCACCATAGATACTTGTGTTTCAAGACATTAAAGTAACTTTGCAGAAATGTCAGCAGGAAGCTGAAATAACCATAAAAGAAAATAAGATGAAGTCAAAGAATCAAGATGAGACGCAATACTATGTTGAGCGCGACGTGAGCTGGATGTATTTCAACCATCGCATCCTGCAAGAGGCGCAGAAAGACAACGTGCCGACGTTGGAGAAGATGTCGTTTCTCGGCATCTATTCCAACAACCTCGACGAGTTTTTCCGTGTTCGCGTGGCGTCGCTCACGCGTCTCACCAGCGCGAAGGGCATTGGCGAGACCACGCGCAAAAAGCTGAAGAAGACCATAAAGACCATCAACAAGCTCAACGAGGAGTACAGCCGCGAATACACCGACACTATAAACAATGTGTTCCGCGAGTTGGCGGAGCACCACATCCGCCTTGTCAACGACAGTCAGCTCAGCGATGCCCAAAAGAATTTCCTCAACGGCTTCTACTACGACAAGCTCAACGGCTCCACAAACCCCATCTGGCTGTCAGCCATCGACGACCTCAACACTCTTGAGGACAATCGCATATACCTCGTGGTGAAGAAGAATCACATCGACGACAAAAAAGTGAAATATGCCATCATCAAGGTTCCCGACCGTGTATATGGCAGGTTCATCAAGCTGCCGTCCGATGACGGTTTCTGCGACATCATCTACCTCGACGACGTGGTGCGCTATTGCCTGCCGCTCATTTTCATCGGCACCAAGGCGAGCACCTACGAGGCCTACTCGTTCAAGTTCACCAAGGACGCGGAAATGGAGGTGGACAACGAGGGCGACTATGGCACCATGGAGAAGATAGCCATGGGCGTGAACAGCCGCAAGAAGGGTTCACCGATACGTGTCATCTACGACCGCGAAATGCCTAAGGAGATGCAGAAGAAGATTCTGGAGCGGCTCAACGTGAAGGAGCTGGACACCTCTCTCGCCGGTGGCAGATACCAGAACCATCGCGACTTGATGAAGTTTCCCGACTGCGGCCACGCCGAACTGAGATACCCACGGTGGCCGCAAGTGATGAAGCCGGAGTTTCTCGCCGAGGAGAGCATCATCGATGCCATCCGCGAGAAGGATCGCTTCATCCACGTGCCTTACCATTCTTTCGACGGCTACATTCGCGTGTTGCGCGAGGCGGCTCTCCGGCCGAGTGTCAAGGAGATTAAGACCACGCTCTATCGCCTCGCCAAGGATTCCAAGGTGGTGAAGGCGCTCATCTGCGCCGCGCGCAACGGCAAGAAGGTGACGGCGGTGGTGGAGCTCCTGGCGCGATTCGATGAGGAGAGCAACATCAAGTGGAGCAAGCGCATGCAAGAGGAGGGCATCAATGTCATCTTCGGTGTCGAGGGACTGAAGATTCATTCCAAGCTATGCCTTATCACGACCACCAAGGGCGACATTGCCTGCATAGGCACGGGCAACTTCCATGAGGGCAACGCGAAGGTGTATACCGACTACCTCATGATGACGGCGCGGCAACGCATAGTGAGGGAGGTGGCAAAGGTGTTCGACTTCATTGACCGCCCGTTCTCGCAAGTGAGGTTCTCGGAACTCATGGTGTCGCCAAACTCCATGAAGACGCGACTGCTGCGCCTCTTCGACAACGAGATAAAAAACGCCAAGGAGGGCAAGGAGGCTTGGGTGAAGATTAAGATAAACCATATCACCGACCATGACATGGTGAACAAGATTTACGCGGCTTCTCAAGCCGGCGTCAAGGTGGACATCGTCATTCGGGGCAACTGCTCGCTCGTGCCTGGCGTGCCTGGCGTGAGCGACAACGTTAGGGCGATAGGCATAATAGACCGTTACCTGGAGCACTCGCGCATACTCATCTTCTGCAACAATGGCAAACCACGATATTTCATCGGCTCAGCCGATTGGATGCCGCGCAACCTCATAAGCCGCATCGAGGTGATGACTCCGGTCTACGACGATGACATGAAGCGCGACTTGCTGCGCACGGTGGAATACGGCTTGCGCGACACCACCAACGGTCGCATAGTCGACGGGAAGGGTACCAACGAGATTCAACCCGTCACGGAGGGCGGCACGCCGTTCAGGTCGCAAGAGGAGCTCTTCAAGGCGTACCACCAGCAATAGCGCGGCATGGGAAAGGCGACAAAAACATTAAATCTTATAAGCACATGAAACCAACCACATTAGCCGCCGTTGACATAGGATCCAACGGCGCACGACTGCTCATAAAACGGTTCGACGACAGCGCGCCGGAGTTTGAGCGCATACGCAAACTGATGTTCATACGCGTGCCCTTGCGTCTTGGCAAGGACGTGTTCACGCTTGGCAAGATTTCCAAGCGGCGCGCGGAGATGATGCTCCACATGATGAAGGGATTCAAGCAGTTCATGCTCCTCTACGATGTCAAGGCGTTTCGCGCTTGTGCCACGTCAGCCATGCGCGACGCCGAGAACGGCAAGAAAGTCATGGAGCGCATCAAGGAAAAAACGGGTATCGGCTTGGAGATAATTCCCGGGGCTGCCGAGGCGCAACTGCTCTGCAACAACCTCGTGGAAAACACGGAGAGCGGCGTGGGCAACTTCGCCTACGTAGACGTGGGCGGCGGCAGCACGGAAATATCGTTGCTGCACGACGGCATACTCGCCGAGAGCCACTCGTTCAACATAGGTACGCTGCGCCTGCTCAGCGGCAACGTCAGGACGGAGGAGTGGAGCGACATGAAGGCGATGCTTGAGGATTACGCCCGCGAGTTCCCTGGCACTCGCATCATAGGGTCGGGCGGCAACATCAACAAGCTGTTCAAACTCGCGAAGGACAAGAACAGCAACATGAGACTCAAGGTGACGCAGCTTCGCGACATCCATGACGAGCTCTCGCGACTCTCCATCGAGGAGCGCAAGGCGCGCTTCAACCTCAAGGACGACCGCGCCGACGTGATAGTGCCTGCCGGCGAGATATTCCTCACGGTGGCAGAGCACTTGAAATGCGACGAGATTGTCGTGCCAAACATCAGTCTGGCCGACAGCATCGTCGACGGATTATACCGCGACATGAAAAACGCGGAGTAGGCTTTTTTCTTATATGTCGAAGTCCACGCCCAAGGCAAACACGTTGTTGTTGCGCGTGTAGTCGGAATCGTAACGTATGCTCTTGTCCGCGCTCAAGGTCACGGTCTCGCTCGTCTTCTTGTGCTCATAGAACGTGTGGAAATATGCCGCGCTGACATGGACCTTCTTGCTTATGTGGTACACGCCGCCGAAGCCCACCGAGTTGCTGCTCACCACAAACGACTTGTCGTCCATGTAGTCGTCGCTCAATCCATAGCTTGTCTTCTGCCAGCCCGCGCTGACGGTAACCTTGCTGTTGATGTCATACTCCGCGCCGGCGTTGTATTCCAGCGTGCCGCGGTCGAGCTTCTTGTTGCGGTTGTTGTAAGAAGTGGCGTTTTTGTCGTCAAACCAGTGGAAGCCCACGTTCACGCGGAGGGCATCCACGGGCTTGTAGCCCACGCCCACGGCGAGGTATGCGGGAATGTCGGCGGCTATCTTCTGGCCGTCGGCATACTCGCCGATGGCGCCGTTGAGCTTGGTGTCAAACTGCTGCTTCAGCTGTCCCATGGCACCCTGGATGGCCTGGTGGCCAAGGATGGCGTCTGCTGCCTGGGCTGGCACGTGCAACTTCTCGGTGTACACGTCGTGGAGGTTGTCGGCGAGGTTGCCGATGGATGGTGCCTGGTTCACCGACTTGTTTTTCAAGCGCATACGGGTCTTGAACTCATACTTGGCGGCGAAGTTCCAGCGGCCCGCCTTGAAATCCACGCCGATGATTGGCGTGAAGCCTATGCCGTTCTGGTCGCAACTGAGTTCGATGTTGGCGGCATCGGTCTTGGTTGGGTCGAGCACCTGATAAAGGGGCATATTGCCCACCTTGATGTCGCGCACGTAGCCATAATAGTTGCAGGTGGCGTAAACGCCGCGCACGCCGGCGAAGGTGCTGAAGTGGTCATTGAACTTGTATGCGGCACCTGCTGACAGGCCGAAATAATATTGGCGACCATGCATGTAGCTGTCGTAGCTGTAGCTGCCCTTCGTGCCGAACATGTTGTCGGAGGAGAACAGTTGCTGCGGTATGGGCAAGCCCATTTTCTGACCCACGCCGTAGCCCACTTGGTCCACGGCACCAGCGAGCTGACAAGCACCAAGGGCGGTCTCTGCCACTATTTTCTCGAATGAGCCGAGACCATTGTCAAACGTGCACTTGCCACCGCCACCGACGAGGGCGAAATTGGACTGGAACGACCACTTGCCAGTGTTGTAGGCATATTGGAATGAGGGGATTACGGGCGCGAAAGCCTTGCCCTTGAAATCGCGAGGGGTCGTTGGGTCATTGACGTTGTTGGTGAAGAGCGCGTAATCGTTCTTGATGGTGCGATCTTGGTATGCCAACTGCCAGTTGATGGCGAGGTGATGACCCTTCTCCATGAATGCCACACCTGCTGGGTTGTAGTAAACGCCATCTATTCCGATGGAAGCCTCGCGGCTCAACATACGAAGGAAGGCAACGTGTTGGTTGGTATTGGTCAGAAGACCGCCGGCCATAACGGCATTTGTCATAAACGCAGCCATTGCACCAACGGCCAATCTCATTTTCATCATTTCTAAACTTTGCTTAATTATATTGGCTGCAAAGTTACGTAAATTGTTCCGTACTTCCCTTTTGCTCGTTGGTCTATTATCTTTTTTATATTATCTTTATTGATTTAGGTCAATGGTCGCTCCACACGGATATATTTCACCAACATGATTTTTTGCAGGGGCGGGCCCTGTGCCCGTCCGCAACCCGAACGGCACAACACATTGTGTTAATTTGTTGATGCATTCACATTGGTCGCGGACGGGCACAGGGCCCGCCCCTGCACGTCATACAATAATGTGATATACGCTTCGGTTGAAACACGGTATGCTTAATCGGCGAAGCCGACATCTTTAAAATCTTTAGAATCCGTGTGGAGAAAAAGACCAATGTGAAGACAAAAATCCGTGTGGGGAAAAGAGATCGTTGCAGAGAAAAATAAAAGCGGGGAACCTAAATGGGCTCTCCGCTTTTTATTGTGGTAATCGCGACAGATTAGACCTTGATCTCAACCTCAACGCCTGAGGGAAGCTCAAGTTTCATCAACGCGTCCACAGTCTTGCTCGTAGCGCTGTAGATGTCGATGAGACGCTTGTATGTGCAGAGTTGGAACTGCTCGCGGCTCTTCTTGTTGACGAATGTTGAACGGTTGACGGTAAAGATGCGCTTGTGAGTAGGCAATGGAATTGGGCCGCTCACGATAGCGTCAGTAGCCTGCACAGCCTTTACGATCTGCTCTGCCGACTTGTCGACCAACTGGTGGTCGTAGCTTTTCAGCTTGATACGAATCTTCTGACTCATTGTGATAATTGTGTTGAAATGTAATAATATAATGTGTAAGGAGGGTGCCGCCAAAGAGTCATTCGCTCAGCGAGCACCCGACCTTATGCTTTTTACTTCTTGAGATCCTCAAGCACCTGAGCCTGCAATGAAGCTGACAAAGGAGCGTGGTGATCATACTCCATGGAGCTTGTCGCACGGCCAGAAGTGATGGTACGGAGAGCTGTCACATAACCGAACATCTCTGCCAGAGGCACCATGGCCTTCACGATGCGAGCACCTGAGCGAGCCTCGTCCATGCCCTGGACAAGTCCACGACGCTTGTTGAGGTCACCGATAACGTCACCCATGTTCTCCTCAGGAGTCACGACCTCGACCTTCATGATAGGCTCCATGAGCACGGGGCCTGCCTTCTGGCAGCAGTTCTTGAACGCTGCGTGAGCTGCGAGCTCGAAGGAAATCTGGTCAGAGTCCACGGGGTGGAAGCTACCATCGGTAAGTGTCACCTTGAGGCCAGTCATTGGGAAGCCACCGAGCACACCATTCTTCATGCTGTCCTGGAAGCCCTTCTGCACTGAAGGAATGAACTCCTTTGGAATGTGACCGCCAGTCACCTCGTTGACGAACTGCAAGTCGCCATCCTTGTAGTCCTCGTCCTTAGGACCAACGGTGACGATGATGTCAGCGAACTTACCACGACCACCAGTCTGCTTCTTGTAGACCTCACGATGGTTCTCAACGGTCTTGGTGATGGCCTCCTTATAGTTGACCTGAGGCTTACCCTCGTTACACTCAACCTTGAACTCACGCTTCAGACGGTCGATGATGATGTCGAGGTGAAGCTCACCCATACCAGAGATGATGGTCTGACCGCTCTGCTCATCGGTGTGAACGGTAAACGTAGGATCCTCCTCGGCGAGCTTGGCAAGACCATTGTCGAGCTTGGCGACATCGGCCTGGCTCTTAGGCTCAACGGCGATGGAGATCACAGGATCAGGGAACGACATGGATTCGAGCACGATTGGCTTCTCCTCATCGCAGAGGGTATCACCGGTACGAATATCCTTGAAGCCCACACCTGCGCCGATGTCACCGGCGTCGATGCTCTCCATAGGAATTTCCTGGTGAGAGTTCATCTGGAACAGGCGGCTGATGCGCTCCTTCTTGCCAGAGCGTGGGTTGAAGACATAAGAGCCGGCCTTGACAGAACCAGAGTAAACGCGGAAGTATACCAGACGGCCCATGAACGGATCGGTAGCGATCTTGAATGCGAGAGCTGCTGTTGGCTCCTCCTCAAGAGGCTTACGGTCTTCCTCCTCGCCAGTCTCGGGGTTCGTGCCCTTGATGGCGACGGTGTCCTCAGGTGAGGGCAGGAAGGCGCAGGTATAGTCGAGCAGAGGCTGCACACCCTTGTTCTTGTAAGAAGAGCCAAGAAGCATTGGGCAGCACTTCATCTCAACGGTACCCTTACGCACGGCGGCGATAATCTCGTCCTCGGTGATGGTAGAAGGATCGTCCATGTATTTCTCCATCACGTCGTCGCTGAAGTCAGCGGCGCTCTCAAGGAGCTTGTCGTGCCACTCGTTGGCCTCGTCCACGAGGTCAGCGGGGATGTCGTCCACCTCATACTCAGCTCCCATGGTCTCATCGTGCCAAAGGATGGCCTTCATCTTGATGAGGTCCACGACGCCCTTGAAGTTCTCCTCAGCGCCGATAGGAATCTGGATGACGACAGGGTTAGCGCCCAGGATGTCCTTCATCTGCTGCACTGTCTCGAAGAAGTCAGCGCCAGAGCGGTCCATCTTGTTCACGTAACCGATACGAGGCACATTGTACTTGTCGGCCTGACGCCACACTGTCTCCGACTGAGGCTGCACGCCGTCGGCTGCTGAGTAAGTGGCGATAGCGCCGTCGAGCACGCGGAGTGAACGCTCAACCTCAGCGGTGAAGTCCACGTGTCCCGGGGTATCAATCAAGTTGATCTTATATGTGTTGTTGTTCCAGTTCCAATAGCAAGTCGTAGCAGCCGACGTGATAGTGATACCACGCTCCTGCTCTTGCACCATCCAGTCCATTGTGGCAGCTCCATCGTGCACCTCACCAATCTTGTGGGTCTTACCTGTGTAGAACAGGATACGCTCTGATGTAGTTGTCTTACCGGCATCGATGTGGGCCATGATACCGATGTTACGGGTCAAATGTAAATCGCGTTTAGCCATTTTTGATTTTTATCCTTTAACGATTAGAAACGGAAGTGTGCGAAAGCACGGTTAGCCTCGGCCATGCGGTGCATGTCCTCCTTACGCTTGAAGGCACCACCCTGGTTGTTGAAGGCGTCGAGAATCTCGGCTGCGAGCTTGTCGGCCATGGTGTGACCGCCGCGCTTGCGGGCGAAAGAGATAAGGTTCTTCATGGCCACGCTCATCTTGCGCTCTGGGCGAATCTCTGTAGGCACCTGGAATGTGGCGCCACCGATACGGCGGCTCTTCACCTCCACCTGCGGAGTGATGTTGGCGAGGGCCTGCTTCCAAATCTCAAGGGGAGACTTCTCCTCGTTGGCAGCCTTGGCCTTCACGATGTCGAGTGACTTGTAGAAAATGGTGTAAGAAGCGTTCTTCTTACCGTCGTACATCAAGTGGTTGACGAACTTTGAGACCATCTGGTCGTTGAACACTGGATCGGGAAGGATCACGTGCTTTCTTGGTTTTGCTTTTCTCATTTTATATAATAATGTGTAGTCTGCATGGGGGTTGTCAATAAAGCGACTTCAACGTCCTCGCCCGGACATTTACTCAACCTGTCTCAACTTCTCCAGCAAAACAAAAAGATAAATTACTTATTAGTAATCATTGATTGCGCCCGCGCTTCTTCAGCTACGGGCTTTGAGCCCTTGGCACGAGGGGTGACAACCCCTGGCCCCCGGCTCATAGCGTGTGAAATTTATTTCTTAGCCTTTGGCTTCTTGGCACCGTACTTGGAACGGCGCTGGTTGCGGTTGGCGACACCGGCTGTATCGAGCGTGCCGCGAACGATGTGGTAACGCACACCTGGGAGGTCCTTTACACGACCGCCACGCACGAGCACGATAGAGTGCTCCTGAAGGTTGTGGCCCTCTCCTGGGATGTAGGAGTTCACTTCCTTCTGGTTTGTCAGGCGGACACGAGCCACCTTACGCATTGCTGAGTTAGGCTTTTTAGGGGTTGTGGTGTACACACGTACACACACGCCACGGCGCTGTGGGCAGCCGTCCAATGCTGGAGACTTGCTCTTGTCTGCGAGAACGCCCCTGCCTTTACGTACTAACTGTGAAATAGTAGGCATAATTGTAATTTTTTATTATATATTATTTTGTTTGTAATCAACGAGTTATGGCTCTTTCTCGCCTCACCTTCCATCCGGCAAGGCAAAATAAACCATTTTCGGGTTGCAAAGTTACTAACTTTTTACGTAATGGCAATATATATGTATTATCTATTTTTAGGCGTAAAGGATATTTAACGCTATTTAAGCCTTGTTCGCTCGATTTGTATATTATTATGCATACCGTCTTTCAACCGACGTGCAGGGGCGGGCCCTGCTCGTCACAACGAATGATACTTTTTGTGAAACTTTTCCGTGGCAAAGCATGGGTGTGGCATAATGTTTGTTCCGCATTAATACATAACTCATTAAGAAGAAAAGACACATATATGGATCACATTCACGACCTTTCATTCGGTGGAGAGCGCCCATTGTTCGGCGCCCACGACGTTTCGCTTGAGAATATAACCGTGACCGACGGCGAGTCGGCGATAAAGTGCTGCCACGACATAGAGTGCAAGGACAGCAAGTTTTATGGCAAGTACCCATGGTGGCACGTGGACCGCAGCCTCATCACGAGCTGCTATTTCGCGCCGGGGTCCCGCTCAGCCATCTGGTACAGCAACGACATGACGATGCGCGACTGCGTGATAGACGGGCCGAAGTTCTTCCGCGAGATGAAGAACCTGTCGCTTGAGAACGTCACCATCAACGACGCCGACGAGACCTTCTGGCACGTGGACAACGTGAAGATAAAAAACGTGAAGCTGCACGACGGCACCTACCCCTTCATGCACTGCCACCACATCAGCGTGGACGGACTGACGAGCGACGCGAAATACATCTTCCAGTATTGCCATGACGTGGAGATCCACAACGCCCACATCACCACCAAGGACTCGTTTTGGGAGTGCGACAACGTGACGGTCTACGACTCAGACATCAGCGGCGAGTACATAGGCTGGCACTCCAAGAACCTGCGCTTCGTGAGGTGCCACCTCAGCGGCGAGCAAATCCTGTGCTATGCCGATAACGTGACGCTGGAAGACTGTACCATCGACGCGGCGTGCGACCGTATGTTTGAGGACTGCTCCAACCTCAACGTCTCGGTGAAGGGCGCGATAACCAACATCAAGAACCCCATCAGCGGCAAGATCGTGGCGGACGAGATTGGCTCCGTCACCTACGACGAGTTCGCCAAGGGTCACGACGCGGAAATCGCGGTACGGAAATGACATACGACTTTGACAAGATCGTGGCGCGCCGCCACACGGGGTCATACAAATGGGACTCCATCCCCGACGACGAGTTGCCGTTGTGGGTCGCCGACATGGACTTCGAGGTGGCACCTGCCATAAAGCGGGCATTGGAGAAGCGCGTGGAGCACGGCGTGTTCGGCTACACGCAGGTCGGCGACGACTACTATCAGGCTGTGATCTCGTGGTTTCACCGCCGGCACCAGTGGGACATCGACCGCCGATGGATGCTCTACACCAGCGGCGTGGTGCCCGCCACGAGTTGCGCCATAAGAGCCCTCACACTGCCGGGCGAGAGGGTGCTGGTGATGACGCCGGTCTACAACTGCTTCTTCTCGTCCATACGCAACCAAGGCTGCGAGGTGGAGGAGAGCGAGCTGCTGAGACAAGGCGACAGCTACGTGGTCGACTGGGACGACTTCCGCGCGAAATGCGCCGACGAGAAGACCACGGTGTTCCTGCTCTGCAACCCCCACAACCCCGCCGGCAGGGTGTGGACGCGCGACGAGCTGGCGGAGATGGGCAAGATTTGCGCCGAGAACGGCGTGTTCGTCATCAGCGACGAGATACATTGCGAACTGGTGATGCCCGGCCACGTGTTCACGCCCTTCGCCGCGGTCAACGAGACGAACCTCCGCAACAGCGTGACGCTCAACTCGCCGTCGAAGAGCTTCAACACCGCCGGACTGCAAATCGCCAACATCATTTGCCAGGACGACGCGGTGAGACGGCGCATAGACCGCGTGATAAACATCTTCGAGGTGTGCGATGTCAACCCCTTCGGGCCCGTGGCGCTCATGGCGGCATACAACGAGAGCGAGGACTGGCTCGACCAGCTCAACACATATATATATGGCAACTACACCATGCTGCGCGACATCTTCACCAAGGAGGTGCCCGGAGTCAACGCCGTGCGGCTCGAAGGCACCTACCTCGCATGGGTGGACATCCGCTCCACAGGCATGACGAGCGATGAGCTCTCTGACCTGCTGGCGCGCGAGGCGAAGGTGCGAGTGTCCAGCGGCACCATCTACGGCCGCAAGGCGGGCGAGGGCTACATTCGCGTGAACCTCGCCTGTCCGCGCCCAGTGCTGCGCGACGGCTTGGAGAGGATAGCAAAATGCATCCGTCGGCTTCACGCTTGAATCGCGTCGGCATTACGCTTGAATCGCATCGGCATTACGCTTGAATCGCATCGGCGTTACGCTTGAATCGCGACGCCGTTCAAGCGTAATGCCAGCGGTAGTTTTTTATGAACATACAACCGACGTGCAGGGGCGGGCCCTGTGCCCGTCCGCAACCCGAATGGCACAACACATTGTGTTGATTTGTTGATGCATTCACATTGGCTGCGGACGGGCACAGGGCCCGCCCCTGCACGTTTGTTGTGTTATTTCATCCAAAAACTGATGTTGCCGCATATCACCAATTTGCGGTATTCATACACAATTATTATATCGAAAAGACCTTACAAATGAAATAAAATCATTAATTTTGCTGCAAAATACGTATCATTCCGAAATTATTTAATATTAATTGCATAATTATCTATAATCAACATTTACATGATTAAAAGACAAGCGTATGAGCGGCCCTCCGCGATGGTCTTGCCGCTCGTGTCAGGCGGATTGCTTGCCGGGTCGCCAAGCAAGAAGGACGTGAAGCTCGACAACAAGGATTTCCCCGACATTAAGACCGACCCCGTGGAGGGAAAGCCCGACGAGATTGACGCCAAAAAGAACAACTCTTGGGGCTGGAACGATTCATGGAACGAATAAAGAAGTAAAGTATGAAGAAACTGTTTACTCTCACTCTCGTGCTTCTCTGCACCTGTCTGGCGACGCTCCGCGCCGCCGACTACACGGGCACCACGCCCGAGGCAGGCAAGACCTACTACCTGCTCAACGTGCAGAAGGGCGAGTTTCTCAGTGCCGCGACTGACGGCACCCTCTCCCTCGGGGGAGCGAAGTTGAGCGTCACGCTGTCGGAAAAGAGCACCGACGGCTACTACACGCTCACCACCGACAAGGGCACGCTCACCGCCTCGCTATGGGGCACGCCCACCTGCGACGGCAAGGGCAAGTACGTCGAATGGACTTTCAGCCTCGTCAGCGGCACCGACCAGACCTATGCCATCGGCGCGCGAAGCAAGGAAGCGTCGAGCGCGCAATGGCTCTACTACAGTCTGCTGCTGCAAGACGTGCGCACGGAGCCTATCAAGCCCGGCGACAGCTTCAAGCAGGGCCAGTGGAAGTTCGTGTCCACGGATCAGGCAAGTGATGAGGTCGTGACTCTCGACGAGACATCCACGACCTACACCGTGCCCACCATCGGCACGTCGGGCAGCGTGACGGTTCACCTCCAGCGCACTTTCACGGTCAACAGCTGGAACTCGTTCTGCGTGCCGTTCGACATTCCTGCCGACCAGCTCAAGGCACAGTTCGGCGACAAGGTTCAAGTGGCTGAGCTCACGGGCTTGACCGCGACGACAATAGATTTCACTTCGAGCTCCGATGTCAAGGCAGGCACGCCTTACCTCGTGCACGTGACCAAGGAGACCCCAAAAGAAGGCTACTACACCTTCACGGGCGTGACTTCGTTCGCATCGCAACCCATCGACGTGACGGTGAGCGACAACGCTGGCGAGAGCCTCACCTTCAAGGGCAACTTCTATAAGACCACCGCCACGGAGGGTGCCTACGTGCTGCGCAAGAACCAAGTGTACCACTTGACGGGCAACATGGACATCAAGGGCTTCCGCGGCATGATTACCCAAAGCATGGGCAGCGGCGCCAAGGTGTTCAACGCGTGGTCGCTCGATGGAGCCACGACAGCCATCGGCAACATCAACGCCTCCACCAAGACGCGCTTCGACGTCTACAACGTCAGCGGACAGATGCTGCGCCATGCCGCCACGTCGCTCGACGACCTGCCACACGGAGTGTACATCGTCAACGGAAAGAAACTAACCAAATAAACCACACGCGACATGAAAACATACATCAAGCAACATATCCTGCTTCTCCTCGCCCTGGTCGCCCTCGTCACCCCGAAGGCCCTCGCCGCGGAGACAAGGACAACTCTATGGTCGAACTACTCGCCAAACGACAGCACATTCTCAAAGACCGTATCGATAGACTGGAGCAAACAAAGCATCGAGGCGGAGATTGACCTGAGCACGTGCAAGACGGCCACAACTGACATAAACCTTCTTTCAATAGGAGAGAATATCAGCACTTGGGATGAGAAAACCCACAACCTGCACATCTTTTATACTTACAGTACAAAACTGCTCGTTATAGACTGGCTGGATGCGGCACCTAAAGGAAACAATGAGTATACAACCAAGTTGAACAACAATACATTAAAACTTGTACTCTCAGAAGAAGGACTGAAAGTTAACGGCTATACGGTTTTCACGGCCTCAACCATTTCAAATCTGTTGAAGCTCAAATCCGTTACAATAGGAAGCAATTATGGAACACACAGTGATGCCACATACAAGGACGTGAGCATAGTAAGTCCATCTCGCACGTTCCAATACTCATGGGTACACAACCCAGAGAAATTCGCTGACAACAAGGAGGACGCACACGCGACGTTCATCCCTTACGCCTCTACCGCCGAGATGGAGGCAGATGCCGCTTACGACAAGCCTTGGCTCACACCAACAAAGGCCATGACCATGAACCTCAACGGCACTTGGAAGTTCCATTATGAGAAGAGCGGCGGCAACGCGGCTCCGTCTACAACTTACACCAGCAACACCGCGTCTACCAGCGGTTGGGACGACATTCGCGTGCCACTGTCATGGGAGATGGCAGGCTACGACACACCTGTCTATACCAACCAGGGCTATCCTTTTGTTGGCAACTCCAGCTCTTGGACAACCAACGCACAAGACCGCAGCAACTGCGACACGAACCCATTGGGCTACTACCGCCGCACGTTCACCCTGCCCGAAGGATGGAGCGACAAGCGCATAATGGTCCACTTCGATGGTGCATACAGCGCAATAGCCGTGTACATCAACGGCAAATACGTTGGCTACTCAGAGGGTGCCAACACCGACGCGGAATTTGACATCACCGACTTCGTAAATGCCACCACAGAGAACAACATCACCGTGGCTTGCTACCGTTGGAGCGATGGCTCTTACCTCGAAGGTCAAGACATGTGGCACTTGGGCGGCATACACCGCGACGTTTACCTCGTGGCAACGCCAAAGGTGTTCGTCTCCGACCACATTCTTTGGGCTTCTGATCTCAACAGTACTGCTACCAGCGGCACACTCAGCTTGAAACTTTCAGTGGACAACCGCGACGGCGAGGAAACGAAAAAGACCATCAACGTGAAACTGCTCGATAAGAACGGCAAGCAAGTTGGATCCACCGCTACCTACGATTACAGCGGCTCGTCATCAGTTTCTGAGAAACAGCTGAGCATCTCTAACCTGAGCGGCTTGCACCCGTGGAGCTCTGAGGATCCATACCTCTACACCGTGGAGTACAGCCAGAAAGACGCCAACGGCAACGAGGAGATGGCTTTCTCCACCAAGTTCGGCTTCCGCAATATCACCAAGAACGGCAACCTCGTATACGTTAACAACAAGCGCGCTTACTTCAAGGGCGTGAATACACAAGACACGCATCCGCTCTATGGTCGCGCAATCGACATGGAGACAATGCTCAAGGACGTGACTCTGATGAAGCAAGCCAACGTGAACATGATTCGCACGTCGCACTATCCTCGTCAGCCAAAAATGTATGCCATGATGGATGCTTTCGGCATCTACTGCATGGACGAGGCCGACATAGAGTGCCACCCAATGCAGAGCGTGGCAGACAACTCAGTGTTCGCCAATAACATGCTCGACCGCACAACACGTATGTTCAAACGTGACCGCAACCATCCAAGTGTCATATTCTGGTCATTGGGCAACGAGAGCGGCAACGGTTCCAACTTTAGCACATGCTACAACTATATTCATGACAACGACACTCGCCTTATACACTACGAGGGAGCAAAAAGCGGCGCAAACTATTCCGACCTTGGGTCCAACATGTATCCTACCGTTTCCGCCGTGCAGAACGCAAGCAGTGGCTTGAACAGCAAGCCTTACTTTATCTGCGAGTACGCACACGCCATGGGCAACGCCATGGGACGACTGAAAGACTACTGGAACGTGATCGAGGGCAGCACCGGCATCATTGGCGGATGCATCTGGGACTGGGTAGACCAATCCATCTACGACCCACAAAAGGCGAAGAACGTCATTAATGGCACTGCCGACGCAAGCACACTTGTCAATGCCAACGGCTTCAACTACTGGAAGCAGGGCTACGACTACCAAACACCAAGCGGTGACAGTGATGATTCATACATGGGCGCGTTCATGGACAACGGCATCGTGACCCCAGACCGCAAATGGTCGTCGAAGCTCACGGAGGTGAAGAAAGTGTACCAAAACGTGGACTTCACAAGTCTCTCTGGCAAGACGCTTACGTTGAAAAACAAGAACCTCTTCACCAACTTGGACGCTTACACACTTGTTTACCGCGTGTTGGCAAACGGCGACTTGGTAGAAGAAGGCTCAACAGACGTGCCGTCAATTACAGCTGGCAGCACAGGCACGGTGAGCGTGCCTTACACATACTCACCAAAGAGTGGAGAAGAGGTGTTGCTCAACGTGGCTCTTGTCACAAAAGACGCTACCCTTTGGGCTGACAAAGGCTATGATGTCGCTGATGAGCAATTCACAATCCAGAGCCGCGGCTCGCTCAGCTCGCACAGCGGCACTGGCTCGCTCAGCGTAAGCGGCAATACCGTGAGCGGCAATGGCTGGTCTATGACATTCAACAACGATGGCTCGCTGAGCAGCTGGAAATACAACGACCAAGACATCATGACAAGCACGCCAGCCTTCAGCCAGTACGTCAGCATCGACAACTCACGCAGCAACTGCCCTTACAACACAGGGTCAAGCAATAGCTACAGCATCAGCAATAGCTTGCGAAAGAACTCCAATGGCACTGCTACTATCACCCTGAGCGGCAGGTCTGACCGCAACTACACCATCGCCTACACCATCTACCCCGATGGCGTGGTGGACATGAAGGTGAACTTCAATAGCGGTTATAGCACGACTTATCGTGTTGGCTTGGCAATGCAGTTCGGCTCTGGCTTCGAGAGCGTGGAATACTACGGACGTGGCCCATGGGCCAACTATCCCGACCGCAAGACTGGTTCTTACCTCGGTCGCTATACTACTTGCGTGGACGACTTGTTTGAGGAGTACACGCACCCACAAACCAATGGTGACCACTTAAACCTGCGCGACATGACGCTCACCGCGCCAAACGTGGCACTGAAGATTGAGACCGAGGGCGACGTATCGTTCTCAATGTCGCACTATCAAGAGAGTTACTGGTCGGCCAAGACATGGCGCACCAAGAAGCACAATGACGAGATGACACGTCAGGGCAACATCTACGCCCACTTCGATGCCGCCATCAGTGGCGTGGGCAACGGCTCATGCGGTGAAAACACGCCTTCGGATTATCTGCCAAAAGCAAACGGCAGCTACTCTTACACCCTTCGCTTCACTCCAAAGAGCTTGAAGTAAGGCAAGAGAAAAGACATAAACCCGAAAGGGGCGGGGAGCCAGCGTGGTTCCCCGCCCCTTTTGGGTTTCGTGTAGTGTTTGTTTTGCTATTCTTTCATGTTTCAAGAATTGTGTCTTGATTTTCTCAGTCAGTCTTTAAGGCATCCTATCGGTAAGACATACACCCCGTCTTTTCTCTGATAAGCATATTGCCCTACGCCAATAACCACAGCCATAAATGACGGTGCTGACATCTTGTCCGTATCAATCTTGTTGGCCAAGGCTATAAGATTGGCAGCGCCTTCCTCAATGCGCTCTGCACCACCAAGTTTTACTTCAAGCAGCGCGTAACTTCCATTGCGACGGTGGAGCACCGTGTCGCATTCCAAGCCACTGCTGTCGCGATAGTGATACAACATACCATCAAGTGCATCCGCATAGACACGCAAGTCGCGCACCACCATATCCTCAAAGAAGAGTCCAAACGAATTGAGGTCATTCACCAAATCCTTTGGACCAAGCCCAAGGGCCGCGGTTCCGATGCTCGGGTCAACGAAATGGCGCGTGTCGCTCGTGCGTATGGCGGCTTTGCTTCTTATGTTCGGATTCCAAGCCGCGAGGTCTTCTATGACATATAGCTTCTTCAAAGCCTTGATGTAGTCAAAAACCGTGTTCTCGTCCAAAGAGCTGGCATCATTGGCGAGCATATCTTTTCGGATGGTAGACACAGATACTTGCTGTGAGATGTTGCGAGCATATGAGCGCAACAGTAGTTTTGCGCGTTCCGCACTCCGTTTTACTTTATCCACACGCTGTATGTCATAGTTCACAACCGAGTCGAAATAATCTATCGCCTGGTCAAGTGCTACATCCTTGGGGATGATAGTAGCCCACGGCCACCCACCACGACAAGTAAGAAATGCGAGTGTTTCCACATCCATACTGTTCGTATGAATATCAAATTTCTTGCCTTCGAACAAGTCTGCCAAGCTAATGGTACCCGTAGACTCCCCCGATTCATAGAGACTCATGGGCCGCATTTTAAGATGAGCAAAACGTCCAGTGCCACTATGAATGGTCTCGTCGGCCTCGGGCAACACTGAAGAGCCCGTCAGTATGAATTGCGATGGACATCCCCTCCTGTCCACCTCGCTGCGGATACTGTCCCATATTGATGGAAGAGCCTGCCATTCGTCAATTAGACGTGGCGTAGCCCCCTCAAGCAAAACATTGGGACTGAGTTCTATCATCTGCTCACTCTGCAACAGGACTGAAGAGTCGCCCAAGTCCAATACACTCTTTGCCAACTGCTTTGCCGTGGTCGTCTTGCCACACCATTTTGGACCCTCTATGAGCACGGCTCCCTTACCGAGGACTTTGCGGCGTAGAATCTTATCCGCTATGCGATGTTTGTACTTTGCCATATCTCTTTTGTTTTACTTGCAAAGTTATAGGTTTTGTCTTGATTATCAAAGTCTTTTAAGGAAATTCAGTAATTTGTGAGCAATTTATTCAGTAACTTGTGACCAATTCATTCAGTAATTTGTGAGCGATTTGTTCAGTAATTTGTGAAATAGCCGTCAAGAAACTTCTTTTCCTGTTTTTGTCGCCAAAGTGGGCATATTTGGAGGATTGCAATTAATTGTTTACCTTTGCAGCAAGGAAGACGCCTCACAGAATCACCTCTTCTGGACGTTCTGGCTCAACGCACATTATGTAATAAATGGGAATATAGGTAATGCCATCCACGATTTCCACATCAGGCGCATTGGAAAGGACGAAAGCTTGTTGAATGTTGTATTCTGGCGTATGCACAAATCTATCGAGAGCACTATGTACACGGTAGTCCTTACCAGACTTCACTTCCAATGGTAATACCGAAAGATTTGCAGGGTCATCTATGAGATAGTCCACCTCGCCGTTTTTCTTATTGTCATAGTAGAACAGGTCGAAACCATGCGCCTTCAGCTCTTGCGCCACCACTGTCTCGTATACCGCCCCAAGGTTGACGCTCGCCGCATCGTCCATGACCGCCATGATACTCGTACCATAGAAACGTTCGGTAAGCATACCCACGTCGCTCATGTATAGCTTCAACAAGTTCTTGCCACTGTTTTCCACCAATGGGAAACTCGGTTTGCTGATAGCCTTAACCTCCAGTGCTATCCCAGACGATATGAGGTAATCAAACTCCTCTCTATAGTCGGCCATGCGTTTGCCCACTTTCCCCTCAATATCCTTCGCGACAATACGCTTCTTCTTGTTTTCAAGATTAGAAGGAATCATGTCGTATATGCGTTGTATCTTCAAGCGATTGTGCACATTCTCATAACGTGCCGCATCCACGGCATAAAGCTTTCTTATATTACGCTGCACGGCACGAATCTCCACCATATTATGAGAACCGAGAAATTCATTAACGGCATCTGGCAGTCCACCAACAAGCAAGTATTTCTTGAAAAGATCGAGCAACTTGCCATGAATTGCAGGCGGCATGGCGCGACGTGCGGCATAATTGGCACGCATGGCCGTCAGCAATTCACAGCCTACGCCGTTGGCAATGAGAAACTCCTCAAAATCGAGAGGGTACATCCTTACCAACTCGATGCTGCCGACAGGCACTGAGGGTGTGGCGCGCAACGTCACACCAAGTAGAGAACCACTGGCAATATAAGTAAAACGATGATCCTCGCGCAAGAATTTAAGAAGCGTGAGCAGGTGATCATAAGCCTGTATCTCGTCAATGAAGACCAGCGTATCCTCACGATTCCCCATCAAAGTGCCCGCCACGGAGCTGAGGGCTAAATAGAAGTCGTCCACCGTACGAGCGTGCTCGAACACTCGGTCGCCAAGGCTGTCAGTCTCCATGTTGAGCTCAATGTAGTTCTTAAAGAGACGTTTGCCTACCTCACGAATGATGAACGACTTTCCTATCTGACGTGCGCCATCGACAACAAGAATCTTGTCGCTGCCTGACCGTAAATGACGTTCGATACGGCTTTCTATCTTCCTGTACAACATAAAATCACACTTTTCCTACAAATTTACCTCTGCAAAAATACACTTTTCCCATAAAGTAGGCAAACAAAAAATACACTTTTCCCACAAAACAGGCCATAGAAAAACACACTTTTCCTAACGATGGGTGCTGATGTTCTCGTTGGGGTGATTGGGGACGGGCTTATTGGGCACAGTGGACCTATTAGGCATATTAGGTACATGGGGCATAATGGGCACTTTAGGCAGCGTGAGCTTGGAGAAGTCGAACTCAAACTCGGGCATGCCCGTCTCCACGTCGTCGCGATACGGCACCTTGGTCTTGTCGACCCGTTCTATCTCCACCATGGCAATGCCCTGGGATAGCATGCCGAGCTCGCGAGCCGCTCCATAGCTGAGGTCGATGACACGCCCCTTGCGGTGAGGACCGCGGTCGGTGACCCTCACGATGATGCTCTTGCCGTTGCGCAGGTTGGTCACCTTGAGGCGAGTGCCGAAAGCGTAAGTACGATGGGCACAGGTGAGGCTGTCGTGATGAATGCGCTCACCACTGGCAGAACGCGCTCCAGTGGCCCGTTTAGAGTAAAAAGAGGCCTTGCCTCTACGGGTTTGGGCACCCACAGAGGCAAAGCCTGCCACGAAAATCAAGATCGCCATTACCTTGATGGCGATGTTTTTATGATGTAAATATTCCACTCGTTTGACAAGACGGCGGCAGAAATCCACCGCCGTTGATTTTTCTTATACTATGCCCTGCGCCATCATCGCGTTGGCCACCTTCATGAAGCCAGCCACGTTGGCACCGCGCACATAGTCGACATATCCGTCGGCTTGCCGTCCGTATCTCACGCACTGCTCATGGATGGAGTGCATGATGTAGTGGAGCTTCTCGTCCACCTCAGCCGCCGACCAATGCAGGCGCATGGAGTTTTGCGTCATCTCCAGTCCCGACGTTGCCACACCACCGGCATTTACAGCCTTGCCAGGGGCGAAGAGCGCCTTTGCCGCCACGAACTTCTCCACAGCCTCGGCGGTGCAACCCATGTTGCTCACCTCAGCCACGCACAAAGGATGGTTGGCGAGTATGCGGTCGGCATCGTCGCCGTTGAGCTCGTTCTGCGTGGCGCACGTGAGATAGATGTCAGCCTTCTGCTCCCACGGCTTCTTGCCCGGGAAGAACTTGGAGCCCTTGAACTCCTCCTCATAAGGCTGGCACACGTCGTTGCCGCTGGCGCGAAGCTCAAGCATATACTCGTTTTTCTCGCCCGCGATGCCCTCAGGGTCGTAGATGTAGCCGTCGGGGCCGCTTATGGTTATGACCTTGGCGCCAAGCTCCGTAGCCTTCTTCACGGCGCCCCACGCCACGTTGCCGAAGCCCGACAGGGCAATGGTCTTGTCCTTGATGTCGATGTCGTGGGTCTGGAGCATCTGGTTGACGAAATAGAGCGCGCCGAAGCCCGTGGCCTCCGGACGGAGGATAGAGCCACCCCACTCCATGCCCTTGCCCGTGAGCACGCCTTGGAACTGGTGGGTCAACTTCTTGTATTCGCCGAAGAGATAACCTATCTCCCTGCCGCCAACGCCGATGTCGCCAGCCGGCACGTCCTCGTCAGGGCCTATGTATTTGTAAAGCTCCTGCATGAAGGCTTGGCAGAAACGCATCACCTCATTGGATGAGCGTCCACGGAGCGAGAAGTCGGCTCCGCCCTTGGCGCCACCCATGGGCAACGTGGTGAGCGCGTTCTTGAAAGTCTGCTCAAAGCCCAAGAACTTCATTATGCTAATGTTCACCGATGGGTGGAACCTCAAGCCGCCCTTGTAGGGGCCGATGGCTGAGTTGAACTGCACGCGATAACCCGTGTTGACATGAACCTCGCCCTTGTCGTCGACCCAAGGCACGCGAAACATGTGTACGCGCTCCGGCTCGACGAGCCTCTCTATTATTTTCGCTTTCTCAAACTCCGGGTGCTGGTTGTAGACATCCTTTATGGAGATGAGCACTTCCTTTACCGCCTGCAAGAACTCCGGCTCATTGCTGTGTTTCCACTCAAGGCCTTTCAATACGTTTTCAACTTCCATAGTAGATTTGCATTAGATGACAAATTGTCTTGTTAGTGCTGGCAAATTTAGCCTTTTTAGAGATACGTTCCAAATAAAACCCCTGATAATTTGTCTCGCAGCTTACATTTTGTACTATTTTAAGATATGACGACCGCGCCCAATTGCTTTTTCCCGTCCATCATCACGCGCAGCGGCTTCGGGAACCTGACGTGGCGCACGAGCGGCGTTTCCTGCACGGCAGGCATGGCGTCGAGCACGTCCTTGCGCACTATGCCACCATCGGCGCGATTGGTGTCGATGGTGAAATAGCCCACGCCAAACGACGTGAGGTTCTGAAAGAAATGGGTTCCCTGACTTGGGTCTACACGATAGCCCGGCAATGCCACCTCGGCTATGACGCGCGCCGCGCTGATGGCTGGCCACTTCACCGGCACGCCGAGCCACGGGTCGCTACTGCCCCATCGCCCTGGGCCAATGAGGATGAACTGCTTGCCCTCGTCGAGGAAACGGCGGTTTATCTTCTCAATGTCCATCGCCACCTGCGGGTTGTTGGCAGCAGAGAAGTTTGTGTCCCACTTGACATACACCACATCGCACACGTCGTCGGAGATGCCGTGGCCAAGCGAGTTGGCCGACTTCAACAGGCAGTCGGCATCGGGTATCGCCGCCACGTCCTCCACGAGCTCCTGCTTGGTGTCGACGATGGGGCGTATTTGCAAGAGGCAGAAGTCGCCCGTGCGGTCGTTGTTGATATTGCAAGCGAACTCTATCTCCACTGGCCGCCTCATGGCGTTGGCACCATATTTCATCGCCATCTGCATGAGTTGCGGCAGGGGGAACACCCCCTGCTTGAGCACGCCGTCGAAGGAGATGACCTTGCGCCCCACGTCGTAGAGCCCCTCGCGGATTATTTGGTCATCGGGGTCGTAGGTAGAGGCTATATAGGTGAGCGCGCCGTCCTTGTAAGCCTCCTTCACGCGGAGCTTCTCAATGTTGAATCCGTCGTCGACGCTGAAGTCGAGCTTCGCGTTCTGCGTGTCGAGGGCATAGAAGCGCGTCTGCGTGTCGCGAAGGGCGATGTCCATGTCGGACATCTGCAGCACCTGGTTGGGATGATAGGGCGAGACCCTCAGCGTCTGGCCGCCGTCCACGATATACTTGCCCAAGCCCAAGGCGAGCGAGGCGATGCCGTCTTCCGACCGTTCCTCGCCAATGGGGTAATAGTTGAGCGAGCGTATCACGCCCGAAATGTTGGGATAATATCGCCCGCCATATTCCTTTCCCACGACCTCCTGCATGATGACCGCCATCTTCTCCTCGTCGATGACATTGCTCGTGGCAGTCATGTAAGCCTTGGAGTCGCGATAGAACACCGATGCGTAGACACCCTTAATCGCCGAGGCGAGGAGCGAGAGCATCTCCTGTCGGTCGTCGAGGCGCGGTATCATGTAGGTGGCGTATATGCCTGCGAAGGGCTGGTAGTGGCTGTCCTCCAGGAGCGAGCTCGACCTTATGGCTATTGGCGCGTTGGTGGCGTTGAGGAAAGTGAAGAAGTCGGAGACGTATTGGCTTGGCAACTTGGCCTTTAGGAATCGCTCAAGTATGAGCTCGTCGGGCGCGTTGCTCAAGGCTATGGGGTAGAGGTCGTTGAGCTCCATGAACTGGTCGAAGATGTCGGTGCAGAGCACCACCGTCTTGGGTATGCGCGTCGTGGCACCCTGAAACTGGTTCATCTCCGGGTGCGTCTTGATGATGTTGTCGAGGAAGGCGAGGCCACGGCCCTTGCCGCCGAGCGAGCCGTCGCCGATGCGCGCGAAGTGGGCGTAGCGGTCGAACTTGCCACGGTCGAACACAGCCACCACTCCAATGTTTTTCATGTGGCGGTATTGCACTATGGCATCGAAGATGATCTGGCGGTGCGCGTCCACGTCTTGCAACTTGTGCCACGTGACCTGCTTCAAGAACTTGCTCACTGGGAAGATTGCGCGCGCGCAGAGCCACCGCGAAATGTGGTTGCGCGAGATGTGGTAGAGCATGGAGTCGGACGGAATCTTGAAGATGTTGTCTTGCAACTGCTTCAGCGTGCTGACGCGCGCTATCTCCTTGTGAGTGTGCGGGTCGCGAAACACGAAGTCGCCAAAGCCCATGTGATCCTCCATGAGGTGTCGCAGCTCCACGGAGAGCATCTTCGAGTTCTTGTCCACGAAATGGAAGTGCTCGCGGTCGGCGCGATACTTGTTGGCCGTCTCCGAGCTCTCCATTATCAATGGCACATACTCGTCTTCCTTCCTTATGTCCTCAAGGAGCTTGAACCCCGCCTCCGAGTCGCGCTTGCCATTGAGCGGGAAGCGCACGTCGCTGATGACGCCGAGACAGTTGTCCTTGTATCGCTCGTATATGCCCATGGCCTCCTCGTAGGTACGGGCGAGCATCACCTTTGGGCGGCCCCTCATGCGCAGCGTGGCGGCGTGAGGGTTGAGCGCCTCGGTTGCGAAGTTGCGGCTCTGCTGGAGGATGTAGCCGTAGAGGTTGGGGAGGATGGACGAATAGAACCTCACGGAGTCCTCCACGAGGAGAATCATCTGCACGCCCGCCTCCTTGACATCGTGCTCGATGTTCATCTTGTCCTCGATGAGCTTGATGATGGAGAGGATGAGGTTGGTGTTGCCCAGCCAGCAAAACACGTAGTCGAAGATGCTGAGGTCCTCGCGCTCCATGCGCCTCGTGATGCCATGCGAGAACGGCGTGAGCACCACGCAGTGGATCTCCGGGAACTTCATCTTGATGGCCCTTGCCACGGTGAAGGCGTCGCTGTCGGCATTGCCGGGCATGCATATCACGAGGTCCACGCTCGTGGAGGCGAGCACGCGCTCTGCCTCCTCCGTGGTAGACACCTTGGTGAACGTTGGCGGATAGCGCAAGCCGAGGGCCATGTACTCGTCGTAGATCTTCTCCTCCACGCGGCCATCGTCCTCAAGCATGAAAGCGTCGTAGGGATTGGCTACGATGAGGACATTGTATATGCGGCGCGTCATGATGTTGAGAAACGTCACGTCCTTCAATATGAATCTTGTCCACTCCTTGGGAATATTGCTCATAGCGGTAAAGTTCTTGGTTTTGTCGCAAAATTACGGCAAATCCGCAACATTAGGCAGGGAAAACAAGAAAAAAACGCTTGGCGACGCTTATTCCTTGGCTATTACGACATATTTGCTTAGTTTTGCAGCAAGAAAGGCTTGTTATAGACTGGGATAGACTATTATAGACAATGATAGACTATCATAGACAATGATAGACTATTATAGACTGGATAGACTATCGTAGACTATCATAGCCTGGATATAAACAACCAAACAACACATATATAATATATGTATCGCCTAATAATCGTCATAGCATCGTTTCTCTTCACGACCGCCTTGCCATGCAAAGCGAACATGGACTTCGACTACCTGCGGCGCGTCTACGGCAACAGCAGCAAGAAGAAAGAGGCATGGAGCAACATCAAGGGCTATCTCGCTGGGCTTGACAAGGCCCTGCAAGACACCGCCCGATACAACGCCACGAAACGCCAACGCATTGAATCCCTGGAAGAGCGGCTCCACGCCACGCGCGCC
Organism: Prevotella sp.; assembly: GCA_036743855.1. GTDB lineage: Bacteria > Bacteroidota > Bacteroidia > Bacteroidales > Bacteroidaceae > Prevotella. The sequence goes on along the minus strand of DAINOS010000010.1, from coordinate 3,982 downwards.
CCACAAGAGCGCTTCAGGCTCATGATGACCCTGGAACGGGAATACAGCATCGTGAACTTCCCCACGGCACTGAGATACGCGCAAATGGCGAGACACGAGGCGGAGGCCCTCGGCGACCGCCAGGCCTTCATGAAAGCACGCCTCAGGGAGGCAGCCCTGCTCATCAAGGGCGGATATTTCAAGGAGTGCACCGACATACTCAACGGCATCGACAAGGCGGGGCTGTCAAGGGAAAACCTGTTCAGGTATTACCAGACCACATTCGACATGAACTACGAGGACGGCTTCGTGTTCCCATGCAAGCGCGACGCCAACGACCCCTATTCCGTCGCCATGCGCGCGGCATACAAGGCCATGGTGAAAGACTTTCCGGACAGCATATACGAGCACACGCGCATGATGATGGAATACCACTTCCACCTGCTCGACTACAAGACCGCCTACAAATACGCCCTGCGACTCGTGGCGGCAGGCACGCCTGGCACCGAGGAGCACGCCTACCAACTGGGCAACGTGGGCTACAACAAGATGGGCGCGGGAGAGTTTGTGGAAGCCGTGAGATACCTCACCGAGTCGGCGAAGGAGCAGATAAGGCTCGGCTCGACGGAATATCCCGTGATGCGCAAGCTCACCGAACTGCTCACCGTGCTCGACAGGAGCAAGGAAGCCTACCACTACAGCGAGGTGGGCATGGCCAACGCCAGGAGCTACCAGAGCATGTATCGCGTGTATGAGGTGTCGCAGTTCTACCCCTTGGTGCACGAGAGGATGTTCGGCATAATAAACTGCCAGCACAAGGCCCTCATGGCGGTGGTCGTGGTGCTCATAGCCTTGACCTTGATGCTCGCCGCCTGCTTCGTGTTCATAAGGAAGCAATACGTGAAGCTGCGGAAGAAAAACACCCTCATATCCCACATGAACCAGCAGCTCAACGAGGCAAACAACATCAAGATAAGCGTGCTTGGCAACATGGTGGCGCAACTGGCTGCCACGAAGAAAGGCACGGGCGAGTTTCTGAAGAAGCTGAGCCGGCATCTCACTGTGGGCAACATAACCGAGGCGAGGGAGATGACACAGAAAAGGCAGACGCGCGACAAGGAGCAAAACGAGCTCATCGACACGCTCATACTATCCATCTTCCCACAGTTCGTCACGCAATACTATGCCTTGCTAAGACCAGAGAGCCGACCCAAAGACCCTGCCACCGACAAGCTGACAGCAGAGATGCGGATCTTCGGCCTTATAAGATTGGGCATAACGAGCAACGCGCAACTGGCGGAGAGCCTCAACTATTCGCTCAACACCATAAAGCACTACAAGACCATCGCCTTCAACGCCTCCGACTACACCAACGAGGAGTTTTACAAGCACTTGATGGAGATACACTATGAGAAAACGGACAACGAGAAGAGTGTATCATGGGGTGTACAACCAAGCAAGGAGTGAAAACACAAACGCTTTATTTTCAACACATTATATGAAATACACCGTCACAGAGGCGGTGTATTTTTTTATTGCTTGCGAGTTTTGAGCTAATTTTGCAAGCGAAAACCAAGCAAGGTCTTTTAACGACTCGAAAACAAATTCTAAACACATAAAAACCATGAGAATAAAGCATCTCTTATTGTCGGCCATAGCCGGCTGTCTCGCCCTTGGCACCCATGCACAACAGAACGTGGGATTCCGCGCGGCTAACGTCAACTCTCCAGTGGTAAACGACGACAAGACCGTGACCTTCAACCTCGTCGCGCCCAAGGCGAAGACCGTGAGCGTGAGCGGCGACTGGGAGGCCAACGGCGGCAAGGGCACGCTCGCCAAAGGCAAGGACGGCGTGTGGACCTACACCACGCCCGCGCTGCCCTCGGAAATGTACACCTACCGCTTCACCATCGACGGCGTGACGACCATCGACCCCTTAAACCCGTTCACGCGCCGCGACGTGGGCAACGTGTTCAGCATCTTCTTCGTGAACGGCGGCAACGCCGACTATTACCAAGTGCACGACGTGGCCCACGGCTCCATCCAGACACTGTGGATGCCGCAGCAAGGGCTCAACAACGTGTATCGCCGCATGAACGTATACCTGCCGCCCCACTACGACGAGAGCGACGCGACATATCCCGTGCTCTACCTGCTGCATGGCAGTGGCGGCGATGAGAACGCATGGATAGACCTTGGGTTCGTGAACCGCGTCATGGACAACCTCATAGCCGAGGGCAAGGCCCAGCCGATGATCGTGGTGCTGCCCAACGGCAACGTGTCGGTGGACGCCGAGGCTGGCGAGACGGAAGACAACCTGAGCTACATGCCTGTGCTCACCAAGTTCCAGAAAGACTATAAGAACGCGCGCTTCGAGGCCGCCTTCCCGCAGATTGTCAACTTCGTGGACAGCAAGTATCGCACTAAGGCCACAAAGAGCGGTCGCGCCTTGGCAGGGCTCTCCATGGGCGGATTCAACACGATGTTCATCTCAGCCGCCTTCCCCGACCTCTTCGACTACGTGGGGCTCTTCTCAGCCGGGATAGACTACAAGGGCCTGGACATGAACAACCCCATATACAGCGACCTCAAAGGCAAGCTCAAGGCACAGAAGGAAGCCGGATACAAGCTCTACTGGATTGGCGACGGCAACGAGGACCCATGGCTGCCTGGCGTGAAAGACCACATGAAGCTCATGGACAGCCTCGGCATGACCTACACCTTCTACCCCACCACACGCGGCCACATCTGGGCCAACTGGCGCAAGTTCCTGCTGCAATTCGCTCCAAAACTCTTCAAGTAATCCTACTAACACACACCAATCCCAACAAGAAAACAAAAAAACACATCAATAAAATGAAAAGCAATCTTCCATACGCCGGCCGCCTCGCCGCGCTGCTCTTCCTGGCAAGTCTCACGGCAAGCGCCTCAGCCACGCTGAAGGCGAACACGGAAAACGAGATAAAGAAGGAAATCAAGAAAACCCAAAAGACGCTCGCGCAGCAAAAGAAAGACTCCACCGAGCAAAGCGGCTCCGACCGCGGCATCATGCTCAACGCAAAGAGCACCACCGAGCCACGACAGGTAGAGATCGGCCTGCCCATGACCTACACCGCCGTGATGTTCAACGGCCTGCCGGCGGTATACTATTACTGGCCAAACACCACCAGCAACCACTGGCGCTCGGAGCAACTCTTCTCCAAGCAAGGCATGCTCGACATGCCCCACGTGGCCATCACCGAAGGCGAGATAGGCTACGGCGTGGACTCATGGGCTGAGCTCGGAGGCGAGACCTTCAAGGGCAAGGTGAAATATGGCGTCAACACCTTCGGCTCGCAAAACGTGGACATCAACCTCTCGGGACCATTGGGCAAGGGATGGACCTACACCGCCAGCGCATACAACAACTTCGACCCGGGCAGCTTCAAGATAAAGTTCGCGCAGTATGTGGACCGCAGCCAGTTCTACACCGGCGGCCTGACCAAGCACTGGAACAACGGCGCCATGCTCACCTTCATGTATAAGCACACCGACGTGCACAACCTCTCAAGCGCAGTCAACTACGCCCCATTCCAGTGGAACAGCGACGGCAGCGTGACCAAGGTCAACGGCTTCAAGATTGGACGCGACTCCTACCTTCCCGTGGACGGGCAACTGGAATATATCGACGTGCGCACGGGCGAGCGCAAGACCACGAGCCTCTACGACGGCACCCACGCCGTGACCAACGAGGGCAGCGTGTATTTCGACACGCCGCTGCGCAACGGCTGGGACTTCTCCCTCCGCGGCAAGATCTCGCACAGCGAAGGCACGTCGAGCGACATGGTGGCGACGGGCGTGCTCAACACCGCCGACGGCGTGACGGCGACCTACACCGACGGCAGGGCATACAAGGGCCTCATCCAGGGACGCACGTCGCAGCTCAACGACTTCCAGGTGAACGACGCACTCTTCACCGCGCAGATGAAGGCGAAGAAGGGATACCACGACTGGATCATCGGCA
>DAINOS010000009.1:0-31404 GCA_036743855.1 Prevotella sp. | reverse complement strand
GCGGCGTGAAGTTGCCAGGGTAGTCGTGAGGGTATTTGTAGCCATCGTGATAGCCCAGTTGCTCCATCAGTTTTGTCGGCGCGTTGCGAATGTGCATTGGTACGGGCTGGTTGCCGCTCTTCTTGACCTCCTCGATGGCGTTGTTTATGCCCATGTATGCTGAGTTGCTCTTTGGGCTCGTGGCAAGGTAGACCACCGCCTCGGCGAGTGGTATGCGTCCCTCCGGCCATCCTATCTTCATCACCGCGTCGAATGCGGCGTTGGCGAGCAGCAAGGCGTTGGGGTTGGCGAGACCGATGTCCTCAGCCGCCGAGATGACGACACGCCGCGCTATGAATTGCGGGTCTTCACCACCTTCTATCATCCTCGCCATCCAATAGAGCGCGGCATCGGGGTCGGAGCCTCGTATGCTCTTGATAAACGCGGATATGATGTCGTAGTGCATGTCGCCTTGCTTGTCGTAGGCAAGAGGGTTGGCCTGCAACTCCTCCTCTACCTTCTTGTCGGTAACGACGATGTCGTCTCCACCAGCCGATTCCACGATGAGCTCAAGGATATTGAGCAGCTTGCGCGCGTCGCCGCCGCTGAATCGCATCATCGCCCCCGTTTCCTTCAGGGTGATGTGCTTTTTCTTCAGTTCCACGTCGGCCTTGATGGCATGGTCGAGTATTCGTTGCAGGTCATCTTTTCCAAGAGACTTGAGCACGTAGACCTGGCATCGCGAGAGCAACGGCCTTATGACCTCAAACGAGGGGTTCTCCGTGGTGGCGCCTATGAGCGTGACCACCCCACGCTCCACGGCACCGAGCAGGGAGTCTTGTTGCGACTTGGAGAAACGGTGAATCTCGTCGATGAAGAGTATTGGCGAGGAGTTGTTGAAGAAGCTGCCCTTCTTGGCCCGTTCTATGACGTCGCGCACGTCCTTCACGCCGCTGGTGACGGCACTGAGCGTATAGAAAGGCACTTTCATGGTCGAGGCCACTATTTCCGCCAGCGTGGTCTTGCCAACGCCAGGAGGTCCCCAAAGGATGAATGAGGAGACTTTGCCTCCCTCTATCATCTTGCGCATCAAGCCGTTCTCGCCCACGAGGTGCTCTTGACCTACGTAATCGTCGAGCGTGCGAGGGCGCATGCGTTCTGCTAATGGTTCCATTGTTGACTTTGCTTTTTAGTCATTATGATATGGACTTTTGCCTACATTGGCCTTGCTATGCGAATGCCCAATGCCGTGGTCTGCTTGCGAAGGTATGTATGCAAGAGGTTGGAGTCTTCCACCACCTTGTGGTAGAGCGATGAGGCGTTGAGCATGTGCAGACCGTCGTTGTGCCAAACGGCAATGCCTATATGACTGATTTCCAATCCGGCCTTTGTCGTCACGATGGCTATTATGTCGCCATCGTGCACTGCCTTTCTCACCACGGCGCTGTTTGTCACCGCGCTCGAGGGAATGTACCCTTGCTTTGTGCCCGTGATAGACTTCTCCATCTCGGCAATCTGCTTAACCCATTGAGGCTTGCCGGTGAGCATGGGGTAACTTTTCAGGTGAGTGGTCATGTAGTTGGCCTTGACTGTTTGTATGGCCGAGAATGGCGGGTTGGGCGATTGGACGTTTTTCACGATGCCCTCTCTCGTGTTCTCTTGAATCCAATAGGTGAAATAGTGCTGCCTTGCCGGATAAGCCACGTTGCCGTTGCGGTAGCGCACCTTCCTCAGGTTCTCGCAATAGTTGGCGAATGTGGGCTTGCGTTGAGCCATGGATCTCGACAACGCCAAGACCGTCTCAACATAAGTTGTGCAATCGAGCTGTCGAAGATTGACCACGAGTTTCTCGTTGGCATTCTTCTCCAGCGTCTTAGCCACGTATGGCACTCCTTTGAACTCACGCCCGAAGAAGACCATGTAGGAAGCCATCGACTTGTCTTTCAAGCTCTTGGCTTTCTTGAACAAGGCCATGACCTTCATCGAGTCTGGCTTGGTGTAGTCGGTGCCCTGCGCCGAAACGCTTGACGCGAGCAATAATGAGAGTATGCAAAAAGCTAATTTTTTCATTTCTTTCTCCTATATTGTTTTTTAAGTCCGAAATTATATCCAGCATAAATATATACGTTGCCAAACATGGTGTTTGCCGAGAAGTTGGATTTACGGTAGTTGTAAGAGTGGAAGACCGCGCTCGCCCCACCGTACCATCTCATGTTGTTCCACACCAGCCCTACCCTCGACACGCCGTCGATCATGATGTTCTTGAAGTTGAAGTTGCGGAAGAAATCTTTTATTAGGCTATTTTCCTTGCCCGACAGTTGCTTGTAGCCAAGGGCCAACTGCAACGATATGTCGAAGAGCCAATTGTGGGCGAAGACCCAGTTGTAAGCGTATCCTCCGCCGATGGATATGTCTGTGTAGTCTATTTTCGTGGAGTGCAACGTGGTGTCAGATACCTCGCTTGCCGTCCCCTCGCCAGCTACGTCATCCATCAACGCATGAAACTTGTCCCAGTCCATGTTGAGCTTGTGCTTGGAATAGCTTATGCCGGCGAGGGCACTGCCAGCCGAGCGCCGCTGGATGGTGCTTTGGCTATAAGCCGCAGGATAGGAAAACTTGCTGTGATTGAAGATGTAGTAGGCGTTGATGCCGCGCTCGGAAGTCTCAAAACCACTGAAATTAAGCGATTTCATCGTCTTGTCCACCCCTTTGTTTCCAAAGTCCACACGGTTTACGAGATAGTTGTTTCCCGACTTGCGGTAGAAAAGGTCCACGCCCACTTGCGGCGCGTAGAGGCTGAAGTCGAACGCCTCTCTCGCCTCGCTTTTCAAGTGCTTTAGGTCGATGGTGTATCCAAGGAAGATGAATCGCCAGCCAAAGTAAGGTCCCAGCTTGTATGACGGCTTGGGTCCTAAGACGACCTTATGATTATCTTTTGTCCTAAGCGTGTAGCCTTCGAAGCTGATGGTGTTTTGAAGCATCACGGTGAAATTGTATTTCTGGGGCTCAATGAAATTGGTGTCCACCCGTGAGAAATTGCGCACCATTCTCCTGAAAGAAGACAGCTTCTTCTTTGGGGCAGCAGCACTGTCACTTGTCGTGTGAAGCCCAACCGTTGACGTGACAACGAGCGATAGAAGAATGGGAAAACCGCACATCTGATGATATATGAAAAGACCGTGTCTACAGGCTTGTTAAAATTTAATCAACTGCAAAGATATGAAAAAGGAAAGAATCGGCAAAATATCTCATTATTAAATATGATTGGAAAAGAAAAAGTGGCAAGAGAAATAAAACTCTCTTGCCACTTTATCAGGTCGGGATTACTGGACTCGAACCAGCGACCTCGCGCCCCCCAGACGTGTGCGCTACCAACTGCGCTAAATCCCGTTCCGTTTTGCGAGTGCAAAGGTACTGTGATTATTTCATTCCACCAAATAATCGCTCAACTTTTTTATTCGTTTGATATAATTAAACATATTATAGACATTGTAATTAGCGCGTTTAGAGACATTTTAGTAAATTTGCAAGAAAATAGACTGATAGTTTGAACAATAGATACTTATGTGGAAATATTGCATAATGCTAATGTTTGTCGTGGGTTTGCTTCAATCTTGCGGCAGCAATGATGTTGACGACGAGCCGCAAAGGGTAAACGGTAACGGCAATGTTGACGCGTCAGCCATAAACGACAGCTATACATACGAGTTGCCGGTGATTTTCCATGTGCTATACGATGACAAAAGCAATCCAAGGCAATATATACCTTACCAGCGCCTTGACAATCTCTTGCAATACGTCAACGAGATTTACAAGGGTGGCGTTTATGGACAGAGCGAGAACGTGAACATAAAGTTCGTGCTCGCGACGACAGACGAGAATGGGAAAAAGCTCGCTCACCCAGGCGTGGACTACGTGAAATACACAGGGGAATATCCGATAGACGAAAACAGGTTCATGGCTGACCAGACGGGCACCAACGTGAAATATATTTGGGAGCCAAACAAGTATATCAACGTGATGATGTTCAACTTCAAAAGTACCAACAGCAATGAAATAACCCTTGGCATATCCCATATGCCATTTTCCGTGAAGGGCGACAATGAGCTTGCTGGCTTGGAGACCGTGACGACACCAAGCATAAAGAAAAACAACCTGCGCTTTGCCTATTGCTCAGCCATCAACAGCCTCTATGCCAATACTTCGCCCCAAGGCGGCTACTATCAGAGTGACCGCTATACCAACCCAAATCACAAGATGACGACCTACACATCGGCAGATGTGGTGATGACCTTAGCCCATGAGCTTGGCCATTATCTTGGGCTCTACCACGTGTTCACGGAGAGGCACGACGCAAGCGATGACGACAGCGTGGAACCGGTGGACTCGTGCGGTGATACCGACTATTGCGAAGACACCCAATCGTACAACCGATATGAGTATATGCAATATTTAGAGTATGAGGGAAAAAACGAGAAGTACATCGACCCATTACTGAAGCGACACTCGTGCGACGGCGCTGAATACGACGCTGAAAATATCATGGATTACAGCGTGGGCTTGGGGTTCAAGATAACTCCGCAACAAAAACAACGCATCCGCCACGTGCTCTACTATTGTCCGCTCATTCCTGGCCCAAAGAAGTATCGCGCGACGAAAGCCGAGACGCTCAACGGCCTTGCGGACATAAAGATAACCACAATAAAATAACCATAAAACGACATGTCAACATACGAGATTACCGCCCCGAAGAATCTTGAAGCTACAATAAATCTTCCAGCCTCGAAGAGTATAAGCAACCGTGCCCTTGTCATTCATGCATTGTGCGGAGGCGAATTGCCAGAAAACTTGTCTGACTGTGACGATACTCACGCCGTGGTCAATGCCCTCAGGAATATGCCAGAGACCATCAACGTGGGCGCGGCGGGCACGGCGATGCGATTCCTGACAGCCTATCTTTCAGCCACAAAAGGCGACCATACGATTACGGGCTCAGAACGTATGTGCCACAGGCCCATAGGCGTATTGGTGGACGCGCTCCGCATGTTGGGTGCTTCGATAAGCTATGAGGGCACTGAGGGCTTTCCCCCACTCCACATTAGCGGACACCCATTGCTTGGCGGAAAACTTGAAATACCAGGAAACGTCAGCTCACAATTCATCTCCGCCTTATTGCTCATTGGCCCCGTGACCAAGCAAGGCTTGACATTGCACTTGACGGGTGAGATAGTCTCGCGTCCGTATATCGACTTGACCATACACGTGATGCATGGCTTTGGCGCGACCGTGGAATGGACAAGCACGGACACTATCGAGGTGAAAGCCAAGCCTTATGAGAGCTCGCGTTATCTTATAGAAAACGACTGGAGCGCGAGTTCCTATTGGTATGAGATGGCATCGCTTTATCCTTTGGGTGATGTCAACGTGGTCTTGAAAGGGCTGGAGGACAGTTCGCGCCAAGGAGACTCGGTGGTGAAATACATCTTCTCACTGCTTGGCATCAAGACATCCTTTGAAGAGACACACTCTGGCAAGCCCACCTCTGTGACGCTCTCTCGCCACCTGGAGCATGTGGCAACGTTGAACTATGACTTCATCAACTGTCCCGACTTGGCGCAAACCATAATAGCGACTTGCTGCGCCCTTGACGTACCCTTCCATTTCACTGGCTTGGCAAGTCTTCGTATCAAGGAGACCGACCGACTGGAGGCAATGCGTAACGAACTTGGGAAGCTCGGGTTTGTCATCGAGGTGACAAACGACTCCGAGATGACTTGGGACGGCACGCGACGTGAGCCAACGATGGAAGCCATCGATACCTATGAGGATCATCGCATGGCAATGGCTTTCGCGCCACTGGCTGTCAAGTTTCCTGGTCTGAGAATAAACAACCCGGAGGTGGTGTCGAAGTCATATCCCTCTTTTTGGGATGACCTTAGCAAGGCGGGGTTCACAATCAAGACAGTATAAGAAACATGTGGTACCTCTTGCTTTCACTTGTGTCTTTGGGACTGTTTTGCGCCCTGCTTGGCTTTATATCCCACAAGCGTGGAGAGAGTCAAGAAGTGGTCGTCGGTGAGGGAGATTGCACACATTGCTCTCCGGAAAACATGATGTGCGAGCAGGATTGTATGCTCCATGCCGTGGTCAAGCCCGTGGAATACTTTGACGATGAGGAACTTGACGCTTTCAAGGACAGACCGTCAGACAATTACACCGAGGAAGAGACGGCATTGTTCGCGGAAGTGCTGGAGACGCTTCGCCACGATGAGGTAAAGGCATGGGGACGCAGTTTGATTCTCAGAGGCATCAATATGCCAGACGGCATAAAGGATGAGTTTGTCTCGCTTGCCGAGTAGCTACGTAATTTCATTATTTCCCATCTTTGAACAAGATTCGACATTCCATATTGAGCAAGATACATCATATAATTGTTTTTGGCCTTGTGGCTGTCTTTGTCATTCTTATGATAGAGAGCTGCTCCACGGCTAAAAACACAGCCGCCACGCGCTGGTGGCAGGCGTTCAACTCTCGTTACAACGCATATTATAATGGAGCCTTAGCCTATGTGGACGGCTCGTTGGAGAAAGAGAATGGGAATCAAGACAACTACACTGACTTTCTCCCTTTGTATACCGTAAGAAACAAAAACAGCAAGGAGTTGGGCAAAGCCAACTTCGACCGTGCCATCTTGAAGGCGGAGAAAGTAATAGACCGGCATAGCATAAAGCAGCGTCCGCAATGGAAGTCGAACAGGCGAAAGACCGACCGTGACAGGGAATGGTTGTCGAGGAAGGAATACAACCCCTTCATGTGGAAGGCATGGATGCTCTTGGGGCGCTCACAGTTTCATGAAGGAAGCCTTGACAATGCCATCTCCACCTTTGCCTACATGAGTATGCTATATCGCACGCAACCTGCCATCTACTCACGAGCGCAAGCGTGGTTGGCGAAATGCTATATAGAGAATGACCTCGCTTACGACGCAGAGGACGTAATAAGGAACAACAGGCGCGACTCCATTCCATGGCAAGCCCGTAAAGACTGGGACTATGCCCTCGCCGATTATTATCTTCTTACCCATGACTACAAGGCAGCCATTCCATATCTGAGAAATGTCATCAGCCATGAGATGAGACGCAAGCAGAAGGCCCGCGAGTGGTTTATCATGGGGCAAATATGCCAAGCGGCAGGAATGAACCGCGAGGCTTACAAGGCTTACAGCAAGGTGATAGGCATGAACCCACCCTATCAGCTTGAGTTCAACGCGCGAATAGCCAGGACGGAAGTGATGGCGAACACGAGGTCGGATGGAATGATTGCCAAGTTGAGACGCATGGCAAAATCGGACAAGAACAAGGAGTACCTTGACCAAGTGTATTTCGCCATTGGCAACATATACCTGATAAAGGAAGACACGCTCAAGGCAATATCAGCATACGAGAAAGGCAATGAGAAGGCAACGAGGTCTGGCGCGGAGCGTGGTGCCTTGCTCATAAAACTTGGCGACATATATTGGGGTCGTGAGCAATACGCTGACGCGCGACGCTGCTACAACTTGGCATTGGGCATGACCGACAAAGACAACAAGGCATACGAGCGATTGACAAACCGCTCGAAGGTGCTCGATGAGCTTGTGCCTTATACTGATGCCGTGCATTTGCAAGACTCATTGCAGAGCCTCGCGCGCATGGACGAAAAGCAGCGCGATATTGCCATCGACAGGGTCATAGCCGCATTGAAGAAAAAGGAAGCCGAGGAAAAGAAAAGGCAAGCCGAGAGCGAAGTGGCCAACAGACAACAAAATGATGTTGATGCCGATGGTAATACTGAAAGTGGAATAAATAACAACAACGCGAATATTATTGGCCAACAGTCGAGCGAGTGGTATTTTTATAACCCCATGGCTGTGGCGAAAGGCAAGCAACAATTTCAGATGCTTTGGGGCAAACGTGAGAACGTGGACAACTGGCAACGAATAAACAAGACGGTAGTGAAACAGCAAGACAACAGTTTTGCCGATATGTCTGATGAGCGACGCGACTCCATCCTCAACGCGCAGGAGGCATTGGATTCTGCGAGGAAAGTCAGCGATGAAGCCGTGAACGACCCACATAAACGTGAATATTATCTTGCACAGATACCTTTCACCCAAGAGCAGGTCAAGGCAAGCGACAATATCATTGCTGACGGACTTTACAACAGCGGAGTGATATTCAAGGACAAGCTCGACAATCTCAAGCTCAGCGAGAAGGCGTTGACACGACTCATAAGCCAATACCCGGACAATGAGCACAAGGATGATGCCTTCTACCATCTCTTCCTTTTATATTCGAGAAAAGGGCAAAAGGCCAAGGCTGAGTCTTTTGTGGACAGCCTTAAAACGGAGTATCCCAAGAGCGAGTGGACGGCCTTGCTTTCCGACCCCAACTACGTCGTAAACGCCCGCTATGGCGTTCACATCGAGGATTCGCTCTACGCGGCTACTTATGATGCCTTCAAGGCTGACAACCACGAGGTGGTTGATGCCAATGTCAGCCTTTCGGAGTCTCGTTTTCCGCAAGGCGCCAATAGGGATAAGTTCATGTTTGTCGGCTCCCTAAGTAAACTGAACGAGGGAGACGATGAAGCCTGCATGAAGGGTCTCAACAGCCTTGTGGATAAGTTCCCAGAGAGCGATGTTGCCAAGATTGCCGGTATGATTATCAATGGCGTGAAGAATGACAGACGGTTGCGTGGTGCGAAGTTTGACATTGGCAATGTATGGGCCATGCGCAGTGAGACGTTGAGCGAGAGCGAGCAATTGAAGGCGAAACCGCTGAGCACCGACCGCAACACACAGTTCGTGTTCATGTTGGTCTATCAGCCAGATTCTGTAAATGAGAATAAGTTGCTGTATCAAGTGGCTAAATACAACTTCACGAGTTACCTCGTGCGTGATTTCGACATCACCATCGACAACGACGACATCCTTCACCGCATGCGCGTGTCAGGCTTCCGCAATTATGACGAGGCGTTGCAATATTCGCGTAGCTTGCTGTCGCAACCGCAAGTGCTGAGGCTCATGGGCAAGGCGCGTCCATTCATTATCAGCGTGGAGAACCTGCCTTTGCTTGGCGTGGCGTATAGTTATGACGATTACAAGAAGTTTTATGATGTCCACTTCGCGCCAATAAAGCCTTCTACACTTCAACTCCTCACGGAGCCAGAAGATGTTGTCACCGAGCAGCCTGGGCAGGACGATGAAAAGCCAGAAGGGAAAGTGGACGGACAACCTGATGGCGTTTTGCTTTCGCCAGAAGTTGAGACGCAACCACAAAATACAAAGCCTGTCAATTCCCAAACTGAAACTGGTCGGCCTGTGAAGGAAGCGACTTCACAAGATAAGAAGATTATCCAACAAGAGAAGCCCCAGCAAAAGCGACAGAAAGAAGAGCCACGTCAGGAGAAGAAGAAAGAAACATTTGACATTGAGAGCGAGGACTACGAGCTTGATGGATTCTGATGATGAAAACATTATTGGGAATGTTATTAATAAGTTAATCGCATGAACAACGGAAAGATACTTTGGGCAGATGATGAGATAGACCTTCTCAAAGGTCACATAATCTTTTTGAAGAATAAGGGTTATGACGTGACACCTGTGTCTAATGGCACAGATGCCTTGGAAGAATGTGGTAAACAATCGTTTGACCTTATCATGCTCGACGAGATGATGCCTGGTCTCACTGGTCTTGAGACATTGCAGAAAATCAAGGATATTCAGCCACAGACACCTGTGATCATGGTCACGAAGAGCGAGGAGGAAGACCTTATGGATCAAGCCATTGGTTCAAAGATAGCCGATTATCTCATAAAGCCTGTCAATCCTCACCAAATCTTGCTGTCGCTGAAGAAGAACATCCACAGGAAAGAGATAGAGAGCGAGGTCACGCAGATGACATATCGCACCGACTACCAAAAGATAGCCATGATGATAGACAGCTGCGATGACTTGAGCGATTGGATGAATGTCTACCGCAAGCTGACCAGATGGGAAGTTGACCTCAGTGCTGGCGACAATGGCATGGCGGAAATGCTTGCCATGCAAAAGGAAGAGGCAGACTTGGGATTCTCCAAGTACGTCAAGTCTCACTACATGGAATGGATGGATGCCATTTCAGCGAGGCTTAGGGGAAAAAACACAAGCGTGTCTTGTCCATTTATGAGCCAGGATGTTTTCAAGGGCAAGATATTCCCATTGATAGACAAGGGCGAGAAAGTGTTTATGATAGTCATAGACAATTTCCGCTGGGATCAATGGATTATGCTGGCAAGGGAAATCGGCGGTTACTTTAATATGCATGAGGATATGTACATGAGCATCCTGCCAACGGCGACACAGTATGCTCGCAACGCCATATTCTCTGGCTTGATGCCCAACAAGATAGCCGAGATGTTTCCGGAATTGTGGGTAGACGAGGACGATGAAGAAGGGAAAAACCTTAATGAGGAGCCATTGATACGCACACAGATTGAGAGATTTCGGAGACACGACAAATTCAGCTATAATAAGATTAACGACTCTGATGCCGCGGCTAAATTGTTGCAACAATTCAACACACTGAGTGCTAACGACCTCAATGTGGTGGTCATCAATTTCATAGACATGCTTTCCCACGCTCGCACAGAGTCGAAAATGGTGCGTGAATTGGCCAACGATGAGAGCGCTTATCGCTCGATAACCCTCTCATGGCTTCGCCACTCTGTCATCGCCGACCTGTTCAGAATGCTTGCCGAAACCGACTACACCATAGTGCTGACGACAGACCATGGTTCCATAAGATGTTCGAAACCGCTGAAGATAATTGGTGACAGAAACACGAACACCAACCTTAGATACAAGCTCGGCAGAAACCTCGCTTACAACTCAAAGGAAGTATTTGCCATAAAAGAGCCGCATAGAGCTTTCTTGCCGTCGCCCAACATCAGTACTTCCTATGTCTTCGCTTGTGGCAACAACTTCTTCGCCTACCCTAACAACTACAACTATTACGTGTCATACTATAAAGACACGTTCCAGCATGGAGGCATCTCCATGGAGGAGATGCTTGTGCCGCTGATAACGATGAGGGCGAAATGATTCCCAGGAATGAGGCTTGGACTATTACTTCCGCAATTGTTCAGAGTAATAGTTTATAGCCTCTTTTGTTATTTTCACGGCTTCGTCCATGCCGCAATCGAGCTTTCCGCCGCTTGCGTTAAGATGCCCTCCGCCATTGAAGAAGCGTTTGGCCATCTCTTCAACAGAGAAATCGTCCACAGAGCGTAGGCTGACCCAAATGCGGTTGTCGATGCGGTCGTCCTCGCGTAGGGAAATGCTACACTTCATGCCCTTGATTTGCAACGGTATGTTGACAAGGCCTTCGCTGTCTCCACGCACATAGTGGAAATCCTTCATGTCCTTGCGGGTCATGGTGTAATAGCTTGCGTGGAGGTCGTCCAAGACGTTGAGTTTTTGTGACATCAAGAACCCACGCAGGCGTATCGCCCATGAGGAATAGTTGTTGTATACGTTGCGGTATATCTTGTCCTTGTCTATATCTTTGGTGAGCAACTGGCAGATGATAAAGAAAATCTCCGGGCGTGTAGAATTGAAGGTGAAGCCTCCGGTGTCTGTCATCATGCCACAATAGCAAGGAATGGCAAACTTCTGCGACAGCTCATCGAAGCCGCCCATCTGCCATACCAAGCGGAAGAGTAGTTCACAGGTTGAGCTCGCCTCGGGGAATGACACCTTTAATGAACAGTTGATGTCGCTGCCCAAGTGGTGGTCAATCATGATTGTGTCAGCAGTTGAGCCCATCAACAGCTCGCTCATGTCGTCAACTCTCGAATACATGTTGAAATCGAGGCAGACAACGAGGTCAGCTTGCTTGAACAATTGCTTGACTTCATCGGGATGCTTGTCGAAGCGAACTATTTTCTCTCTTCCGGGAAGCCAGTTGAGAAAATCGGGAAAAGCATTGGGAACCACAATGCTAGACTCCTTGCCGAAATGCTCGGAGAGGTATGTGCTCATCGCCAGACATGCTCCTATGGCATCTCCGTCGGGCCGAGTGTGGCATACAAGGACAATGTTGTTGGCGTCGGTTATCTTTTTTCGCAGAAGTGTTATGTCATCAACTGACAGCAGATCCAAATTCATAATGATGTATTAAAGGTGTTATTCCAATAGGTGTTTACATGGGTTGTTTACACAAAGACTTCATCCATAAGCACGTCGTTTTCGTCTGTCGGGATGAAATCCAAAATCTGGAACGGAAAGCAGAGTCCTAACTTATACACTGTCGGCATTTTAGCCAACAGTCTGTCATAGTAGCCCTTTCCCCGTCCGAGTCGCTCTCCATCCAACGTGAAAGCCATGCCCGGGATGATGGCGAGGTCTATGGAGTTGTAATCGGTGAAAGGTTCGCCGATGGGTTCCATGATGTTGTACATATTCGACATATGCATGCTCAGTTTGCCCTTATACGTTACAAGTTCCAAATCCTTTTCGTTTTTCATACGAGGCAGGAGCACGCGTCGCCCCTGCTTGTGGAGCGACGCTATTAGTCCGTGAGTGTTTACCTCGTCAGGCATGCTGTTGTAGAGGAAGACCGTGCGTGCCGTATGATAAAGGTTATGTTTCTCAAGTCTGAGAGTGACATCTGTCGACTGTATGATAAGCTCGTCAACGCTGAACTTCTTTTTTCGCTCTTTTATAAGTTGTCGCAGTGTATGCTTGTCCATGCCGTCTTTCATTTTTTTCTATCTTTTCCCATTTTTCTTCACTGGCTTCTTCACAGGTTTCTTGGGGAATGCCTCATTACGGGCAAACACTCTCATAGCCGTTCTTATCACCGGGTCGTCATCGTTGAGATATTCATCGAGAGCTTGCTCGTCGAGCATGTTGTATATTATTCGACCATTGATATATTGTTCGAGTAAACTGTGGCTCTTCTTGATGAGCAGGTTGCGGCGTTGCAATCCATTCTTGTCGGCATAGTTGACAAACTGCCCTACGGTGTTTTGCTTTTTGAGGTAGTTGGCGAGTTGCAACATCTGCTTGAAGTCTTTCATCTTTTGGCGGTTGTTGTCGGTGTAGGTGAAGGCGAACTGCAAGATGAGGCCACTCATTGCCGCCTCCTTATAATAAGATGTCATGCCAGTGGTGTCCTCGGGAACGAAGATGTCTGGAGTTATGCCACCGCCACCGTAAACCACTCTGCCAATCCGCGTGTGATAAGCCGGGCCGGTGTGCTTGATGCTGTCGCGTGAGAAATACTCACCATGCTGATAACGCTCCACCAGGTCTTGAGCATAGTCTTGGTCATCACCGTCAACATAAGGCTTTTGTATGCAACGGCCGGAAGGCGTATAGTAACGCGCTATGGTCAGGCGTATGAGCGAGCCGTCGGAGAATGGTATTTGTTGCTGCACGAGACCCTTGCCAAACGAGCGTCGCCCTATCACTGTGGCGCGGTCGTTGTCTTGCATTGCTCCGGTAAATATCTCTGACGCCGATGCCGAGCCTTCGTTGATGAGCACCACGAGTGGAATGTTCTGGTAAGCGCCGTGCCCGTCGGAGGTATAATCCTGCCTTGGCGACTTGCGTCCCTGAGTGTAGACAATGAGGCGTTTGGCAGGCAAAAACTCGTTTGCCATTTGCACCGCGCTCTGCAAGTAGCCGCCAGGATTGTCGCGCAAGTCGATAACGAGGTTTTTGAACCCTTGTTGCTGAAGGTTTGCCAAAGCCACGAGCAGTTCAGGGTAAGTCTTCTCGCCAAAGTTTTTCACCTTGATGTACCCTGTGTTGTCATCGAGCATATACGTTGCCGTTATGGTCTTGGTCGGAATCTCAGCGCGTGTGACGGTGAAGCTCACGATGCCCTTCTTGCCATATCGCTGTACGCCAATCTTGACTTTTGAGCCAGACGGCCCTTTCAGGCGTCGCATGGCCTCCTCGTTGGTCACTTGCTTGCCCACGAACCTCTTTCCGTCGACATAAACAATCTTGTCGCCGGCGATGATGCCAGCCTTCTCGGCGGGCCCATTCTTTATCACGTTTTGCACGCGAATGGTGTCTTGCCTGATGACGAACTCTATGCCGACGCCCGAGAAACTTCCGTTGAGGTCATCGGCCGCAGCCTGTGCGTCCTTGGCAGAGATGTATACCGAGTGAGGGTCGAGTTCGGAGAGTATTGTAGGTATGGCCTTGTCAACAAGCGAGTCGATGTTGACTTTGTCCACGTATTGGTCGTCAATGATCCTAAGCAAGTTGTTGAGCCTGCTTGAGCCATTGTTGACAATAGTCAGTCTGTTGCCTGAAAAGTGATTGGCGTAAAACGATCCAATCATGATGCCCAATACCACGCATAGTGCCATGAGCAGGGGCATAAAACGGTATTTATTCTCTTTCTTCATTTTCATTCCCATGGAGTAAATCTCCTATATATTCGGTCTCCACGCCAGCCCTCTTGAGCAGCTTTATTCCATCGTCGAGCCTGTATTTCTCACCATAGACCACACGCCGTATGCCGGCTTGGATGATAAGTTTAGAACACTCTATGCAAGGAGATGCCGTGACGTAGAGCGTCGCGTCTTCACCACTGTTGGTGCTGCGGGCGAGTTTGGTGATGGCGTTTGCCTCGGCGTGGAGCACGTATGGCTTTGTGACATTGTTTTCGTCCTCACACACGTTTTCAAAACCACTTGGCGTGCCGTTGTAGCCATCGCTGATGATGGTCTTGTCCTTCACCACGAGCGCGCCCACCTTGCGGCGTTTGCAGTAAGAATTTTCCGCCCAAATGTGCGCCATTCGCAAATAGCGACAATCCAGTTGATGCTTCTTCTCCTCTTCTTCCATCTTACTATATATATAATGTGTAGTTTATATATGTGTCATTTCTTTATCCCGTTGCGCTCAAGCAATGCGTCTATTGTGGGCTCTTGTCCACGGAAGCGTTTGTAGAGTGTCATGGGGTGCTCTGTTCCGCCACGCGAGAGTATGCAGTCGCGGAAGCGTTGCGCCGTTTGCTGGTTGAAGATGCCCTCTTTCTTGAACACCGAGAAGGCGTCGGCATCGAGCACCTCCGCCCACTTGTAGCTGTAATATCCGGCAGCGTAACCTCCAGCCATGATGTGCGAGAACTGTACGGTCATGCACGTATCGGGCAATTGTTCGGTTATCATGGCATCTTTCCAGGCGTGCTTCTCAAAAGGTATGATGTCGTCGGTGAATGGATGCGCCATGGTGTAGTATGCCATGTCGAGCAGTCCGAAGCTCACCTGCCTCAGGCAAGCGTAGGCCACGTTGAAGTTGCGGCTTTTCGTTATGCGCTCTATCAGCTCGTCGGGAATAGGTTCGCCTGTCTTGTAATGAAAGGCAAATGTGTGCAGGAACTCTGGCTCGACGGCATAGTTTTCCATGAACTGTGATGGCATTTCCACGAAGTCCCACCACACGTTAGTGCCCGACAAGCTCTCAAAGCGCGTATTGGCGAACATGCCATGCAATGAGTGCCCGAACTCGTGCAGGAACGTCTCCACCTCGCCGAGCGTGAGCAATGCCGGCTTCGATTCGGTCGGCTTGGTGAAATTGGTCACCACGCTGACGTGTGGCCTTACGTTCTTTCCTTCCCTCGTGATCCACTGGCCTTGAAATTCAGTCATCCAAGCTCCGCCTTGCTTGCCTTCGCGCGGGTAGAAGTCGGCGTAGAACACGGCGAGATAGCTGCCGTCCTTGTCGAACACCTCGTAGGCTTTCACGTCAGGGTTGTAAACTGGTATGTCCTTGTTTTCCTTGAAGGTTATGCCATATAGCCGGTTGGCGAGTCCGAAAACGCCTTTTATCACGTTGTCGAGCTGGAAATAAGGCCTCAACATCTCCGCGTCGAGGTTGTATCTTTCCATTTGCAACTTGTGCGAATAGAAAGAGAAATCCCATGGTTCCAGTTTGAAGTCATCGCCTTCTATCTTGTGGGCTTCCTTTTCTATGTCCTTCACTTCCTCTATCGCCGTTGGCTTGTAAGCGTCTATGAGATCGTATAAGAGCTTGTACACCGTTCTCGTGTTGCTCGCCATGCGGTGCTTGAGCACGTAGTCGGCAAAAGTGTCGAAGCCGAGCAACTGCGCTATTTCACGACGGAGGTTCACTATCTTCTTGCATATTTCCAAGTTGTTGGCATCATTGTCGTGCGTACACTCCGTATTGCGTGCCATGTAGAGCTTCTTTCTCAGGTCGCGTTGGGTGGAGTAAGTCATGAATGGCGCGTAGCTTGGGTAGTCGAGCGTGAAGACCCAACCGTCAAGGTTCTTCTCTTTAGCGTTTTGGGCAGCCATGTCCACCGCGGTGTCTGGCAGTCCATCGAGCTGCGCCTTGTCGGTAATGTGCAGCGTGTAAGCCTTGTTTTCCTTGAGCAAGTTCTGAGAGAATTGCAGCGAGAGCATTGACGCTTCTTCGGTCAGCTTTCTCAGCCTGTCTTTTCCGCATTCATCGAGCAGCGCGCCACTGCGCACGAAGGAGTCGTATTCCTTTTCGAGCAACGTGCTCTCCTCGGCTGTCAGTTCGCGGTGGTTCTCGTAAACGCTCTTCACGCGAGCGAAAAGCTTTGGGTTGAGAGTGACGTCGTTGGCGTGCTTTGTCAATATCGGGCTCAACTTCTGTGCCAAGGCCTCCATCTTTGGGTTTGTCTCAGCGCTCATCAAGCAAGAGAACGTGTTGGAGACACGATCCAGCAGGTCGTAGTAGTGCTCTCCCTTAGTTTTGTCTGTCCATGCTATTGTGTTGTCGAATGTTGGCGGCTCCGGGTTGTCCACGATTCTCGCTATCGCCTCATCATCGCGACGTATTCCCTCGATAAACGCTGGTTCAAAATCCTCAAACCTTATCTTGTCAAATGGCACGGTTTCGTGTGGCGTGCCGTAGGGCTGCATGAATGGATTTTGTCTGTTTGTTGTCGTTTCTTTCTTGATATTTTGCGTGCTTTCGCTATTCATCATTTACCTGTCTTTTTTCGCTTTACAAAGTTAGCACATATTTTTCAACCATCCAAGAACAATTTATCCTATTTTATAGGAATCCCATTCAAAAGGTGATGTTTCCTGTTTTGGTAGATGTTTTTATGAGCTTGGCATTGTCTCGTTTCCTGGCGGTATTATGTCGGTTTCGGCTTCACGCCGTAAAGCCATCGTCATTCAAGCGTAAAGCCGACGCGATTCAAGCGTGAAGCCGATGCGATTCAAGCGTAAAGCCGACGCGATTCAAGCGTGAAGCCGATGGCCTCTCAAAACCATGGATTCAAGTCTTGGTGGAAGCGAAGATTTTACGGTGAAATCATGATTTTCCAATCATGTGATTAAAACATTTGCATTATCTGATTTTTTTCGTAACTTTGCACTAATGAAGAAAATCGGTTGATAATCGATTAAAAAATAGGGAAATCCATAGATATGTTGGACAAGTCAAGTAAAATTTATGTTGCGGGGCACCATGGTCTTGTAGGTTCCGCAATTTGGAATAATCTTAAGAAGCGTGGGTACAACAACCTCGTGGGTCGCACTCACAGCGAGCTGGATCTCACGGACCAGTTGGCCGTGAAGCGCTTTTTCGACGATGAACAACCAGACGCGGTAGTGCTCGCGGCTGCTTTTGTCGGTGGAATAATGGCCAACTCGCTTTATCGCGCCGACTTTATCATGCAGAACATGAAGATTCAGTGCAATGTCATTGAGCAAGCTTACAAGCATCATGTGAAGAAGCTCCTCTTCCTTGGCTCTACGTGCATATACCCAAAGAACGCTCCGCAACCCATGAAGGAGGATGCCCTGCTTACCTCTCCATTGGAATATACCAATGAGGAATACGCTATATCCAAGATCGCGGGATTGAAGATGTGCGAAAGCTACAATTTGCAGTATGGCACCAACTACATTGCCGTGATGCCAACAAACCTTTATGGGCCAAACGATAATTTCCATTTGGAGAACTCTCACGTCATGCCGGCGATGATGCGCAAGGTTTACCTTGCTAAGTTGCTTCATGAAAATGATTGGGAAGGCATACGCCGCGACATGAGCTTGCGCCCGATAAACCCCACGGACAAGTTGCGTGCCATTATCGGTGAGGGCAACGTGGATGGCGAAAACCCTCAAGACCGCATAGAAAAAGCCCTTGCCTTCTATGGGATAGAGAACAACAAGGTAACGCTTTGGGGTGACGGCTCTCCGTTGAGGGAGTTCCTTTGGTCGGAAGACATGGCAGACGCCTCTGTCTACGTGTTGCTCAACGTTGACTTCAAGGACATAATAGGCATAGAAAAATATTCAAGCGTGTTCTACGGGGCCAAGACAGATGGCGAAGTGAACCGCAACAACTCCGAGGGTCGTGGTGGCGCAATACCGTCTTTGGGTGAGATACGCAACTGCCATATCAACGTTGGCACGGGTAAGGAATTGACAATTAAGGCACTCGCCGAGCTGGTGAAGAAAACCGTGGGATTCGAGGGCGAGATAGCATGGGACAAGACCAAGCCCAATGGCACGCCTCGTAAACTTATCGACGTGAGCAAGCTCCACAGCCTCGGCTGGACCCACAAAATTGAGATTGAGCAAGGTGTGGAAATGCTCTACAAATGGTATAGGGAAAACTGATAATAAGCGATGAAACAGGATCTTTATATTCTCGTTGCCGTCTTCGCAGTTCTTCTGGTAATCCTTGTTTGGATGGGATTCAGGATGATCATGAACCTCAGGCGGACGACGCGAAAGCGCAAGATTCGCCGACAAGAATGGATAGCGCGCATCAACGCCCGCAAGAATGATCCATAGGGTTGTCAGCTGGTTTTGTGGTTTCAACATTTTTGTATGTATCTTTGCAACATGAAGCGTTTTTCTCTAATCTTGTTTTTTGCCGTGTTCTGCCTGACGTCGTTCGCGCAAGGCGGACGCGTGGAATGTGAGGACACCTGCCGGCATATTCATGGCATAGACTTGAGCCATTATCAGGGTACAGTGTTCTGGGAGACCGTTGGCAAAAGCAAGATGGCGTATGTTTACCTCAAGGCCACGGAAGGCGGCACGAGGATAGACGATAAATATAAGCAAAACATAGACCTTGCCCACAATTATGGTTTGAAGGTAGGTTCGTACCATTTTTATAGGCCAAGGGTCAACCAAGAGGAGCAATTGCACAATTTCATGGCCCAATGCCGTCCTGGAGACCAAGACCTCTTGCCCATGATCGACGTGGAGACACGCAGCGGGATGCCACGTGAGGAGTTTCGCGACTCTCTATCAAAATTTCTCACTCTCGTGGAGAAAGCTTATAGGCAGCGACCACTTGTTTACACGGGCACAAACTTTTACAACACTAACTTGCAAGGCTTGCTCGACGACTACAAGCTCATGATAGCTCAATATTCTTCGCGTCAACCTGTCTTGACCGATGGCAAGGAATACTTGTTGTGGCAATACACGGCAAAAGGCAGGCTCGATGGCATAAACGGTTTCGTGGACAAGAGCCGGTTCATGGGGAAGCACAAGCTCAGGGAGATACGTTTCAGGCATAGATAACGTAAAATAAAACAAAGCAATACAGATTATAGATAAAACATTATGGCGATGATTAAATGCCCCGAGTGTGGGCGACAGATAAGCGACAAGGCTCCATATTGCCCTTGCTGTGGCGTGGCTATAGCTGGAAAGATAGTGAGGTGTCCACAGTGTGGCGAGGTGTATTTCAGAGACCAGGAAATGTGCCCCAATTGCCACCACATCACTCGGTTGTCTGGTAGCGTTGGCAATGGCGCGGAACATGAAGTCGTGGATGAAAATACTGTGCCGTCTGTTCAACAGGGCGATGAACCTCGGCAAACGGCAAGTGGCGTGAGGCAGTCGGCCAATGGCATTCAGCAACCGCCTGTGGCACCAAGAAAGCCTGGAGCCAACAATGCCAATGGCGGTGCCACTCCCCCACCCGTTCCTAAGAAGAAAAGTCATCTCGCGTTATTCACGGCCATTATTTTCGCTTTGATTCTATGCGGCGTATGCTTCTATTTCTACAACAACGCCAAGACTTCCAAGGAAGAGGAGGCTTACGAATACGCTCTGAACAGCGATGACCCACTTGTGTTGCAGACCTATCTCGACAACTATAAGGACGCGCCTGCCGAACACATCGATTCCATTCAGGCTCACCTCAACGCCTTGCAACAGAATGATGCCGATTGGACTAATGCCGTGGTCAGTGGTTCCAAGCAAGCATTGCTCGACTACCTCAACAAGCACCCCGACTCTGAGCACAAGGCCCAGGCGCAACATAAAATCGACTCCATCGACTGGGCTTTCGCTTCCAACGCCAATACGCTTGACGAGTTGCAAGCTTATCTCGACGAGCACGCAAATGGTGAGCACGTGGACGAGGCCAATGATGCCATTCGCAAATTAAAGGCAAGCACGGTGCAACCAGAGGAGAAGGTGCTGGTCAACGCCTCGTTGAGGCATTTCTTCCAAGCTGTAAACGCCAAGAACGACCAGTCGCTTGAAGCGTCCGTGGCTCCTGTCATGTCAAACTTCCTCGGTAAGCAAGACGCTACAAAGGCTGATGTGACCGTGTTCTTGCAGAAAATTTACAAGGACGACATCACTGGCATGACATGGAGACTGGGCAATGACATGAAGATTGACAAGCGTGAAGTCGGTGAAGACGAGTATGAGTACACCGTGTCGGTTTCGGCCACGCAAGACATTCAACGCACTGATCCTACGAAGGAAAAGCACGCCCTGTACAAGATCAAGGCCAAGGTAAACCCCGACGGACTTGTTTCAGCAATGTCGATGACGAAAATAATAGAATAGTAATATAGAATAAGGTTTCATATATTTACAAATAGCAATAACACATTAATTCTACATAAGGAAATGGAGACTAAAACCGTAGGGCTCGCGTCGGATCACGCGGGGTTCAAGCTGAAGCAGTTTGTCAAGGAGTATCTCGACTCCAAGCACATCGCTTACAAAGATTATGGCACTTACAGTGAGGAAAGCTGCAACTATGCTGAATTTGGCCATGCCCTTGCACGTGGCATCGAAAACGGTGAGGTTTGCCAAGGAATAGGAATATGTGGCTCAGGTGAAGGCATGGCAATGACGCTCAACAAGCATCAGACCATTCGCGCCGGACTGGCATGGATTCCAGAGATTGCCCACCTTATACGCCAGCACAACGACGCCAACGTGCTCGTGATGCCAGGTCGATTCATCGACAACGCAACTGCCGCCAAGATAATGGACGAGTTCTTCTCCACACCGTTTGAGGGCGGTCGCCACTTGGCGCGAATCAAGAGCATCCCATTGAGCGAATAATATCTCATTTATAATATAAAAAGAGTCGTATCATTAATCAATACTGATTTGATACGGCTATTTTTATTGTAAAGACTTGCAGGTTGACGTGCGGAATTAAATGGTAAGTATTTCTTCAGGGCTCTTAACGAGCGTCGTGGCTCCATGCTCAATGAGGAAGTCACGGTCGCGGAAACCCCAAAGCACGCTGATGCAAGGCATTCCGCAATTGCGCGCGGTGTCTATGTCCACATCGCTGTCGCCTATGTATACCGCGGTGGAGCTTGGCATATCGAGTTGACGCAAAGCCTCAATCACCGTGTCAGGGGCAGGCTTCTTGTGAATATCAGGTCGCTCACCTATCGCTACCTTTATCTCATCGCCAAAGAAATGGCGCACGAGGTCTTGTGTGGCTTGATAAAACTTGTTGCTCACGACAGCTATCTTCTTGCCGTTGGCATTGAGCTTGGCTATCATCTCCATGATGCCTGGATAAGGCGCCGTGGTGTCGAGGTTATGATGAAGGTAATGCTGGCGGAAGCAAGCATAACATTCCTCAAACCGTGCGAAACTCTCCCCGCCAGGTATTGCGCGTGTCATGAGCAGTCTCACGCCATTGCCTACGAATCGGCGAACATCGTCAACGCTATGTTCTGGAAGCCCATAAGAGCGAAGGGCGAAGTTGCAGCTCGCGGCAAGGTCATTGAGAGTGTTCAGCAAGGTGCCGTCCAAATCGAAGATATAACTTTCATACTTCATTTTATCCCGAATTTATTTCGTATTTGATATTAATTATTTGTTTTCTCGATGCAAAGTTACTCATTAATGTGTAACTTTGCACAAATAATTAGAATAAACACATCAAAAACAAATGGCACGACAGTTAAGCAAGAGGTATCTTATCCTTGCGGCAGTGTGTGTGATAGCCTTGTTTGGCTTGACATACTACTACTTTTTCACATCTTTCACAGGGCGAAGCGTCACGAAATACGTCTATGTGGATCAAGACGACAACTACGACTCCCTGGTCATGAAACTGAGACCTGAAGCCAAGGCTCATTGCTTCCAGGCCTTCAGCATTCTTGCCCGCCACAGCAACCTTATTAATAAGGTGCGTACCGGACGTTATGCCTTAACTCCCTCGATGGGCGCGTTTACGGTCTTTCGTCATCTCAAAAATGGTTTGCAAGAACCTTTGAACCTCGTGGTTCCCAGCGTGCGAACGATGCAAGACATGGCAGGCGCTCTCAGCAAGAAATTAATGTTGGACAGTTTGACCATAGAGAGAGCATTGACCGACAATGCGGAGTGCGCCAAGTTTGGATACGACACTACTACCGTGGCGGCCATGTTCATACCCAATACGTATGACATCTATTGGGACACCACGGTCGACAACCTCTTGAAGCGCATAAAGAAAGAGAACGACAACTTTTGGGCCCAAGAAGAGCGCAAGGACAAGGCGAAGTCGCTGAACCTTTCGCCTGTTCAAGTCGCGACGTTGGCGAGCATCGTTGATGAGGAAACTGCCAACGACAAGGAAAAGCCCATGATTGCCGGTATGTATTACAACAGGCTCATGCTTCGTGACGAGAAGTATCCGCAAGGTATGCCCCTGCAAGCCGATCCTACCATAAAGTTCGCATTGAAGGACTTCGCGCTGAAGCGCATTTACCAAAACATGCTGTTTATCAATAGTCCTTACAACACATATAAGAACCCAGGTCTGCCACCAGGCCCTATACGCGTGGCTTCGATAGCGGGCATAGACGCGGTGCTCAACATGGTGCACCACAATTACCTATATATGTGCGCTAAACCGGATTTCAGCGGAACACACGATTTCGCCGTCACTTATACGGAGCATATGGCCAACGCGCGCAGATACGCGGCGGCACTCAATCAAAGGGGAATCAAGTAAAGAATGAATATTTGGCCTTGGGGTTGTTTAACCCTAAGGCTTTTATTTTTTTGATACTTGATAAAATACTTATCAGGTTCCGATGCTTTAAAACGATTAATGGCGCCTGCTTCACAGCAAGCGCCATTTTACTTCAATAGGTATTAGCCTTCTTAAGGTAAAAAGATTGTATTCAGGATAACATTGGCAAAGGTAATAATCTTTTCTGATATGTGCAATATTTAAATCAATTATTTTTAAGTTTTTCCAACTATTATCTCAGATTATAGTGGAAAATGACTAACTTTGCAACTTAGAAAAAGCATACAATGAAAATGGAGATTAAAGAAAACGAAAAGGAAGAGAAGCGAAGCATGAGCTTCGTTGAAGAGATAATCAGCAACGACCTTAAGGAAGGCAAGAACAATGGTCGCATCCAGACACGCTTTCCCCCAGAGCCCAATGGATACCTGCACATTGGTCACGCAAAGGCCATTTGCATGGATTTCGGAGCCGCTGAGGAATTTGGCGGTGTTTGCAACTTGCGTTTTGACGATACCAACCCATCTAAGGAGAACAATGAATATGTAGAGAATATTCTTAACGACATTAAGTGGCTTGGTTTTAAGTGGGGACACATTTATTATGCCTCAGACTATTTCCAGAAGCTGTGGGATTTCGCCATTTGGATGATAAAGAATGGCAACGCATACGTGGATGAGCAGACATCCGAGCAAATCGCAGAGCAAAAAGGCACCCCGACTGTTCCTGGCACATTCAGTCCATATCGTGACCGTCCTATTGAGGAAAACCTCCGTCTCTTCAATCACATGAACACCGCTGAGGCTGTTGAGGGCTCCATGGTGCTTCGTGCCAAGATGGACATGGCAAATCCTAATATGCACTTCCGTGACCCGGTGATGTATCGCATAATCCAAACTCCACACCACCGCACAGGCACAAAGTGGCACTGCTACCCCATGTACGACTTCGCGCATGGTCAAAGCGACTATTTCGAGGGTGTTACCCACTCCATCTGTACGTTGGAGTTCGTGCCTCACCGTCCTTTGTACAATAAGTTCATCGACTATCTTAAGGAATATGACGGTACGGCCAAGGAAGCCTTGGATGACAATCGTCCAAGGCAGATTGAGTTTAACCGTTTGAACCTTACATACACGGTGATGTCGAAACGTAAGCTCCACACTTTGGTTGACGAGCATCTCGTCAATGGTTGGGACGATCCACGTATGCCGACATTATGCGGCATGCGCCGTCGCGGATATTCTCCAGAGTCAATCAAGGCATTCATCCGTTCCATTGGCTACACCAAGTTTGACGCACTCAACGACATGGCTCTCCTTGAGGCTGCCGTGCGTGAGGACCTTAATAAGAAAGCGACCCGCGTTTCAGCCGTTCTCGACCCTGTGAAACTCGTGCTGACAAACTACCCTGAGGGCAAGACTGAAATGATGGAGGCAATCAACAATCCTGAGGATGAGTCACAAGGAAGTCATGAGATTTCATTCTCTCGCAACCTATGGATTGAACGTGCCGACTTCATGGAGGACGCTCCCAAGAAGTTCTTCCGCATGACACCAGGCAAGGAAGTGCGTTTGAAAAATGCGTATATCGTGAAGTGCACCGGTTGCACCAAGGACGCTGATGGCAACATCACGGAAATCCAGGCAGAGTATGATCCTGAGAGCAAGAGCGGTATGCCAGGAGCCAATCGTAAGGTGAAGGGCACCCTGCATTGGGTGAACGCCGATGACTGCGTGAAAGCTGAGGTAAGGGAATACGACCGACTTTTCAATGTGGAGAACCCTTCAGCCGACGACCGTGATTTCCGTGAGCTTCTCAATCCTCACTCATTGCACGTATTCGACAATTGCTATGTGGAGCGTTTTGCGGCCACAATGAAGCCTGGACAGTATTTGCAGTTCCAACGTACAGGCTATTTCATGGCAGACCCAGATACCAAGGACGACGCACCAGTGTTCAACAAGACCGTTGGTTTGAAGGACACATGGGCAAAACAAAATAAAAAGTAAAATAATTTGAGCGACAACATCTTCTTTTCTAAGGAGTTCAAGGAGAACCTTCACAAGTATGAGGAAGCGCGTGAAAACAATTCCTCTGTTTTTCTTGAGCCTGAGCAATTCACGGACATAGCGGAATATTACCATCTGCATGGTGACTTGAAGAGGGCATTGGAGGTTATAGACGACGCACTCAATATCTTTCCAGGAGCAACGGAGCCTCTTGCTTTCAAGGCAAGGGTCTCCATACTCGTATACCATGATGTGGAGAAGGCCATGGCGTTTGTCGACATGATAGCTGACAAGCAAGACCTTGAGTATTTCTACATTGTCGCTGAAATCATGATTGTCGACGACCGTGTGGAAGACGCGGAGAGGTATCTTGAGTCAGAGGAGCAAACAATTGACGAAGAAGATTTAGAGGATTATTACCTTGACGTGGCATCCTTGTTTGCCGATTACGAGGTATATGATTTGGCTGCGAGATGGCTCGCGTTAAGCAGTGATACCGAATGCGGAGACTACTTGGAGCTGAAAGGTCGAATAGCCATGAGCAAGGGCTCATACAAGGAATGCGAGGAGATATTCAACAGGCTAATCGATCAAGAGCCATACAATAATGGGTATTGGAATCTGCTTGCCTCCGCCAAGTATCTCACCAATGACTTCAGTGGCAGTATGGAGTGCAGCGATTATTCGCTTGCCAT
This sequence comes from Prevotella sp., assembly GCA_036743855.1. Lineage (GTDB taxonomy): Bacteria > Bacteroidota > Bacteroidia > Bacteroidales > Bacteroidaceae > Prevotella. The sequence goes on along the minus strand of DAINOS010000009.1, from coordinate 5,413 downwards.
TTCTCCGGATGACCCCGATGCCATATTAAACAGGGCAAACTGTTTGATGATGCTTGGCAACGGTAAGGAAGCCAAGTCGTGCTATCAACGCTTCAAGCAATTGCAACCGCATAGTGAGGTAGCTGACATGGGCATTGCCGCTGTCCTCATGAATGAGAACAATTTTGAGGAAGCTTTGAAGTATTGGAAGAGCGCGGCAAAGTTATGCTCCTCGCAGTCGTCAAACCTGTTTGAGATTTACAGGAACACAAGTCTCGTCTACGCTTTATGCGGTGAATACAATGAGGCTATAAGCACAGCTGAGAAACTGGAAACGCTTTCCGGAAATTCCACATTGGACGTGGCCTTGCTAAGGGGGTATGTCAACTTGCTTGCGGGAGATGCCGATTCTGCTAAGGCTTGTTTTGTGAAGGCTATCCACATGACTTCCGACAAGGATATTGGAAACACGCTTTATTATATCGCGTATTGCCTGTTCGATTGCAATTACCTTCGTCAGGCTCATGACATTTTCCGTCGCCTTGCCGACTCTGATAACAATAAGGATTACGCTGACTTGTGGGCTTACCTCGTGAGAACCGACTATGAGCTTGGGCTTCAAGATGAGTTTCTGGCTGATTTGAAGAAAGCCACGGAACGTAATCCGGTGGGCATTCAAAGGGAACTCTCCGATGTCATCCCTAATGGTATGTCTGTCAGAGACTTCTACAACTATGCCATCCACCATCCTTTAAGTAAGAAAGGAAAGTCGATAGACGACAAATAAGTTTTAATCTTAATAATTATTTTAATCAAGTATGAGTATTTTATCGACATTGCTCGGCAACCTCAATTACGGAACAGTGCTTTTCTTAATGTTGCTTGAGAGTACCGTGATACCCGTACCTTCCGAGCTTGTCGTGGCTCCGGCGGCATACCATTCGGCAGGAGGAAACCTCAATGTGATACTGGTAGTATTGGCAGCCACCCTCGGTGCTGACATAGGTGCAACTATCAACTATCTCGCTGGTTATTATCTTGGTCGCCCAGTTATCTATCGCTTTGCCAACAGCAAGTTTGGCCATCTTTGAATGCTCAATCAAGCCAAGGTGGAAAAAAGTGAGGCTTATTTTAACAACCATGGCATGGCGGCCACAATCACGGGGCGTCTCATTCCAGGCATACGACATCTGATATCCATCCCTGCTGGTCTATCAAAAATGGTGTATTGGAAGTTTTTGCTATATACAACAATTGGCGCGGGCTGCTGGAATGTCATCCTTGCTTCTTTGGGTTGGTATTTGCACTCGATAGTACCAGAGGAACAGCTTAATGATAAGATTCTTGAATACGGAGAATACATTAAGGTGGCGATAATTGGCATTTGCGCCATAGCGCTCATCTATTTCATAGTGAAGAAGCTAATCATAAGGAAGAAAAAAATAGACGAATACAAATAAATTTGCTCACAATAAAAAGACAGTATTAAAGAAACTGTCTTTTTTTGTTTGAGGATGTTGATATTTTACCTAATTTTGCAAAAACAGCAATCCTGCATAGCAGGAATATTGACAACCTCTAAACAAATATCCTTTGAGAACTCTTCTATTCACGACCTTAGCTCTATTATTTGCCATAAACGTTTTCTCACAAAACGAAAACTCATGGGAAGACATCCTTGAGCAGATGGGGCAATGTGAGAATATTGACGATGGCAGCCTCGAACAGTTGTATGAGGAGCTTAACGAGTTGTCCGAGAACAAAATGGACATAAACACTTGTTCCCGCGAGCAACTTGAGAGTTTGCCTTTCCTATCATTCGAGCAAGTGATGGGCATCATTGAGTATCGCGACAAGGTAAGGAGGATAGAAAGCCCCATGGAGCTGTTACTTATAGAATCGCTTGATAGACAGACCGTATCATTACTCACGCAGTTTGTTACCATAGGTTCTCCACTACGTTCAGACACCATACCAGACATCCGCAAGGTATTGAAATATGGCAAGAATACGTTAATTGCTGATTTGAACATTCCTTTTTATACTCGCAAAGGATATGAGGATAAATATCTTGGTTATAAGTACAAGCATTGGTTGAGGTATACGTTTAACTATGGGCAGCGAGTCAAGTTCGGCATTACCGCTTCGCAAGATGCTGGTGAGCCTTTCTTCGCAGGCAGGAACAAGTGTGGCTACGACTATTACTCTTTTTATCTGCTCTTGAATGACATGAAATTGTTGAAGACGCTTGCCCTTGGCAGATACCGTCTTCGATTTGGAATGGGCTTGATTCTTAATAATGGCTTTGGCTTCGGTAAACTTGCTACGATGTCCACCATGTTAAGTTCTCCAACCCATGTCTTTGCCCATGCCAGTCGCTCAGATTATAATTATCTTCAAGGTGCTGCTGCCACGTTCAAGTTGGCAAAAGGACTTGACTTGACCGCTTTTGCCTCATACCGAAAGATTGACGCCACTTTGAACAAGGACTCTTCATCTGTTGCCACAATACTTAAGACAGGCTATCACCGTACTTTGAGCGAGATGAACAGAAAGGGCAATACGACAGTCTCGCTCTTTGGCGGAAACGTGAACTGGATGCGTAATGGCTTTCATGTAGGAGCAACGGGTTATTACACTTCCTTCAATCGTAAGTTGGACATGTATAAGGGGCAAAAATACAGGAGGTGGTACCCTTATGGCTATGACTTCTTCAATGTGAGTGTGGATTATGGTTATCTCAGCCGCAGGTTGAATATAAGTGGAGAAACGGCAATAGACAAAAACTCTCAGGTCGCCACAGTCAACACTATAAGTTATGAGTTGTCATCACGACTTACCTTGATGGCATTGCAACGTTATTATCCATACAAATATCAAGCTATTTACGCAAGCACCATCAGCGAGGGTGGTTCTGTAAATGATGAGAGCGGCTTCCTGATTGGAGGAAAGGTTAGCCCATGGAACAATGCCATGCTGACACTATACACAGACCTCTCATATTTCGCATGGCCAAAATATAACACGCCAGAGTCAACATACAGATGGGATAATTTCATCCAGTTTGATGCGTCTAAAGGCAAGTGGGCATTTCTGCTCCGCTATCGAATGAAGATGAAAGAACTTAATGGACAAGAAGATGGCTCGTTATTACGGAAACTGGATTCAAGGGCAAGGACTACACTCTCCTACTCTAACAACCAATTGACATTTAGCACTCAATCCGATTTCGCCGCAAGTCATGGGACCACGACGAGCTATGGGTACATGATTTCAGAGAGCGTGCGCTGGCAACAAAAATGGCTTAAGCTCATTGGATTGGTAGGTTATTTCCACACCGATGATTATAACTCGCGAGTTTATATTTATGATCCAGGCCTCCTTTATACATTCTCGTTTGTTTCATTTTACGGCAAGGGATTAAGGCTCGCTCTTAATTGCAAGGTCACGGCAAGCGATAAGTTGACTTTTGTCCTCAAAGGCGGATGCACCCACTATTTCGACCGTGATGTCATATCGTCAGGGCCTCAACAAATTGATAGTTCAACAATCTCCGAACTCGAAATGCAAATGCAACTGAAATTCTAAAACTCGCCCATGCTTTAGGTCAAACGCTTATCCGTGCTTATGTCAGCGTAAGACCGTATTTCCCTTGTTGGTTGTAGATTATGCTCATAAGGTGGTAGCTGTCTTCTTTTATTCCCAATGTCACATGCCCCATAGTCATGCGGAGGTTCAGCTCAACGCAAGGATGAACGAGTATTTTGCCGCCATTGTTGACAATCATCATGTCGATGCCAAACGGCCCATGATACATATTGCCTAATAGCGGAGTGAGGATGGAAATGATACATTGCCTGATTTCGTGCAATTTTCTTAATTGAATGTGCCTTTCCATCATTTTTTCTTTTGCCTTCTCGTCTGCGATTATGTTGCCAATGTACGCTCCGTTGTTTGTCTTGAAGAGGGATAGCCCTCGATATTCTATCTTGCCTTTCCCATCGCACATGAACTCCATCCCGAAGTCGATTATCTTTTCATAATAAGGTTCAATCATTACGCATCCTTGATGTTTGATGATATTGTTGAGCCAGCCTTCAAGTTGTTTGGATGAATTGTCATCTATGTATCTTACTCCCCTCCCGCTGCAACTCCATGGCGATTTTGCTACCGCGCGTTGGTGTGTTGAGATGAAACCATTTAGTTCATCCAAATTGTGGCATGTTTTTGCTTCCCCCGTGGTATCACCTATTTTTGTAAGCGCTGGCAGCAGATGTTTAGCACTCCATCCACGATGACTGATTCTCTTGACGAAGTTGAGATAATCATTGTCAGGCAGTACGGATTCAGGTATACCACAATGAATAAAATATTCACGCACAGGCAAGTCCCACCCCCATGGTTCCATATCCAAATCTTGCCCATAAGATACCATGCGTGATAAGTCGTTGCTGTCTATGAAATTGCAATGTTTGCTTAAACCACTACTTTTATATTGTTTCCATGCGTAGTCAATGTCGTCAACTAACACGGCATCGTCTTCTTTTGCCCAAATGACAGGCAAAAAACTCAAATCGTGACGAAGCAAACGACCAGCGCGAGGCGGTGTGAAGTTTACCAAGCCAGAGGCAAGAGCCATGTCGTGTTCAGGATTGAATATAAAGACTTTCATAGACATAATCTTTCTTCTTTTGCACTCGCAAAGCTAATATTTAATTCTGGAAGACACAAGATTTTTCCAAGAAACTTGTTTATAAAGGACATATCATTAAAAAAAACTAAAAATCGCAACTCTTGCAATGTAGACTTTGCAAAAAACAAAATAACTTGTATCTTTGCAATCGCAAACACACGCATATGGAGTTGATGGAATCTTTCTTTAAGACACATGCCTATCTTATCGATCATACCCATGCTACGGTACATCGTAGCCTCATGGATGAAATCGATTGGAGTCATCGGCTTATTGGCATAAAGGGCACACGTGGCGTTGGAAAGACCACCTTCCTTCTTGAGTATGCCAAAGAGAAATTTGGAAAGAACAATCGCCAATGTCTTTATGTGAACATGAACAACTTTTATTTTCAAGGCAATGGCATTTCCGATTTCGCTGGAGAGTTTGTCCGCAATGGCGGCAAGGTCTTGTTGCTTGACCAAATATTCAAGCAACCCAATTGGAGTCAAGAACTTAGAAAGTGTTACGACCTTTACCCAGAGTTGAGAATCGTGTTCACTGGCTCCAGTGTCATGCGGTTGAAGACCGACTATCCTGCCATAAAAGACATATTGCATTTCTATTATCTCAGGGGCTTTTCCTTCCGTGAATATCTGAACCTCACGGCTGGCACGAGTTTTCGCCCGTATACTCTTGATGAAATATTAAACAATCATGAGCATATAGCCAAAAAAGTACTGCCAATAGTTAGTCCTAAGG